>DATLEF010000169.1:0-3289 GCA_035525455.1 Burkholderiales bacterium
CGTGCAGTTGATGACGATCGGATCTTCGAAGCCATCGTGCTCGAGACGCGAGTGATAGACGCCGTCGGGCACCGCGCGTATCGCTTTTCGCATCGCACGCTCGGAGCGGCCTCGAATTTCTTCGCCGAGCGCGTCGAGATCGGAATCGCGCAAGAGCGGCTGCAGGCGCTCTTCGAGCATCTTGCACGCAGCGACCTGCGCCCAGATGTCGCCGAGCGTCATCTCCGGCACGCGCACGTTCTGCGCGATCATGTCGAACAGCGTCTGATTGGGCTTGCCGCCGTCGATCAGCTTGAGCCTCGGAATCTGCAGGCCTTCCTCGTAAATTTCGCGCACGCCCGCGTTGCGCAGCCGCCCACCGATGTCGGGCATGTGCGAGACGACGGCGGCGAACGCGACGATTTTGCCCTTGTGAAAAATCGGCATCGCGATGTTCACGTCGTGGATGTGGCCGGTGCCCATCCACGGATCGTTGGTGATCATCACGTCGCCCGGCTTCAGCGTGTGCGCGGGGAAAACGTCGAGGAAATGCTTGACGGTCGCGGGCAGGCTGCCGATGAACGACGCGATCGACATCGTCGACTGCGCGAGCGACCGGCCTTGCGCATCCGTTAGCACGACCGCGAAATCGTTCGCTTCTCGCACCAGCACCGAGAACGACGTGCGTATGAAGGCTGTCGACGCTTCGTCGACCATGCTGACGAGGCGTTTCCACTGGATCTCGAGCGCGATCGGATCGAACTTGGGCTTGCTGCTTCGCTTTTTACGGATCGTACTGAGCGCCATATCAAAACTCCTTGATCTCGATCGACACCGTGTAATCAGGAAGCACTTTCACGTTCGCTTTCACCGGCACGACCAGCGTCGACTCGCGCTCTTCGAGCACGAGCGGCCCCGCGAGCTTCGTCCCAGGCTTCAGAGAATAGCGGTCATACACCGGCACGGGCGCGTACTTGCGGCGGACGGGGAGATAGATCTTGCGCTTGCCGCGCATGACCGGCTTCGCCGACACGCGCGCATCGCCCCACGTGAAGCGATGGCTTTTCACCACCGAACGCCCGGTGAGACGCCACGTGATCACCTGCGGCGCCGCGTTGGGCACGAGATGGCCATAAAGCTGCCGGTAGCGCTTTTCGAATTCAGTGGTGAGCATAGCCGCGCTCGACGGACCGATCTTGTGCCACGGCAGCGTGACCGAAACGTTATGGCCTTGGCCGGCATAGCGCATTTCGGCGCCTATCCACCATTTCAGCGCCTCGTTGCGCGCACCCGCCGATTCGAGCTCGCGGCCCGCGTCGGCGCGCAGCTCGTCGTACACCTTCGCCAGATGCTTCCAGTCGATATCTTTCAGGAGAGTTGGGTTCGACCAGCTGCGATCGACGCGCGCGGGCGCGGCGAGCAGCCCGAGACACGAGCCCGCACCCGCGGCGATCGTCGCGAGCACTCGCGGTATCTGGAGCTTCCGCGCGACTTCCACGGCGTGCACCGGCCCCGCGCCTCCGGTCGCGACCATCGCGAACTCGCGCGGATCGTGGCCTTTCTCGGCAATATGGATGCGCGCCGCGGCCGCCATGTTCTCGTTGACGATGTTGTATATGCCCCAGGCGATATCGGTGGTGCTCATCTCGAGCCGCGTCGCGAGCTTCGCGAGCGCTGCTTCGGCGAGATCGCGCCGCAGCCTCATCTCGCCGCCGAGGACATTGTCGGCGTTGAGATAGCCCAGCACGAGATCGGCATCGGTGACCGTCGCGCCCTCCCCGCCCGCGCCGTAACACGCGGGACCCGGATCGGCGCCCGCGCTTTCGGGCCCGACGTTGAGGAGCCCGAGCTCGTTCACGTGCGCGATAGAACCGCCGCCCGCGCCGATCTCGATCAGGTCGATGCTCGGGATCAGCATCGGCAGGCCCGAGCCGCGCTTGAAGCGATGCACGCGCGCGGCTTCGAAGCTGTGTGCGATAAGCGGCTCGCCGCCGACTGCGACACAGGCTTTGGCCGTCGTCCCGCCCATGTCGAAAGCGAGTATCTGATCGATGCCGTTCGCGCGCGCAGTGTTGAGCGCGGAGAGCACGCCACCTGCGGGACCCGATTCCAGCAGCAGGATCGGCGTCTCGGCTGCGGCAGCGCCCGAAGTAAAGCCGCCGCTCGAAACCATGATGCGCAGCGGCGCTTTCGGCGCGAGATCGTGAACACGCTGGTCGAGCCGCTGCAGATATTCGGCGACGAGCGGCTGCACGTACGCGTTCGCCACAGTCGTCGACATGCGCTCGTATTCGCGAATTTCGCGCGCGATTCCCGAGGACACCGACACGGCGAGCTTCGGAAAGCGCTTGCGGATCGCCTCCGCGATTTTCTTTTCGTGCGCGTCGTTCACGTAAGCGTGCAGCAAACATACCGCAACTGCGTCGACGTCGAGCGCGGCGATATTGCTCATGAGGCGGTCGAGCTCGGCGTCGCTGAGTGCCGTGACGACGTCACCCCGCGCGTCGAGGCGCTCGTCGACTTCGTGCCGCTTGTCCGCAGGCGACAGCGGCTCGGGAATTTTCAGGTTGAGGTCGTAGAGGTCGTAGCGCCATTCGCGCCCGATGTCGAGCACATCGCGCGTGCCTTTGGTCACCACCAAGCCCGTGCGCGCGCCTTTGCGTTCGATCAACGTATTCGTGACGAGCGTCGTGCCGTGCACAACCTCGCATACGTTGCCGTTCGGCGCGCCGTTGCCGCCGGACATCTGCTTCAGCAGGTCGACCATCACGGTTGTCACCGCCTCGCCGGGATCGCGCGGCGTGGTGAGCGTCTTGGCGACCCAGATGCGTCCGCCGGGACTCGTCGCGGCAAGGCCGTCGGTGAACGTGCCGCCGATATCGACCGCAATGCGGACGCGCGAGCGGTTGGTCTGAACGCCTCTTTTCATTTCCTGGGGGATGGCAGCGCGGAAAATCCGAACGCCCCGATAGTATCAGCGAAAAAGTGCGAAGATCACCAGCGCGTGAACATCATTGGAGGAAGCAATGAGCGATTACAAGATCAACCCGATGACCAGCCACGAGACCGGCGCCGAAATCATCGGCCTCGATCTCTCCCGTCCCGTCAGCGACGAGGTGAAGAAACAAATCAACGCGGACTTCGCGAAATATCACGTGCTCGTCTTCCGCGGCCAGAAGCTTACGCCGGCGCAGTTCGCGGCCGCGGGCGAGATTTTCGGCCCGCTCATGCAGCATCACCACAAGGAAGTGCGCATAGGCCATCCCGACGTGTACGAAGTGAAGCAAACCGAGATCGCGCCGGGCAAATA
>DATLEF010000171.1:0-33611 GCA_035525455.1 Burkholderiales bacterium
GCGTGGCCGAACGAGAGCAGCCCCGTGTAGCCGAAGAGGAGATTGAAGCCGAGCGAGAACACCGCGAGGATCAGGATCTGCATCACGAGGTAGATCGGATAGCGTCCGGCGAGCCACGGCAGCAGGAAAAGTCCCAACAGCAGAACGATGAGCAGCGCCAGGATGCGCGGAGATACGCGGCTGCTCATGGTCAGCTCACCGTGTGAACAGCCCTTGCGGGCGGATAAGAAGGACGACTGCCATGATCACAAAAATGAAAAACAGCTCGAACACCGGAAAGTAGAGCGTGCCGTACGCGCTCAGCACGCCGACGATGAGGGAGCTCACGAATGCGCCTTTGAGATTTCCCAATCCACCGATGACCGTGATGATGAAAGCCTGAATGATCATCGCCGATCCGATTCCAGGTGCCGTTACGCGCACCGGTGTTCCGATGGCGCCGCCCAATGCGGCCAGCATGGCCCCCACGACGAACACACCGGAAAAAACGCGCGGGACGTTGATGCCGATGGCGCTCGCCATTTCGCGATCGGCTGCAGTCGCGCGCGCAATTCTTCCCCACCACGTCTTCTCGAAGAGCGCCCATAAAACAACGGCGACGACGAGGCCCACGGCAATGACGAACACGTTGTAAATCGGGAAGGACCTGCCGAACACGGGCCACGCGCCATCCAGGAAATCGGGAATCGGTGGAATCCTGAAGACGCCGCCCCAGATAATCTTGACCGCGTCGTCGAGGATGAGGATGAAGCCGAAGGTGAGCAGGAGCTGGTAGGCCTCGTCGACTCCGTAAATGCGTCTGAGAAATACGCGCTCCATGACGTAGCCGAGGAGCCCTGTCCCGAGGAGGCTCAGGATGATCGCCAGCCCGAACGGCAATCCCATCTGGCCATAGAAGGTATAGCCCAGATAGGCGCCGACCATGAAGAGACTGCCGTGCGCGAAATTCACGATCCGCAGCACGCCGAAGATGATCGTGAGTCCGGCCGAGATCAGCCACAGGTACATCGCCAGCGAGAGGCCGATGAGACCCTGGAAGGCGAAATTATCCATCGGGCGAGAGAGGGCCCGCGTTCAGGCTACGCGTACGTTGCCGGAATATTTATTTCGTCGCCGAGACCGGCGTGAAAGGCGGATGCCGGTAATAGTCCTTGGCGGGGAATACCTTCAGGTCGCCGAGGACTGGAATCGGGTACTTCGGATCCATCATCGGACGGCCGGCCGGAACGTTGTAAATGAATTGCTGATCTTCGGACCTGAAGACCCGCGTGCCGCCCGGGTTTCGGATCTGCATGCCTTTCATGGCCTCGAGCACTTTCGCGGTATCCAGGCTTTGCGATTTCTCGACCGCGGCCTTCATGATGAAGAAAGCGGAATACGTGGTCTCCGCGGAGTAATTGGGAAACCGCTTCCAGCGTTTCCTGAAGCGATCGATGAAAGCCCTGTTGTCTGCAGTGTCGGGCCAGTTGTGGATATAGCGCGCGGTTGCCCAGAGCTTTCCTTTGAAGCGGTCTTTTTGAACTTCGGCGGTAATTCCCTCGAGCACGTCGACCGAGCCGCCCATCGCCTGCCACCAGACCTGCACGTTATCGAAAACGCCCTGGCCCAGAGACTGGCGCAAGAGCTGCACGGCCTCACCCGCCCACGGCGTCGCAAAAATCGCGTCCGGCTTCTGCGCCATGACCGCCGCGATGTGAGGCGAGAAATCCAGCGTGAGGAAAGGCGCCCACGCTTCACCCACGAACTCGACGTCCGGCCGGTATTTTCTAAGCGTCTCCTTGAACAGATTCCATGACACGTAGCCGTACTCGTAATCCGCGCCGATGTTGGCCCAGCGCTTGATGTCCTTGCGGTCCTTGAAGATCAGCGCCGCGATGATCGCGTCCTGATAGACCGGAACGCTCACCCGGACGATTTCCTTGATGCCTTTTGCAGCGACCAGCTCTTCGGTCAGCCGATGCGTCGCCGCATGCGTGAAGAACTGAATATGCTTCAGCTCCGCGAGCACGGGGCCGATGGCCATGGCGACGCCGCTCGAATCAGTGCCCACCAGGAAGTTCGCGCCCCAGTCCGTTATCAGCAAGCGCGCATTCTTGACGCCGGTGGCCGCCTTGTTCTCGTCGTCCATGAAGCGCACGTCGATCTTGCAGCCGAGAATGCCGCCGGAGGCATTGATTTCCTCCATCGCCATCGTCGCCCCCATCTCGATCTGGCGGCCGTAGTCCGAGTGCGGGCCCGAGGCCGCGCCCTGCGCGCCGACTTTTATGGCCGGGACGCCGAGCTTGCATTGCGCCCCAACCGGTGCGGTCGGGAACAGAAAGAGGCCAAGGATTAGAGAGATGTACGAGACCGCCTGTTTCTTATTCACGATGCCCTCCATTGGGTGAGCCGCGATTGGCGCGAGGAGACTGTAGGAAGGATGAATACGCCTGTCAACAGGACCACCGCTGCGTTAACATCTCCCGAGAGTCACGACCGTATAAAACCGAAGCGGACCCCATCAAGCGTTAAGCCGGAGGAGTTATGGCCATGCCCGAGAAGACGATCATTTCCGCGGACTCGCACGTATTCGAACCCGTGAACCTGTGGGAGACGCGGATGGACAAGAAATTCCGCGAACGGGGACCGCGATTCATCTCGGACTGGCAGGGTAAGCCCGGCACGTGGTTCGTCTGCGAGGGCATCACCAATCCCAGATCCATCACCAGCATCGCGGCCACGGGCGTGCCGAAGGAAGACCTCGTCAAGTTCAAAGACGTCCATCACAAGGACCTGCGGCCGGGCGGATACGATCCGGTCCAGCGGCTGAAGGATCAGGACATCGACGGCGTTTCAGGCGAAGTGTTGTACGCAACTTATGCGATGCAGCTCTACAACATACCGGACGCCGAGCTTCAGGAAGCGGCGTTCAGCGCTTACAACGAGTGGCTCGCGGAAATGTGCAGCGCGGCGCCCGACCGGCTGGTGGGGCTCGCCCTCATCTCCATGTACAACATCGACCATGCGGTGAAGGAGCTGCAGCGCTGGACGAAACGGGGCTTGCGCGGCGCGATGATCGCCGTCGTCCCACCCGAAGGCACCGAGTACAGCGACGCGCTGTACGAGCCGTTCTGGGCGGCGGCGGCGGACATCGGCGCGCCGATCAGCATCCATACGCTCACCAGCAACCGCAAGCCGAACTACCGTTTCAACCGGGAAACGCGGGGTGCGGCGCGATACCCCGAGAATCCCATGGAAGTGATGCTCACTTTGGGCGAGATGCTGACCAGCCCCCTCTTCGACCGGCATCCGCGCCTGCGTCTCGTGCTCGCGGAAGCCGACACCGGATGGCTGCCGTGGCTGCTCGCGCGCGTCGACCGCGGCCACGAGCGCTATGCGAAACAAAACGGCATACACACTGAATTGAAACCGAGCGAATATTTTCACCGCAACGTTTCGGCGTCGTTCATCATGGATCGCGTGGGTGTGTTCAACCGCGAATCCATGGGTGTCGAGAACCTGATGTGGTCCTCGGACTATCCGCATACCGATTCCACGTGGCCACGCTCGCGCGAGAGCATCGAGCACGACTTCGTCGGCGTCTCCGAAGCCGATCGCATCAAGATGACGTGCACCAACGCGGCCAAGCTCTACGGCTTCAGGATCGGGCAGAAGTCGCCGGCGGAAGCGCACTAGCATGGCGCAGCCCTATGAATTCAAGGGCAACGCTTACCGTAAGCTGGCCGAGCTCGACGCGTGGACGAAGCAGCGGCAGGAAGCGCCGCTCGAACCCGATCTGCCGATCGTCGATCCGCACCATCACGTGTGGAACGACGAGCGCGGGCGCTACCTGATCGACGAGCTGCGCGAAGACGTCGAGAGCGGCCACAACATACTCGCAACGGTGTTCATCGAAGCGGGCGCCATGTACCGCGCCGAAGGCCCGCGCGAGATGCGGCCGGTTGGAGAAGTCGAGTTCGTGAACGGCATCGCGGCGATGAGCGCGAGCGGGCGCTACGGCAAGACGCGTCTCTGCGCAGGCATCGTCGGGCATGCCGACCTCACGCTCGGGGAGCGCGTGCAGCCGATACTCGAAGGATTAATCGCCGCCGGCAACGGGCGGCTGCGCGGTATCCGCCACGGCGTGTGCTGGGATACCGGCAACGCGGCGAAATTCGGGCGGCGCGAAGTGCCGCAGCACCAGGTGCTGGATCCGGTTTTCCGCAAGGGCTTCGCGCGCCTGCGGCTGCTCGGACTTTCGTTCGAGTCGTGGCAGTTCCATCCCCAATTGCCCGATACCGTCGATCTCATGCGCGTGTTTCCGGAAACGACGGTGATACTCAACCACGTGGGCGGTCTGCTCGGACTGCCCCCGCATGACGGAAATCGCGAGCAGGTGTTTGGGGTCTGGCGCAATCACATACGCGAGCTCGCGCAGTTTCCGAACCTGCACGTGAAGCTCGGCGGGCTCGGGATGCTGTACTGCAACTGGGATTTTCATTTGCGCGACGTGCCGCCCTCGTCCGAAGAGCTGGCCGCAGCGTGGCGTCCGTACGTCGAGACGTGCATCGAAGCGTTCGGGCCGGCGCGCTGCATGATGGAAAGCAACTTTCCGGTGGACAAGCAGACGTGCGGTTATGGCGTCCTGTGGAATGCGATGAAGCGTATTACGCAAAACTACTCGGCGGCGGACAAGGCGGCGCTCTATCGCGATACCGCCGCGCGGGTCTACCGGCTCGCGGTCTAGCAGCTGGTTGCAAAAGATTCGCCGGTTTCAACGTCGTTGGTCGCAGTACATAAAGGAGAGAGAAATGAAACGTTCCACCGCAGTGTTCGCCGTGCTGATGCTGGCTGCGCCTGCCGCCTTGGCCTATCAGGTCACGGGCCCGGTGCTCGAAGTCACCGACAGCAAAATCGTCGTGGAGAAAGGCAAGGAAAAGTGGGAGCTGAAGCGTGACAAAGCCACCAAGGTCACGGGTGAGCTGAAGAAAGGCTCGAAAGTTACGGTCGAGTATTACATGACGGCGACCGACATCGACGTCAAAGACGCGAAGGGTAAGGACACCAAAGACAAGAAGAAGTGATGCCGCTTTGAGTGCGAAGGAGGTCCTCGATCCTCCTTCACCCTTTGGAGCTCTTACACGCCCATCTGGGTCCGGAGCTCGACCACGCGGTCGGGCGGCAGCTGGAAATAATCGGCTACGGTGGGCGAGTTCTGCAGCATCCAGATAAAGAGCTTGCGCCGCAGTCCCAGGCCTCGCGGCCTGCTCACCGAGACGACGTCGGCCTTGCTCGTGAAGAACGAGGTCGTGTTGGGGTCGATGCGTATGCCGCGCCGCGCGGCGAGCTTGAATATGCGGCTCGTATCGGGATCTTCCCTGAACCCAAAGACCGCGATCAGTCGCCACGTGCCTTCGCCGAGTCGTTCGATGTCCAGGCGCTCGGAATCGTCGACGTACGGCACGTCGATGAATTCCACCGTGACGAACAGCGTCTTCTCGTGCAGCACCATGTTGTGCTTCAGGTTGTGCAGGAAAGCCGTCGGATAACCGGTCCGCCGCGCGCTGAAAAAGACACCGGTGCGCGGTATGCGGACCGCGGCGCTCAGGCTCAACTGAACGTTATCCTCACGCGCCTCCGGCTGCACCGCGCGCCGCGCCTGCAGTAACTCGACCCCGCGCCGCCACGTGCTCAGCACGATGAAAATGACCGAGCCGAGCGCAAGAGGAAACCACCCGCCCGCCATGATTTTAGTAATGTTGGAGCTGAGGAACGTCGCTTCGATCGCGAGAAACACGAGGATCGCCGCGAGCACGCCGTACTTCGCGCGCCCAGGCATGTAAATGAGCACGATCACGAGCAGTATCGAGCTGATGATCATGTCTCCGTTCACTGCGATGCCATACGCACCGGCGAGCGCGCTGGACGAGCCGAAGCCGAGCACGAGCGAAACGGTGCCGAGCAGCATCAGCCAGTTCACGAGCGGCACGTAGATCTGTCCCTGCGCAACGTCGGACGTGTGCAGCACGCGCAGGCGCGGGAGAAAATTGAGACGTGAGGCCTGCTGCGTCACCGAGTAGGCAGCGGAGATCGTCGCCTGCGACGCAATGATGGCCGCGCATGTGGCGAGCACCACCAGGGGCAGCAGCAATGGCTCGGGCGCAAGCAGGAAGAACGGATTCTTCGCAGCATTCGGATCGCGCATGACGAGCGCGCCCTGACCGAAATAATTCAGCATGAGTGAAGGGAACACGAGCGTATACCACGCGACACGCACCGGTAACTTGCCGAAATGCCCCATGTCGGCATACAGCGCTTCCGCGCCCGTAAGGCACAGAAAGACCGCGCCGAGCGCAAGCAACGCGAGCCCCGGCCGTTCCAGCGCGAAGGTGACCGCGTAGGCCGGATTCAATGCGGCAAGCACACCTGGAGTCTGCGCGATGCTGATCGAGCCCAACGTCGCCAGAACCAGAAACCAGAAGATCATCACCGGCCCGAAGACGCGGCCGATGCGTGCAGGACCGCGGCGTTGGACGATGAACAGCGTGAACAGCACCGCTATGGCAATAGGAACGATCCAGTGCTCGAAACGCGGCGTCGCAACCGACAATCCTTCGACCGCTGAGAGCACCGAGATCGCCGGCGTGATGATCGCATCGCCGTAGAAAAGCGATGCGGCAACCGCGCCGAGCGTGATTACAGCTACATTCATGCGCTTGCGTTTTTCGGTCGAACGCATCGCGAAAGTCAGCAGCGCGAGCACGCCGCCCTCTCCGCGATGGTCGTAGCGCAGCATGAGCGTCACGTACTTGAGCGAGACGATGAGGGTCACCGCCCAGAACATCATCGACAGCACCGCCAGTATGTTCTCGCGGGACAAGGGCAGCGGGTGCGTTCCTGCGAAAGCTTCTTTGAACGCGTAGAGCGGGCTCGTGCCGATGTCGCCGTACACGACACCGAGAGCGGCAACGGTCAGCCCGGCCGTCGTCTTGAGGCCGCGCGTCGCGATCGCAGTCAACTCAGATATTTATCGAACCACGCGAATACCTTTTTCCAGCCGTCCACCGCGGCGTGCACGCGGTATTGCGGACGGTCGACCGCGAAGAAGGCATGGCCGGCGTTCTCGTACGTGTGGAATTCGTACGTCTTCTCGTAGCGCTTCAGCGCTTCCTCGGTCTTCGCGGCGTCGGCGGGTGAGGGCCGCGCGTCCTCGATGCCAAACAGACCGAGAAGCGGACACTGGAGGTTTTTCGTGAAGTCGATCGGCGCGACCGGCTGGCGTGGCGTCAACTCTTCGGGCTTGGCGGCGACGCCGCCGCCGTAGCACGCCACCGCCGCGTCGATACCCTTGAGCGTACAGGCAGCGAGATACGCCTGGCGGCCTCCGGAGCAATAGCCGATCACGCCGACTTTGCCGTTCAGGATGGGCAGCAGGCGCAAACGATCGATCGCCGCCTGCACGTCGCCCATCGTGCGATCGTCCGGCATCCCTCCGGCCGCGCGCACGCTGGCGCTGTTCTCTTCAGGCGTGCCTTTGCCTTCGCGAAACTGGAGATTGGGCAGGATCGCCGCATAGCCGTGATGCGCGAAGCGGCGCGCGATCTCCTTGTGAGATCCGTCCCAGCCGGGCATGTGATGGATTACAACGATGCCCGGATACGGTCCGGCGCCGAGCGGCCGCGCAAGATAAGCGTCGATCGGGTCGCCTTCGTGACCGCGCAGCAGCGTGGTCTCGGCAAGCTGCGATTCGTACTGCAAAGGTGTCTCCTTCGACTATCCCGCCTGCCACGGGAAAAAACAGTCAGACGGTGACTGCGCGTATCTCGCGCATGTCGCTGAGACCGGCGAGCGCTTTGTCGATGCCGTCCTGTTTGAGCGTGCGCATACCGCCTTGCATCGCGGCGGCAGCAAGCTCGTTCGTGGGCCGCCGCTGCATGATAAGCGAGTGCATCGCCGGGCCCGAGCGCAAGAGCTCGTAGAGTCCGATATGTCCGTGATAACCGGTTCCGCCGCAGAGCTCGCAGCCTTTCGCGCCGTGCACTTCGAGCGCGCTCCCGTAACGCTGCGTCCACTCGACGCGAACCTGTGTGGGGCGCAGTTGCGTGCCCTGGCAATATTCCTGGATGAGCCCTTCGAGCTCCGAAGGCGTCAGCGGCCGGCTGATGTGGCAACTTCCGCAGAGCCGGCGCGCGAGGCGCTGGGCGATCACGCCCACGATTACATCGGCCAGGCTGAACGCATCCACGCCCATATCGAGTATCCGCGCAGCAGCCTCGACCGCGCTGTTGCCGCGCATTGCAGCCACTACCAGACTGTGATTGAGCGCAGCCTCCACGGCGAGCGCCGCCGTTTCGCGGTTGCGCATCTCGCCGACCATGACGACATCGGGATCTGCGCGCACGACGGTTTCCATGATCGCGGCATAGTCCCAACCGGTCTTCGCGTTCGCTTCGATCTGGCTCCACGCGCTGCGCGTCTGCTCGACGGGATTCTCGACTGTCCAGATTTTCCTGTCGGCCGCATTGATGAGATCCATTACGGCGTATGCAGTCGTAGTCGTGCCGCTGCCCGCCGGGCCGGCGATCAGCAACAGGCCTTCGGGCAGAGCGGCGAGGTGCCCCACGCTTTCCGCAACATCGGTGCTCATGCCGAGCTTGTCGATAGCCAGCAGCTCGCGCGTGGGTACGAGCTTGATCGCGATATCTTCATTCCCGTCGGACGTAGGTACGGTGATGACGCGCAGCTGCAGATTCGTGGGGCCGTTGTCGATCGCATCGATGCGGCCTTCCTGCGGACGGCGGCGCTCGAATATATCGATTCCGGCCATCGTCTTGATGCGTGTCGCGATTGCCGCTCGCAGAGTTCCCGGCAGGCGCGTGTATTCGGAGAGTTCCTCTCCGGTCCGAAAGCGCACCGACACCTGCTCAGTGCCCGAGCTTGCATCGACGTGGATGTCCGACGCACCGGAAGAATAAGCATCGGTGATGATCTTGTTCACCAGCCGCACGACCGAGCTGTCGAGCTCATCGAGAGGTGTCGTGTCGCGGTCGGCATCGAATCTGCGCGTGTCGACTTTTATTATCCGCGAGAGCGGCTGCGCTTCGCGGATGGGCGTGTCGGTCTTGTAGTGAATGCGGATGGCCTGCTCGATTTCCTCACGCGGGGCCATCACCGGAATCACGGGGGTCTGCACGCGGAAACGCACGCGCTCGAGCGGTTCGCTATCGAGCGGATCGGACACTGCGACGACGAGCTTCCCTTCGATGCGGCACAGCGGAAGCACGCCGCTTTGCCGGACGAGATCTTCCGGGAGCAGGCGCAAGACTTCCGGCTCAATCTTGAACTGCGCGAGCTCGATCAGCGGAATCCCGAGCTTTTCGCAAAGGACCTGATCGAGCTGACGCTTCGAGACCAGGCCGAGATCGAACAGGATCTCGCCCAGATGGCGGCGGGAGTCGGTGTTCTGAACCTGCAGCGCGGCGTTCAGCTGTTCGTTCGTGATGAGCTTCAGCTCGAGCAGCCGCGTGCCGAGCTTCATCGTGGATACGGCGCGTTGTCTTTTAAGCGTCTGACGCAGCTGGTCGGGCGAATTGACCCGATCGACGATCGCGAGCTCCGGGCGATCGTCAACGTACCCGTGCGGGACCGGCTTTTCGACGGTGATTGCCATGTTGTCTCCCAACCGCGTTTATAGGCTTTGATTGCGGCGGATTTCACCGCTCCCCGCGGTGCTCGTCAAGACCGAAGCATAACCCGAAGCGCCTGCTTTAACTAGAGAAATTCGATCCGGGCGGTCCGGCCCCACCCCTTTCGCCGAATCAGCCCCGGCGCGCGAATCGGGGTGCGACGATAGCGACCCGGGCCTGGGTGCGCGGGCGATCACCATCGGCATCTCCTCCCGCGCCTCGCATCAACGGTACAAGAGCAGCGAGTCCCGCTCCTCGCGCCAGGCCGCCTCGTCGGCAGCCGCGATCGCATCGAGATCGGCGGGAGCGGCGGCGAAATCGTCTACCCACGCACGAAGCACTTCGCTGCCATTGATGACGTCGATCGCAAGGCGTTCCCGCTCGTACTCGTACGCAAAATCGCGCCACAAGTCATAGTCCGGGCGCAATGTCCGCAGCGCCTTGAAGGCGAGCGCCATAAAACGCCACGGACGAAAAGCGTCGTGATCGTAGGCCGCATCGTCCACGTGAATCTGCAATCCGGCGCAGAGCTTGCCGGCGTGCTTGTGGAAAGTCGGCTCGAAGCAGCACGCGCGCATGCGGCAACCTTTCATCCACTCCGGCGCGAGCGACTCCATGGTTGCGACGAGTGCGGCCGGGTGCAGATCGGGCGCGCCGAAGAGCTCCAACGGCCGCGTCGTTCCGCGTCCTTCGGATAATGTCGTGCCTTCGAGCATCACCGTGCCCGCGTAGCATCGGACCATGCCGAGATTGGGCGCGTTGGGACTCGGATTCACCCACGCACGCTCGCCGAGCGGCCAGCCATATCCCGGCGCGCTCTCAGGCTTCCACCCGTCCATCGTCACGATCTCGCAATCGACATCGAGTCGGAGCGTGCGCACGAACCAGACCGCAAGCTCGGCCAGCGTCAACCCGTGACGCATGGGCAGCGCCCCGGCACCGACGAAACTTTCCCAGCCGCTGCGAAGCGTGAGCCCTTCGACGGGACGGCCCGCCGGATTGGGCCGGTCGAGCACGAGGACTTGTTTCTTGTGCTGCGCCGCCGCTTCGAGCACATACCGAAGAGTGGTAACGAACGTGTAAATCCTGCAACCGACATCCTGCAGATCGACGATGAGAACGTCGAACGCGTCCATCATCGGCGGCGTCGGACGGCGTACGTTGCCGTAAAGGCTGAATACCGGAATGCCATGCACCGGATCGGTGAAATCCGCCGACTCGATCATGTTGTCCTGCTTGTCCCCGCGCAAACCGTGCTGAGGGCCGAACGCCGCGGTCATATCGATGCCATCGAGCGCGGCGAGCGCATCGAGCGTATGCACGCAGTCGCGCGTGACCGATGCGGGATGCGCGAGCAGCGCCACGCGCCGGCCCGCAAGCGGCTTGCGCAGCGACGCATCCTCCAGCAACCGGTCAATTCCGAATTTCATCGAGCTTCAGGGCGAAGGCATCCGAATGGTGGAAATCGGGCTTGCCAGGCGGATGCACGAGCGCCCAATAAGACAGCGTGCCGTCCTCGTCCTCGATGACCGCGGCCAGCGCGATCGCGAGCTTGGCGTTCGAGTAGGCCGGCGAGAGCCGATCGAGGCGCATTCTTGCACTCAGCTCGAGCGCGCCCGGCACGCGGCGCACGCTCACTTCGGGATCCAACGCGTCGATCGCGGCCTGCGCGCCGCGGCGATAATGCTCGAATGCGTAAGCGGCCCACTCGCCCGAAGGCGCGAAATTCAGCTCGTGGTACGCAAAGGCGCCGCTCAATCTCACGAACATTTCACAGCATGTGTGCTCCCACAGCCGTTCCGCCGGGCGCGGCGGGCGCGGTTCCGGGACACGCACATGGTCCAGACCGGCGATGGTGTATGTGACCTCCAGGCTCTCGTTCACTTTGCGCAGGCTTACTTCGACCGAATGCGCACCGTTGCTGGGCGTTTGAGGGTGACATATCAGTCGATGCTTGTGTTCCACCGGATACTGTCCGAAGATACGGTACACAGCTTGCTAAAGCGACCCTGCCTTTTCTATTGCGGATACTATCGTGGAACAACGACGAAGCCAGTGGAACTTCGAAACGACCGACGACGGATGGCTCTGGACCGTCGTGCATGCCGACAACACCAAAGAAACATCAGCGGCTCCTTTCAAGACGTTGAAGGAATGCGCCGACGACGCCGCTCAGCACGGCTACGTCGCGTGGAAAGCCGAAAACGAGCGGCGGCGCGACCTCGTGCTGGGCGTGTCCAAGATACTCGCGAAAGAGTCTTCATCGGAATAGTGCGCTTCAGGCGCCCGGAGCCGCAGTCCAGCGCCGCTGATTCATTCCACTTTCGGAAAAACGTCCTGCCCCAACCGCTGGAGCGCGTCACCCGTTACGCGCTGCACTGTCCAATCGCTCATCGGCACGGCGCCCAACGCACGATAGAAATCGACTGCGCGCGTATTCCAGTCGAGCACCGCCCATTCGAAACGTCCGCAGTTTCTCTCGACCGCGATACTCGCGACGAAGGACACGAGCCAGCGCCCGACGCCTCTGCCTCTCGCGTGCGGCCTCACGTAGAGGTCTTCCAGATACAGGCCTTTGCGTCCGACGAAAGTCGAGAAATTGTGGAAAAACACGGCAAAGCCCACGGGCTCCGCTTCCAGCTCGGCAATGACGACTTCGGTCACACGCCGCGTTCCGAAAAGCTCCTCTGACAACGTAGCCGCATCTGCGCTCACGTGATCGAGCAGATGCTCGAACTCGGCAAGCTCGCGGATCAGCGCCAGCAATAAGTCGACGTCGTCGCGTGTCGCAAAACGAAAATAGAGATCGCGAACAGGTGTCGAAAAGCGCTCGGCCATGGGCTGCAGACTCGATCGGAAACGACATTCTACGAGCTGCCGCGCCACTGTCGCCGATCGACCAGGCACGAGTAAGTACTTGCGCGCTCGAAGCCTAGAGCTGCTTGTAGAGTTTCGCCCGCACCACCGGCAGACCTGCCTGGTTCCACGAGAAGAGGCCGCCGCGGTACCAGTAGACGTTGGTGAAATCGAGCTGCCGGATCGTGAGCGCCGCGTTGTACGACATCCAGCACTCCCATGACAGGCAGTACACGACGATAGGCGTGCTTCTGTCGGGCGCGACCTGAGCGAGCAGCGTCTTGAATTCCGCCGATTCGCGCGGACCCAGCGGCTTTCCGAGCCCCTGGATCCAGAGCGTGCCGGGAATCGCGAAAGCGCCTTCTTTCCAATCGAGCACGTTGATCAGCACCGGCTTCGAATTCTTGAGCATTTCGGCGAGTGCGCGCGTGCTGATTGTTTTCGCCCCGGGGACCGTTGTCGGCGTCGGTGCGTGCGCCTCACGCGTCCGGAACGCTTTCGTCGGCGGCACACCCGCGTCGCGCTCCTCGTCGAAGTAGGATTCCATCGCGAGCGGCGTGCGTCGCAAGAGCTCCAGCGCACCTTTCTGAATTGCGTCCGGCGTGTAACGCGACTGCACGACGAGCTGATTGTCTTCCGCCGCGATAAAGCATGGATTGCGCGTGTTGCGGTCCTGACACTGGCTGAGCGTCATCGCGATCGCTTCGTCGAGCGTCGCCCGTCCCTGCACGAAATGAGAGGCGCCGGCTTCGGTCAGCGCGAGCGCCTTGTGTTGTTTTCCGGCTGCGAAATACTCTTTGTCGATGCGCGCCTTGGTTTCCTCGCTGGCGAACGGCAGGAGCGCGCTGGATGATTGCGCCAGCGCGACGCTCGCGGCGGCGAGCGCCGCCACCGAGGGCAGCAATCGCCGAAAGAAGTCGGCGAACGTCGTCACTGCTTTACTCGTCGCTGCCGTAGTGGATGCGGCGATAAGGCAGCGTCACCACTGCGCGTTCGATGCGCACATCGATGATCATCGGACACGGATTCGCGGCCCACTCCTGAGCGGCTTTCTGCACGTCCTCGATGGACGTCGCGAGCTTGCCTTTGCCGCCGAATGCCTGCGCGACCTTGCCCAGGTCCGGCGTCTTGACGACCGAAAGCTCCTTGTCCATTTTGTGCACGTCGAGCTTGTAGTATTCCGAGCCGAGCGCTTCGTTATTGAGGACGACGATCAGGAGCGGCATCTTGTAGCGCACCATCGTGTCGAATTCGGCGAGGTGCATCATGACGCTCGCGTCGCCGTCGACCAGCACGTGCGGTTTATAGCCCGAAGCGACCACGGCACCCATCGCCGCAGGCATCATCTGGCCGATACAGCCGAAAAAGTGGCTCGCCATGACGAGCGGCCGCTCCTTCGTGAAGAGGATGTTAGAGAAACCTCCAGTCGCGCCGCTGCCCGTCAGCAGACTGATCGTCGTCGGCACGGTCTCGTCGATCGTTGCGACCACCTCGCGCGGATCGACTTTGCCGTCTTCGATCGGATAGTCCTTGGTGTCCCGGAAGTGACCGACGAGCTTCTTCTTCACTTCCGCCGTGCGATAGCCGGTCTGCTTGAAGTTCTGCTTCGCGAGCGCCGCTTCGAGCGCTTCGATGCCGAGCTTCGCATCCGTCTGGATGTAGATGTCGGACGAGCGTGAGTTACCCATCAGCACGTGCGGCTTGGTGTCGAGGTGGACAAACTTCGCGTTCGGGTAGAGGTAGCCGTGCTCGGTCGTGTAACGGTTGAGGCTCGCGCCCACGCCGATGACGACGTCGGCTTCCTGCAGCAGATTGATCGCGGTCTTCGTCGCATAGAGCCCCGAGACGCCGATGTGAAAAGGGTCTTTACTGAGCCACGTTTTTGCCATGAGTGAGGTCGCGATAAGCGCACCCGAGCGTTCCGCGAGCTTCAGTATGGCGTCGCCCGCCCCAGACCACCGTGCGCCGCGTCCCGCGACAATCACGGGGCGCTTGGCCGACGCAATCAGCTCGAGCGCGCGCTGGAGCGAAGCCTCATCAGGGCCGGCCGCACGCTTCGGCATGATCGTGGACGACGGTTGATACGGTTCGTCGTCGTCCCACGTCTTCTGTTGGATGTCCATCGGCGCGCTGAACATGATCGGACGCGATTCGAGCCGCGCGAGATAGAAGGCTTTGCGCACCACGTCGTCCGCGCTCTCGGCTGAGTTGAGCCGCACGAAGCCCGTCTCGCAGGCGGCCGCGAAACCCCGGTTGTCGAATCGCTGGTTGTAGCCGTCGTCCACGGTCGGATGCTCGCCGCAGAACGCGACCAGCGGCGATTCGGCGCGGGCCGCAACGACGAACGCGGTCGCGAGCTGAGTGGTGCCCGGCCCGCACGTCGCACTGGCAACTCCAGGCGTGTGCGTCGAGCGCGCCCAGCCGTCCGCCATGCCGAGGCCGGCGCCTTCGTGGCGCACTTCCAGAAGCTGGACTCCGAGCTTGTCGAGCTCGCTGTACCAATACATGTTGGCGTCGCCCATGATGCCGAAAACGGCGGACAGGCCTTCGGCCTTGAATGACTGGGCCAGTCGCTGGTAAACCTTCATTAATCTGCTCTCCCTGGGTTGTTATCTGCAGCCGTCAGCGGCGTTCCGCTCGGGCCGGCGAAGCGCGCTGCGAGCCGTTCGGAAAACTCCGTCGTCATGCGCTTCACGACCAATTTCGCACCGCTCTCGACCAGCATCGCGAGCTTGCCCGTGACTTCGACTGCGGCTTCTATCGGCACGGTCGAGCCTGAAGGAGGCTCGGCTCGTTCCAGGACTTTGAAAGTCATCGAGCCGCTCATACGCGTGCCGCCCTGCGTGTCTTTGCCGGTCGTGCTCACCTTGCCGGTCATCGCGGCCGCATCGAATTCGAGCGCGACCTTGGCTTTGAAGGTGACCTTGGCAGGCCCGAACTTGACCGTGACCGTAGCATCGTAACGGCCGTCTTCCTGCTGTTCGCCGAGGCTCGCCCCGGGCACGCAATCGACGACCGCGCGTGGGTTCGACAGCAGGTCCCAAACGGCGCGCGGCGGTGCCTCGACATCGACCTGCTCGTTAACTTCGATCATCGGGGAATGATGTATATCGCTAGTTGGAGTCGGCGCACTTTACGCCGATATGTTGCAGGACCTGCGAGATGCGAAGAATAACTCAGTGAGGAGAATTCGTGCTTGCCATGTAAAGAAAATCGTCGTCCTGGCTTCGCTGTTGCTCGCAGCGGCCGGAGTCCACGGTGCGGAAGTGGCGTATCCGAGCCCAAGGAAATGGGCAATCTCATAGGCACCGAGCTCAGGTGCTGGACCATGGTGATACGCGCAGCCGGCATGCAGGCGCCGAGCTCGCCCTGATTCGGGAATCCGCAGCGGCTGCGCGACTATGACAGAGTGCCTAGCCTGGTCGCTGCAATTCGGATGTACTGTGCGAATAATCACTCTCTCTCTCGCGCGCCGTTTCGCGGCCAACCCGGGGACCCTTCGCACAGCGTGATTCCCGCGACGATCTATACGCGCACCAGCAAAGGCGTACTCGCCGTCAAGAACAAGACGGCGAAGCTTTCGCGCGAGCTGCGCGCGCTGTTTCTGGCCATCGACGGCAAGGCTAATACCGCCGCATTGATGTCGCGTATGGACATGACGGCGCCCGAGTTCAAACAGGCGCTGAAAGCGCTTCAAATGGAAGGCTACATCAAGGTCTTCACGCAGGCCGTCATCGATAGCGGGGGCGCAGAAGGCGTGGACGATGCCGCGGACGAGCTCGATTTCACCAAATCGCTCGGCGACGCTGAAGATTCGGAAGCGGCGAATAATGCAGGCGTAGTGGATTTGCGGGCGCACGTCGCCATGCGGCGGCAGGCCGCCGTCAAGCGCGCCCTGGAAGAGGAAGCGGCGGCAGAAGCGGCCGCCGCGCGACATGCCGAAGGTGCGCTCAGATCGGCCGCAGGAGGCGCGGCGCCTGCCGTGACGGAAGCACGGGGCGTTGCGTATCCCGAAGGTTCGGAGCGGTCGCAAACGTACGCCGCGGATCCACAGGCGCCGGCACACATGCAGGCACCCGCGACACAGCACCTTCCAGCAGCCGAGCATGCGCAGATTCAGACCGAAGCCGCAGCCAAATGCGCGGCGCTCGAATCTCAGCTGAGGGCCGCAGCGAAAGCGTTCGAACGAGCCAAGGAAATCGCCCGGCAGCACGCGGAACGCCAGGCGGAGACTCAGGCCCAGCTCGAAGCTGAACGCAGCGCCCGCCGCGAAGCCGAAGCCAAAGCCGCAGAAGACGAGCACGCGCGCGATGAAGCGCAAACGAGAGCCGCGGCAGCCGAACATACACGCGAGGAAGCACAGCAGGCTCTCGCTGAGGCCAGGCACGCGCTGGAGGGCGAGCGTTTACGCTGCGAGCAGCACACCCAGGCGCGCGCCGAAGCCGAAGCAAAACGCGACGCCATGCAAGCACAGCTGAAGAACGCCGAGGACGCGCGCGAGCAGGCGCAGGAAGCCGCCTATCGTCACGCTGAAATACATGCCGAAGTCGAAGTTCGGCTGGAGAGCGAAAGGCGGGCGCGCGAAGAAGCCGAAGCCCGAGCGCGCGCGGAGCGTCACGGCCGCGAGCACGCGGCGCAGGCGCTGCTGAGAATCAAGAATACGCTCGCGTTCTGGCACGAATCCACGCCCGAAGATTCCGAAGCCGGCCACAAATAAGTCAGTCGCAACCGGGCCGCGCGGTTAGTCCTTGCGCCCGACGAGCTGCAGCAGCACGGGGGTATGGATGAACGCGTCCGGCTGCCCGGTAAGATGCGCCCAGCTCTCGCGTAACTGCCGCAGCTCCTCTGCCGTCATCAGACCGCCGGCTGCAAGCTTGTCGCCAAAATCGGCCATCAACCGTCCCCACCAATGCCATAAGCGCGTTCCCGAGCGCGCCATGCCGCCGACGCAATTCGAGTGCGTGATCCTGAAACCGGCGTTCTTCATTTTTGCCGGCAGATAGCTGCCGATGGCGGTGTCTCCGCCGTTGTCCAAGTAGAAGCGGATCCACGCCCGCGTGTGCGCATCAAAACCGCGTACCGGAGGCGAGCACGTGGCGCTGGCGAGCGTCAGGTATTCCATCGCTGCGAAGACGCCGCCTGGCTTCAGACTCCGATAGATGCAGCTCAGTACCGCATCGAGATCGGCGATCAGAAACGCAAGGAAGAAGCGGCAGAACGCGCCGTCAAAGTGCCCATCGATCGCTTCGCTTCTCGTGATGTCCGTTTCGATCGTGTATACGTTGGCAACGTGTCTGCGTCGCGCTTCCGTATTCACGAAGTCGAGATAGTCCGACGCCTTGTCCAAAGCCGCGACGCGCCCCGCCGGCCCTACCCACTGGGCCAGATCGAGTGCGGTGAATCCGGGACCGCTACCGAGATCGACGAGGTGCTGGCCGGCGCCGAAGCCGGCGCTCGTCCACAGGCTTTCCGTTTCGGGACGCCAGGCTGCGTGCTGATCTCTCAGGCGCTCGAGCTCGCGCGCATCGACACCGATGAAATAATCGTCGGGCCTGGCGCTCTCCTCACGCGCGGTATCGCGCCTATTCACCGCGCGAATCGCGTTTGTCCGAGACGATGCGGCCCTCTTTCAGCACGAGCAGGAGGCGGCGCACGTTGTCGATATCGTCCAGCGGGTTTGCGCCGACGACGATCAGGTCGGCGAGCTTGCCGACTTCGATCGTGCCGAGATCGTCGGCAACGCCGCAAACGGCTGCGGCATTGCGGGTCGCAGCAAGCAGCGCCTGCCACGGCGTCGCGCCGTCCTTCACCCACAGCCCCATTTCGAGCAGCGCCGCGTCCTTGAGCGGCCGGATATCGGAGCCCAGCGCCATTTTCACGCCAGCGTCGAGCGCCGTGCGAAACCATTCCGCATGGACATCCGAAGCTGCGTCCGCGCGACAGCACAGCGAGTGGGCGAGATTGCGCTGCTGCACGTAGGCCCGCTCCCACTCGTTGGCGGCCTGGCCGGGCGTGAGATGGCTGATCGCAAGCGTCGGCACGTACCATACGTCGTGCTCGAGCAGAAGGTCGATGCACTCGGTGTCCATGATGTAGCCGTGCTCGACGCTGTGAGCGCCGAGGCGCACGGCATTCTTGACCGCCTCAGGGTTGGTCGCGTGCGCCATCACCTTGAACTCGCGCTGGCGGCAGATCGCGAACGCAGCTTCGAGCTCGTCCTTAAGCAGGAACGAATGCCAGTGCCGGTCCCACGCGGGACCCATGATTCCGCCGGAGAGGTTCAGCTTGATGTGGTCGACGCCGTTCTTGATCTGCTCCCGGATCGCCTTGACGAAGCCATAGGGTCCGTCGCATTCCAGCGCGTGGCCGGTGGTGAGGAAATGTCCGCCGGTCGTCGTCAGGAAATGGCCGCATGCGTAGACCCGGGGCCCGACATACTGGCCCGAATCGAACGCGCGCTTCCACGCCACGTCCATGTAATGATGCGTACCCGCGCAGCGGAAGCCGACGATTCCCGATTCGGTCAGCGCGGACATGAGGCGGTGGCCGAACAGCGCCACCTGCTCGGCGAGCGGCACGTCGGCGAGCGACAGGTAATCGGGATGGACGTGAACGTCCCAGAGGCCGGGCACAAGATACGCGCCCGCGACGTCGATGATCGTCGAATCGCCCGTGCCGGCTTCACGTCCGCCGGTCAGTATCTCCGCGATGCGGCCGTCCTCGATGACGACGCTGGCATGCTCGACCGGCGCCGGCTGCACGCAATCGATCAGCGTTGCATTCGTGAGGACAGTACGCATCGAGCGCTAAACAGCGTCGCGCTATCGTTTGAACGCCGACACGAGCTCCGCTTTCATGCGGTAGCCCGCATGCCCCAGCCCGGTGTCCGAGCGCGTCGTTTCCAGCATCCCGCTGATCCAGACCGCTTCCATGCCCTGATCGATCTTGACGGGCTTGATCGGAAGCACATGGATGATCTGATTGGCCGGCGGGGGCGGCGTGTGTATGCAGGCGCCGAAATACGGCACCAGCAGAAACTCGGTGATCTCGCCGCGCAGGCCGTCGAGCGGCACCATGAAGCCCGCAATGCGCACGCGCGAACCGTTGAGCGACTGCACGATCGGCGCGTTATCCATCGCCTTACGCAATTCCTCGAGCGCTTTCGTGGCGCGCGGATCGGAATCGCTGAGACTGCTCAGGTCGAGCTTCTCGAAATCGCGGGCCGGGTTCCAGTCCTTGGGCATGAGCGCCTCCCAGGGAATTTCCTTGAACGCCGAGCTCGAGCCGGGCGCTTTTTGCGGCAGGCGATCTCCGACACGATATTCGCTCTTCTCTGCCGCGCCGGCGGCACCCTCGGTTCGGAAAGTACCAGCGAGCACGATAACCAGCGCACAAAACGACGCGAAAGCAACGCCTTTCAATCCACGGATCCTACGCATACACGCACTCCTCAAAGCCGCGGTGTCAGACCGTCGGCAAGTGAAAGTTTATACGCGCGGTAGCCGGGCAGCAGGCTCGCCAGCACACCGACGCCGACAACGGCGGCCAGCAATATGAGCTCGCCGCTCGCGATGAACCTCGGCTCAATGATAAGCCCGTAGCGCGCGGCGGCAAGCGGCGCGAGCGACGCGCCGAGCACGCCCAGCAGCACCACTCCGAGGAAGGCGCCGAGGACCGTCATCCCGACCGCCTCCATCATGAGCAGCAGGAAGATATCGCGCGGGCGGGCGCCGACCGAGCGCAGGATGGCAAGCTCGCGCCGGCGCTCATTGAGACCGGCCAGCACAACGGCGACGAGACCCGCCAGTCCTACCGCCACGACCATCGCCGAGACCGCCAGCAGCACGCGCTCCGCAATTCCGACCACCTGCCACAGTTGGTCGAGGGCAACGCCCGGCAGCACCCCCATCAAAGGCTCGCCTTTGTACTCATTGACGTTGCGCTGCATTCTGAAGACGGCCGCGCGGCTTTTCAGTCCAATGAGCGCGGCCGTGATCGCCTTCGGCTTCAAATCGAATTTGCCGACGTGCTCGAGCGGAATGGACACGCCTGGAATCGGAGCGCCGCCGTGCCAATCCAGATGGATCGCCTCGATGGCTTCCAGCGGCACGTGCACCGAGCGGTCGACCGGTGTGCCGGTACGCGCCAGTATGCCTACGACCGTAAACGGTTTATCGCCGTGCTTGCTGAGACTCACGTCGCCGGTGCCGTGATTGAGCACGATGCGGTTCCCCACGCGATAGCCTAGCCGATGCGCGACTTCGGCACCTGCCACGGCTTCGAACGTCTGCTCGAACGGCTTGCCGCCGGTGAAAGCGAGCTTCTGCGATCCGCTGTATCTGAAATGCTCGAAATACGCGCCGTCGGTCCCGACCACCGAATAGCCGCGGTGCGAGTCACCCAGCGAGAGCGGCACAGCCCATGCCACCAGCGGATGCGCGGCGATCTCGCGAAAGCTTTCCCACCGCATGTTGCTGGTCGCTTCCCCGATACGAAACACCGCATACAGCATGAGCTGCACCGGACTTGTGCGCGCGCCCACCACGAGATCGGTGCCCGAGACCGACTGGGCGAAGCTTTCCCGCGCATCGCGCCGCACACGGTCGACGCCGAGCAGCAAGGCCGCGCTGAGCGCGATCGCTATCATCGTCAGTCCCAGCGTGAGGCGGCGATTCCAGGCGCTGCGCGCAGCGAGGACGATGAGGTGTCTCATGCGGCGCGCTGCTCGGGGTGCACACGATTCACGGCGGGCAACGCAATTTCGCGACTGAAATGCGCCGCGAGCCGCCGATCGTGGCTTACGAACAGCAGCGTCGTGCCGAAAGCGCCGCACTCCTGCAGGAGAAGCTGCAGAAACGCGGACTGTCTGTCGGCGTCGAGCGCGGACGTCGGTTCGTCTGCGACGACGATCTCGGGCCGGCCGAGCAGGGCGCGCGCGGCGGCGACACGCTGCTGCTGGCCGACGCTGAGCTCCGTCACACGCCGGCCGAGCAGCGCCGGCTCGATGTCGAGATGGGCGAGCAGGCGCACCGCTTCGTCACGCGGTGTAGCGCCTTCGGCGGCGGCCCGGGCGCGCCGGCGGGCGGAAAACCGGCACGGCAGCACCACGTTCTCGATGACCGATAAATACGGGACGAGATTGAACAGCTGAAAGAGAAATCCAACGTGGTCCGAACGGAAGCGATCGCGCGCGGCGGGCCGCATGCGGTTCAATTCGGCGCCGAGCACCCGGATCGAGCCGCGCTGGGGCACCAGCACGCCCCCGAGCAGCCCCAGCAGCGTGCTCTTGCCGCTGCCGCTCGGCCCGTGAATGAATATCCGTTCTCCGGCTTCGACCGCGAGCTCCGCGATATCGAGCACCGGCGCGTGCTGCGCCGGCCACGTGAACTGCAGGTCTTTCAGCTGGATGATCGGATCGGCGGCCATCGGTCAGGAGGCGCCTAGAACGCGAGATGCCGGGCGCGGGGCGTTAGCTTCGCCGCCCTTTGTTTGTTGGTAACTGCCACCTGCGCATCGATGCGCTTCAACTTCGGGAACGCGTCGAAGAGCTTGAGCTCGAGTCCCGAGAGTGCCCGCGGGCGGTCACAGATGAAGACAATGTCTGCGGACAGTGCCGAATGCTCTCCCGCCTGCGATTTCGTATCCTTGCGAGCATCCGGTTTTCCCATCGACGATTTGCGCTCCGCGCCTGAGAGCAGCGCACGATCGAGCACGGCCGATTCCAGATTCACCGAGGTGCGTTTGCACTCGGCTTCCGCGTTCGGCACGAACCAGAGCTCGGGCGCATTCAGCCGTTCCGCCATCTGGCGCACGGCTGCTTTCTGCTTGTCCGTCCGCGGCGCGTGCTCGAAACCGACCAGGTTATCGAGTGGGCTCGAAAAATCGACGTTCAGGCGGTTGCCGTCGAGCGCGACCTGCAAAGTTGCAACTCCGTGCACGTGCGCGTCCGCAGCTTGCGCCGGTGCCGTCAGCGTCGACAAAATTCCGGCACATGAGGCAATTCGTACAAACTTCGTACTTTTTTGCATCAGCTTATCCTCCGACCAGAGGCGTGTGCACGACGATAAACGGTGACGCAGCCAATGTTGGCGCGAGTATCGGACTAGGAGGGAGAACCCGCTGAGTTCATGCCGCTGCTACTGTAGCACGCACGTTTAGTCGGGGATCGTCATGTGAGTGTCATACGGCGTGAATTTCATGTGCCTTTGCGCACAGACGCGTTCAAAGCGGCGACGTAATATCACTGCACGATCCATGGCATAGACGTTGCTAACTCTGAACAGCACCAGCAGGTCTCCAGAAACAGAAGATCAGGTCATGCACCCGCTTCGCCACAAGTACCACGAGCTCTCCCGCGCCACGCTGGCGAGATTTCCCTATCCCAAGCTCACAGCCTTCCTGCTGATCGTCATCATCCCCGGCGCACTCGTGCTGCCCATCTGCTACGGCATTTACGGCGCCATCCGGCATTCCTTCTCAGGTCGAGTCGCCGGCGAAGCGCCGGGACCCGATTCGGCCACCCCCCTGCCCAAAGACGTAACGCAACGCGGTCCCTGAAAAGGGTCCGGCTCGGTCGTCGCAGCCGCCCTCTGAAGTCGCCGAATGCACGGCACACCAGTTGCAATGGGAAAAGTATGTCCCGCAGCTCGGGGCGACAAACTCAGGAGCTCATTATGTTGCACTACGCAGTGGCGTTTTTCATTATCGCGTTGGTGGCGGCGGTGTTCGGCTTCGGCGGCATCGCAGCGGGCGCGGCTGGCATAGCGAAAGTGCTGTTCTTCATCTTTCTCGTGCTTTTCGTTGTTTCTCTGCTCGGCGGCTGGAGAGGTCGAGGCAGATAGCGTCACGCGCCGTCGGCGCATGGCGACAGCAGGTCTGTCGTCCTGAGCTCGGCGCTTGCTCTGAGGCGGGTTCTGCGCCACGCGCGCAGGACCCGCTTTTTTTGCTGCTGTGAACGCGAGCGCGATTTAATAGCCCAGGTGACCTCGCATGCCGAGCCGCGTTTTATAGACCGAAGTCTGGGCAGTGATGTAAAGCGTGCGTAGATCCTTATCGCCCCACGCGAGATTCGTCGGGCGCTCCGGCGTCAGAATCACACCAAGGCAGCGTCCGTCGCGGTCGAACACATGGATGCCGCCGGGACCCGTGCAGTAGAGGTGTCCTGCACTGTCGATTTTCATTCCGTCCGGTGCGCCCGGCAGCTCGCCTGTCGTTTCACCAAAAATGCGGCCGTTTGCGATTGTGCCGTCCGCGCGCACGTCGAACACGCGAATGTGCTTGCGCGGCGTATCGTTGATATAAAGGCGCTTCTCGTCGAGCGAGAAGCAGAGCCCGTTAGGCTGCTCGAAGTCGTCTGCGAGGAGCTCGAGCCGCGAGCCGTCCGGGCTCACGCGATAAACACCACGGAAATCAAGCGTGAGCGGCCGCAGTATGCCGACATCTTCGCGGATGCGGCCGAACGTTGGATCGCTGAAATAGATCGCACCGTCGGTTTTCGCGACGATGTCGTTGGGACTGTTCAGCTCGCGCTCGCGCCAATGCGATGCGAGAACGGTGAGACTGCCGTCGACTTCTTCACGCACCACCCGGCTCGTGTCGTGCTCGCAGCTCACGAGCCGCCCTTGCGGGTCGTACGTACTGCCGTTCGCCTTGTTGCTCGGCTTGCGGTACGTCTCGACCCCGCGCTCCGGGCTCCAGCTGCGCATGTGGTCATGCTTCATGTCGCTCCAGATGAGCCGCTTGCGTGCTCTGTCCCACACCGGGCCCTCGGTAAAGCCGAAGCCTGTCGCCACCTGCTCGACATGCACGTTTTCGCCCGCCACTTCCAGAAATCTCTTGTCTCGTACTTCCGTATGCATATAGATTGCGCTCCCTGGTATTGGTTGGCGATCGGTGTCGGCAAATCATAACCTCTAATGGCTGCAGATCCGCATCGCACCATCTCACCTGACCGCCGCGACGTTCTGAAGCGTGTGGGAGCAGCGGCGTTGTCTCTGCTCACACCCGCGTGTGGCCCCGATCGCTCAGCGCCGTATTCACGCGGGCCCGAGGCCTTTGACGAAGGCGCGCTTCGCATCGCGCTGCGGCACCAGCTCGTGAACAGCGTAGAAACATTTACGCTCCTTGCGCTGCGAAAAGAAGACCGATGGGCGGGACTGCGCATTCAGGAAGAGCACACGCCTGACTGGGGCGATTACAGACTGTCCGTGCACGACGCGCGGGAAGGCACCCTCCTCTACCGCGCCGGATTTGACAGCAATCTCGATTCCGCACTGCGTTCGGCGACGACGGATCTGAGCGTACGTCTGCCGCTGCCGAAGCGTCGGGTCAAAGCAACAATCGAAAAACGGCGCGCCGACATGCTGTTCCTGGACGTGTGGAGTGTCGACATCGATCCAGGGTCGAGCGACATCGACCGCACTCCACGCGCCATCGCAACGCGCGTCGATTCGATTGTTGCGAATGGGCCGCCCCACTCCAAACTCGATATCGCAATACTCGGGGACGGTTATCGCGAGGACGAGCATGCAAAGTTCCTGGCGGATGCAAGACGCGCGACCGGATATCTCTTCTCGGTGGAACCGTTCAAAAAACGCATCGGCGATTTCAATATAAACGCCTTGTTTGCGCCGAGCCTCGAAAGCGGGGTGACCGATCGCTACCTCGCATTGGACAGAAAGACGGTTTTTCGCGTTGCATACGGAACCGGGCAGGCGGAGCGCACGCTTTCCGCGCACGACGAGCAGGCAGTGCGCGAAGCCGCCTGCGCTGCACCTTATGATTTTCTGCTGGTGCTCGCGAATGCGCGCCGGTACGGCGGCAGCGCCTATTTCGGAGGCCCCGCGGTCGTGGCCATCGACAACGCGGCCGCGCGCTATCTCGTCCTGCACGAATTCGCACATGCGATCAGCGGGCTGGCGGAGGAGTACTACATTCCAGCCGACGACGGACCGAAATACGCGGGCAACGTCGAACCGTGGAACCCCAACGTCACGACGACCGCGGACAAGGCCAAGTGGCGTGCCGCATCCCCGGACCCGCTACAACACCTGTCGTGGAACAAGCAGGAATACGAGCGTTACTTTCGAAGCTATGTGGCACGCTACTTCGGGTTGAGGAATAAGCGTGTCGGAGAACGCATCGTTGAAAAATTCATGCACGCGGAAAGCGAGCGGCAGGCGGCGTTACTGGCGAAGACCGCGGAACCGCGTCGCGTGGGATTGTTCGAAGGCGCGAATGGCTACGCGAAAGGCATGTTCCGCTCCGAGATCGATTGCATCATGTTCTCGCTGCAGACACGGCACTTCTGCAGGGCGTGCGAAATGGCCATCGAGCAGACGATAGATGCGCATTGCCGGTAGGTTCGCCGTGCCAAAGAGGCGCCGGCACAGCGCGTACGCTTTGCAATAAATCAACGTGTAAGGGGCCCCGGTCGATACATAAGCCGCACTTTTGTGCTTTTATCGGTTACAGGTTATTACGCTGATGCCTGATTTTTAAGCAGTTTCCGGCTTGACTCCGATGAAGACCCGCAGTTACCATGCGGGCACTTCGTGCGGGGAGCAGAAATAAAATGCCGGCAAGATCCCTGATCTTAGCGCTTGTACTCATCGTGTCCGCGTGCGCTCAACTCCCGAGCGAACCGACCCAGCGGACATCCGAACAGCCGCCAAAGCTCCAAATCAGCGAAAGCGCGGGCGTTCCGATGGCCGCATCGGCCGACGCGGACGCGATCGAAGCGCTCGCCGATTCCGCACCGCAAAGCGCGGTGGCACCGGTGACTTCCTCAGCACGGACCTCGCGCCCGACGCCGGCACCCCGGCTGCAACCGGCGGATCGGCTGACTCATACGCCAGCGATTGCAGTCGCCGCCGCACCGCCTTCGCCACCCAAAGATGTCTGGACGCGTATCCGCCAGGGTTTCGCTCTCGCGCCGATGGACAACGATCTCGTGCGCGAATGGGAAAACTGGTATTCGAGCCGGCCCGATTACGTCGCGCGGATGATCGACCGCAGCAGCCGTTTCCTGTTCCACATCGTCGAGGAAGTGGAAAAGCGCAACATGCCGATGGAAATCGCGCTGCTGCCGATGATCGAAAGCGCCTACAACCCTGTCGCCTATTCGCGCTCGCACGCGTCAGGCATCTGGCAGTTCATTCCCTCAACGGGCAAGAATTTTGGGCTGCGCCAGAACTGGTGGTACGACGGGCGCCGCGATGTGATCGCCGCCACGGGCGCTGCGCTCGATTATCTGGAAAAGCTTTACGGCATGTTCGGCGACTGGCCGCTGGCGCTCGCTTCCTATAATTGGGGCGAAGGCGCGGTAGGCCGCGCGATGGATCGCAACCGCGTGAAAGGACTGCCGACCGACTATGAAAGCCTTACCGTGCCCGCTGAAACGCGCGGCTATCTCCCCAAGCTGATCGCAGTAAAAAACATCATCTCGAATCCGGCCCGCTATGGCCTCCAGCTCGCCGACGTGCCCAATGAGCCGTATTTCGAGACGATCGTCGTCAAGCAGCACATCGATCTCAAGATCGCCGCAAAATTCGCGGAGCTGCCGCTGGACGAGTTCAAGTTTCTCAATCCTGGTCACAACAAGCCGGTGATTCGGGCGGGAGAGGCTGAACGCATCGTCCTGCCGAAGCATAAAGTCGCAACGTTCCTCGCCAACTTCGCCAAACACGACACGCCGCTGCTCTCGTGGCAGGCAGTCACCCTGAGGGCCGGTGAGAAAGTCGAGAAAGTCGCGGCTCTACATGGAATGACACTCGCCGAATTGAAACAGGTGAATGGCCTCGGACATCAAAAGAAAATACTGATCGGCCAGCCGCTGCTCGTTCCGCTCAAAGGTGGCGGTGCAGACGCATACCTGCCGGATCTTCCTGCAACGCCGGTCGCGTTACCGAAAGCCATCGAGGCGGCGAAACAGGCTGCAGCTTCGAGGCGCTACGTTCACCAAGGCCGCGGCACTGGTGCCGTTCAAAAGGCGGCGCAGCGCACTACCGCGCAGAAAGGCAGCAAGTATCCGGACCGCCAGCTTCGCGCGGAAAACGGCAAGCGAGTGAAGGTCGTCGCCTCCAAGACGCCCGCCTCGAAGAAAAGTACGACGGCACGCGCAGCGCAGCGACCCAAGCTCGCCAGCCGCTAAGTCCTATCCTCCTCGAAAAAGGCCGTCCGCGCGCGGGCGGCCTTTTTTGTTTCCGCTCCAGCTCCGACTTACGCTGCCGATCGCTCGTGCTTCGAGTGCACGCGTTTATACTTTGGGGTCAGGCCAAATCGTGCGCGCCGCAACCGACTCCACTCCATGAGTAAGACGCTACGCCGCATCGTTCTCGGCGCCGCGTTCATCGCGCTTGCTCTGCCGCTCACGTGCCGTGCGGCCGCATCGGCTAAGACCCTGCGCGTGACCTTTCAGGCGGCCGAAACCGGTTTCGACCCGGTCAAAGTCGCCGATTACTATTCCGGTTCGGTGATCGAAGCGATATTTGATCCATTGCTCACCTACGACTATCTGGCGCGCCCGGCAAAGCTCGTCCCCAATGTCGCCGAAGCGCTGCCCGTCATATCCGACGAAGGCCGAACCTACACGGTCAGGTTGAGAAAAGGCATACGCTTCGCCGATGATCCCGTATTCAAGGGCGTTGCCCGGGAATTGATCGCACAGGACTACGCCTATTCGATCAGGCGCTTCCTGGATCCGGCAAATCGTTCCCCTTACGCATTTCTCTTCGAAGGCAAAATCGCCGGTCTCGACGAGCTCGCCTCCGCCGCAAAGAAGACCGGCAAGTTCGATTACGACGCGCCGATCGCGGGCCTCGAGACGCCCGACCGCTACACGCTGCGCATCCGGCTCAAACAGACGGACCTCAATTTCTCGCACGTGCTCGCCTTCACTCTGGCCGGCGCTGTCGCGCGCGAGGCGATCGAGGCTTACGGGGAGGACACCGGGGCGCATCCTGTCGGGACTGGGGCCTATCGGCTGAAACAGTACACCCGCTCATCGAAAATCGTGCTCGAAGCGAATCCGGCTTATCGCGGAACAGTCTGGAATTTCGCGCCCGGCGCGGACCCGCGGGATCAGGCAATCGTCGGTCGCATGCAAGGCAAGCGCTTGCCTCTCATCGATCGGGTCGAGATCAGCATCATGGAGGAGACGCAGAGCCGCTGGCTCGCGTTCCAGAAAGGCCAGACCGATCTCGAATACCAGCTTTGGGAAGTCGCACCGCGCTTCATGACCGCCGACGGCGGGCTCAAGCCTGAATTCTTGAACCGCGGCATCAAGCTCGACCGCACGGTGGACCCGGAGATCATTTACACGTACTTCAACATGCAGGAGCGGATCGGCGATCAGCCGAACCCCGTGGCGGGTTTCAGCAAGGAAAAGATCGCGCTGCGCCGTGCAATCGCCATGGCTTACAACGTGAACGACCAGGTGCGCGTCATCCGCAAAGGACAGGCCATTCGCGCACACTATCCGATTCCCCCGGGCGTCGCCGGACACGATCCGCGCTACCGCAGCAGCATTCCCTACGACCCGCAGGCGGCGAGCGCCCTGCTGGAAAAATTCGGTTACAGGAAAGGGCCCGACGGCTATCGCAGCTTGCCCGACGGTAAGCCGCTCGTCATTCGCTACTCGTCGCAGCCGACCGAACGCGACCGGCAGTTCGACGAGCTCATGAAGCGCAGCCTCGATTCGATCGGCATACGTCTCGAGATCCACAAAGACCGCTTCCCTGAGCTGATGAAGCTCGAGAACCAGTGCCGGTTGATGATGAGAACCTCCGCCTGGATTGCCGATTATCCCGACGGCGACAACTTCATGCAGCTCATGTACGGCCCGAACAAAGGGCAAAGCAACAATGCCTGCTACGAATCCGCCGAGTTCGATCGCCGCTATGAGAAATCGCGCCTGCTCGCCGACGGGCCCGAGCGCAATCGCCTCTACAAGGAAATGACCCGCATCATGGAAGTCGATAGCGTGTGGATCATGGGCGACAGCCGCTATCGCAACGTGCTGCTGCAGCCCTACGTCGTCGGCTACAAAAAACACCCGGTCCTCCACACCGAGTGGCTGTACATCGATTTAGAGCCCGCGAAATAGCGTGCTCGCCTACGTCATCCGCCGCCTCTGGCAATTCATTCCGACGCTGCTCGGCGTAGTGCTGCTCGTCTTCGTGCTGTTCAACTGGGTCGGCGGCGATCCTGCTTACCTGCTGGCGGGAAAAATCTCCAACCCCGAGCACATCGAGAACATCCGGCGGCAACTCGGCGTCGACGAGCCTTATTACGTGCAGCTGGGCATATTTCTGAAGCAGATCGCGACCGGAGATTTTGGAGCGAGCTGGGCGACGAACGAAAAAATATCGCACATTTTCGCGAGCCGCCTCGGGCCTTCGCTCACGGTGCTGGTCCCGATGCTCGTGATCGGCACGCTGCTCGCGATGATCGCCGCGCTGGCCGTCGCGTTCTGGCGCGGAAGCGTGACCGACCGCGCGATCATGATCGCCTGCACCGTGGGCCAGTCGATCAGCATACTGGTTTACATCATCGTGCTGCAGTACGTCCTGGGCTATCAGCTCGGCTGGTTCCCGGTGCAGGGCTGGGGACAGGATCTGCGCGAGAATTTGTTCTACTACGCCGCGCTGCCAGTCCTGGTCGGCGTGATCGTATCGCTCGCGCCCGATATCCGGCTTTACCGCAGCTTTTTTCTCGATGAGATCAACCAGGACTACGTTCGAACCGCTCGCGCCAAAGGCATGAGCGACACGCGCGTAATGACAGTGCACGTTCTGCGCAACGCCGCGATCCCGATCGTCACCAACGTCATGATCCAGCTTCCCGCGCTGCTCGCCGGGGCATTCCTGATCGAGCGCTTCTTCTCGATTCCGGGCATCGGGCGCGAAGTGATATTAGCGGTCGAGCGCAGCGATTTCCCGCTCATCAAAGCTGTGACCGTCTATGTCGCGATCGCCACGATGATCATCAATCTCGCGGCCGATCTGCTTTACAAGGCAGTAGACCCGCGGGTGCAGCTCAAATGAGCCCGGCGGCACTGACGCTTGCGGCGGCGCATCGCCCGGAATCGCCGGGGTTGTGGACGCTCGCATGGCGCCGATTTCTTCGAGACCGGCTCGGCGCCGGCTGTCTTGCCATCGTCGTCGTTTTCGTCGCTGTCGCGCTCGCGTCGGCTGCCGGCCTCATCGCTTCGGACTGGTCGCATGAAACCGCCGTGAGTTACGCGCCGCCGAATTTCCTGGGCGGTTCCACGGCTCCCGACGAAGCGTCGCCGACGGCAGTGCGCGACGACGTATCCGAGGAAATCGACATCAAGGACCCGCTCGCCGACGAGCTGGCGGAGATCAGGAAAGCACTGGCGGGCCGCTCTGCCGTCGAGACGAAAAAAGCGACGTTGCCTCTCGGCGCCGACAAGTGGGGGCGAGACGTGCTGCTCAAGCTCGCGAAAGGCACCGAGACCTCCCTGCTCGTGGGACTTTCCGCCGCACTCCTCGCCACCTTCCTCGGTACGCTCTTCGGTGCTCAGGCCGGCTACTTCGGAGGGCGCATCGACGATTTCTTCAACTGGCTCTACAGCGTCCTCACTTCGATTCCCTATCTACTCCTCATCCTCGCCATCGCGGCCGTGCTGAATCAGAAAGGCACATCGACCGTCGTCCTGATTCTCGGCCTCACCGGCTGGACGGGAATCTTCCGCCTCGTGCGCGCGGAGTACCTCAAGCACAAAGTGCGCGAGTACGTGCTCGCTGCCGGCGCGATCGGCGCCTCCGACACGCGGCGCATGTTCGCTCACATATTGCCGAACGTGTCGCACGTGGTGCTGGTGCAGCTTTCTCTTCACGTGGTCCTGTTCATCAAATCCGAAGTGATCCTGAGCTTCCTCGGTTTCGGAGTCGGAGTCGAAACCGTATCGTGGGGCAGCATGCTGAACGAAGCGCAAGCCGAGCTGCTGATCGGCAAATGGTGGCAGCTCGCAGCGGCAACCGCCGCGATGGCGGTGCTCGTGACGGCGTTCAGTCTCTTCACCGATGCGCTGCGCGATGCCCTCGATCCGCGCCTGAGATAGGCCTGACATGAGCCTTCAGACCGAACGAGCCGAAACGCTCCTCGACATCCGCGATCTCACGGTCGATTTCCGCATCGACCGCGCAACGACGCTGCGTGCGGTCCGGAACGTGAGCTTCGACGTCGCGGAGAACGAGACCGTAGCGCTCGTCGGCGAATCGGGCAGCGGAAAATCGGTGACGGCACTGGCGATACTCGGGCTTCTGCCGGAGAACGCGAGCGTTGGCGGCGCGACGCTCTTCATTGGGCGCGATCTCTTCGCGATGCCGAGGCGCGAGCTGCAACGGCTGCGCGGTCGCGATATCTCGATCGTCTTCCAGGAGCCGATGAGCTCGCTCAATCCGGTGTTCAGCGTCGGCTTCCAGCTCGTCGAAGTCCTGAAACAGCACGCAAGCCTCCGCCCGCGCGATGCGCGGGCACGCGCAGTCGACCTGCTGCGCGAAGTCGGCATCCCGGAACCTGCCGCCAAGGTCCGCGCTTATCCTTTCGAGCTCTCCGGAGGCCAGCAGCAGCGCGTGATGATCGCGATGGCCATCGCATGCGAGCCGAAGCTCCTCATCGCCGACGAGCCGACTACTGCGCTCGACGTGACCGTCCAGAAACAGATACTCGAGCTGATCGCCGAGCTGCAGGCAAGGCGGCGGATGTCGGTCCTTTTCATAACGCACGATCTCGCGCTCGTGGCCGAGGTTGCGGATCGTGTCGTCGTGATGCGCGACGGAGAAGTAAGAGAGCAAGGCCCGGTGCGGCAGGTATACGAAGCGCCCGCGGATGCGTACACCAAAGCGCTCCTCGCGTGCCGTCCGCGTCTTACGAATCGCCCCGTGCGGCTGCCCGTCATCGACGATTTCTTGAACCCCGGGCGGGAAGAGCATCCCCCGCTCGAGCTGCCCGAGCGCAGCCGCGGCCTGCGCGGCGATGAAGACGTAATACTCGAAGCGCGGCATCTCGCCAAGAGCTTTTACCGCCGCGAGGGGCTCATCGGGAAGCACGAAGAGCGCGCCGTCAAGGACGCCTCATTCAAGCTCGCAAGAGGCAAGACGCTGGGACTCGTCGGGGAGTCGGGCTCCGGGAAAACAACGCTCGCGCTGATGCTCGTGCGCCTGCAGCAAGCCACTCGCGGGGAAGTGCTGCTGGAAGGCGTGGACCTCTTATCGGTGCGGTCGGACTCGATCGAGCACAAGCGCCGCATACAGATCGTGTTCCAGAATCCCTATGCGTCGCTCAATCCGCGCTTCACCGCAGGGCAGATTCTGATGGAGCCCATGCATATCCACGGCATCGGCGAAACGCAGACCGGGCGGCGCGAGCTCGCTTACGCCATGTTCGAAAAAGTCGGCCTGCCTGCCGATGCGTTCTTCAAGTATCCTCACGAGTTCTCGGGTGGACAGCGGCAACGGATCGCCATCGCGCGCTGCCTGACCATGAGGCCTGATATTCTCATCTGCGACGAATCGGTTTCCGCGCTCGACGTATCGGTTCAGGCCCAACTGCTCAACCTGTTGCAGGACCTGCAGGACGAATTCGGCATGAGCTACCTTTTCATTTCGCATGATCTGGCCGTCGTGAAATACATGTCGGACGAGATTATGGTGATGACCGAAGGCGAAGTCGTCGAAATCGCCGATTCCGACGAAATCTACGCACGACCGCGCCATCCGTACACCCGCAAGCTGCTCGCGGCACTGCCGAATGCGTTGCTCGAGCCCGGCGCATGAAAAGACGGCTTCGCAGCGCGTGCGCGACCCGCACGCTGCGGTTCGCAAGATTGCGGCTTACACGCCCCGCGTGCGGCCTACTGATCGTAGCTTGCGCGCTTTACAGCGGTGCGACCCTGGCTGCACATGCGTACGCGCAATTCGGAGACATTAAATATGCAGCCGGCTTCCCTCATTTCGAATGGGTCAATCCGAATGCTCCGAAAGGGGGCGAAATCAGCCTCGTGCCGCCCACGCACAGCACGAATTTCGACAAGTACAACCCCTTCACGCTGAAGGGCACCGCACC
>DATLEF010000021.1:0-20212 GCA_035525455.1 Burkholderiales bacterium
GAGCGTCACGCGCCGACGTTGGCCTTGCGAGAGCACTCGCACCGGAAGGTTGGCGCAGTGGCTGACGCCAAGTCGGTCGAGTGCGGCGAGCGCTGTCTCACGCGTCGTGGTGCGCCCGCGCAATGCCGCGCCGATCTCGAGATTTTCGGCAGCGGTCAGATCGTCCTTCAGTGCGTTCGTGTGGCCGATGTACGCGAGCTCGGTCCAGTAATCGCCGGCCAGGGAGTGGACGTTCCCCCCACTCCAGCGCACTTCACCATTCGCAGGGTGCAACAGGCAGCAAATGATGCGCAGCAGGCTCGTCTTGCCGCTTCCATTCGCACCCGCTACGTGCAGCAGTGCGCCGCGAGCGAGCGTGAAGCTCACATCGCTGAAAAGCGTGCGATCCCCGCGCACACATGCGACATTCACTACTTCCAGCATCGTCGGCTCGCTGTCGCTGGCAAATGCCGCATTATGCATAATCCGGGATAAATGACTTCCATCGATTGCGACGTTCTCGTCGTCGGCGCCGGCATATCGGGGTTGACGGCGGCATTCGAGCTCATGCGGCGCGAGCTGAGAGTCGAAGTGATCGATGCGGCAACGCGGGCCGGCGGCGTCATCGGGACCGAACTTCGGGACGGTTTCCTATATGAGCGCGGCCCGAACAGCATGCTCGAATCGGACCCGGTGGCCGGCGACCTGATAATGGCGCTGGGCATACGGAACGAACGGATCGAAGTCACGCCTGCGGCATCGAAACGTTACGTCGTCAAACGCGGCGAGCTCGTTGCCTTGCCGATGTCGCCTGTGGCGGTGCTCGGAACATCCCTTTTTTCGCTCGGTGCGAAACTACGCCTGATGCGCGAGCCTTTCATCGCGCGCGCGCCGGCAACCCCTGAAGAATCAGTCTCGCAATTCATCGTCCGCCGGCTCGGTCAGGAGCCGCTCGACTACGCGGTCGAACCGTTCGTCGCGGGCATTTATGCGGGGAACCCGGACGAGCTTTCGGTCTCTGCTGCGTTTCCGCGCCTGCATGCGCTCGAGCAAAGCTACGGCAGTCTCATAAAAGGTCAGCGTGGCGCTGCGAGGACGCGCAAGGGAGCCAGCGCAGGCCCCATCACGAAGAGCTTCTCGTTCCGAAATGGCATGCAGACGCTGACGGACACGTTGGCGAGTGTAGTGAGCGTGCGCACCGCAACCCGCGCGTCCGCGCTTCAGCGTGAAGCCGACGGCACGATACGCATCGAAATGCAAAATGCCGGCGGCAATGGCACGATACGCGCGCGCGCCGTCGTGCTTGCGGTCCCGGCCAATGCGGCGGCCGAGCTCGTTTCCGTATTTGCACCGGACGCTGCAGTGGCGCTTCAGGCAATTCCGTATGCGCCGGTCGTTTCAGTCGTGCAGGCGTACCGTCGCGCCGACGTCGGACATACGCTCGACGGATTTGGCTTTCTCGCACCCCGTGTCGAGAAGCGGCGAATTCTAGGCTGCCTTTTTTCATCGAGCATGTTCGAAGGCCGCGCGCCAGCGAGCTCCGTGCTTCTTACGACCTTCGTCGGTGGCCGCCGCGATTCGTCGCTAACCCTTCTTCCCAATGACGAGATCGAAAAGCTCGTATGCGAAGAGCTCGTGCAGCTTTTAGGCGTTACCGGTTCGCCACACATGAGTGCTATAACCCGCTGGCAGCGGGCCATCCCCCAATACACCACAGGACACCTCGGGCGTATTCACCGCGCATCGCAGGCCGAATTGTCTATGCCCGGGCTGTTCTTATGCGCGGCCTATCGCGGCGGCGTGTCGGTAGGCGATTGCATGAAGTCTGCACACGAGGTCACGGAAAAAGTGACAGCGTATCTGACCGATTGATTCGCGCCGCTGTCATTGAATCTCGGTATTGATCACGACGTTCACGCCGCTCGCTGTGTTGCGCACCGGTGCGCTCACGCCCTGCAGGTCGCCCGGGTGAGGCGTCGCGCTGATCGCTTTCGATATTCTCGCGACGACGATGATTTTTTCATGCCTGGAGATCGTCATGCCTGCCTGCATTGCCATCGAATCATCGAGAGTAAAGCTGATCGGTAGGTCGCGCGCCTGCTTCTGCGCGATCGCGAGCGGCATGCGCGGACCCTCCGCGGCGCGTGCGTAGATGAGCACGGTGTCGGTCGGCGCTACTTTCGATTTGAGCTCTGGTGCGAGCTGAACGGTGCCGCTGAGTTTCGCTCCGGCTGCTGCCGCCGGTTCAGCTGCGTCCTTCACACCGGGTGCGCCGCGCTGAGCGAGGCCGCCGAGACTTCGCGCCTCGTCCACGTTCGATTGAATCGCGCGGGCCTGATCGGACGCGGGCGGAACCAGCGCCAGCATGCGTTCCCAGTACTTTACTGCGCCCGCGAAATCCTTTCTCTCGAACGCGACGGAGCCGGCGAGCGCCAGCGCTTTCAGATTCCGCGGGTCTATTTCAAGAGCCCGCGCAATGATCGTCTCCGGCTTGCCGGCGAGCTGTCTGCCCTGCGCCATTGCCAGCGCATCGGCATAGTCGGCGAGTATTCCTGCATCAGGAGGCGATCGCGAGATGGCATTTTCGTACGCGCGCGCTGCATCGGCGTAGCGCTCCATATACCTGTAGGAGCGGCCCAGCATCACCCAGCCTTCGGGATTTTCCGGCTCCTGCTCGAGCTTCTTGGCTAGACGCTCGACCATCGCCTCGAGCTGCTGTCTATCGATCCGGGGCGTACCCGCCTCCCGCGCAAGGATTTGCGGATCGAGCGCGGCCGGCGTCCCGACCAGAAGGTAAACGCCGAAAGCTCCAACAGGCAGGAGCAGAAAAAGCACGACTGCGGTGATGCGTGCCGGTCGGGCGACAGGTTTGACCGGATCGGCAACGTCGGCATCTTCGAGGAGCCGCGCTTCGAGCTCGCGCTTTGCGGCCTCGTACTGTTCGACAGTGAGCGTGCCGCTCTGCAAATCGGCGTCGAGCTCGCGGAACTGCTCGCGATAAAGGTCCCGATTCACGCGATCGCGCGCGAGACCGTCTCTCTGACGCCGCGTCAGCAGCGGACGGAGCACGAAAAACAACGCCGCGGCGCTGAGCAGCGCCACAGCGCTCCAGAACGCGATCACACGCTTTCGCCTTCGTTGTTGCGCAGCAGGTGTTGCGCGCGCTCGTGTTCGGCGTCCGAGAGTGGCGGCACAGCAGCCGGTCGCATCTTTACCGTGCGATACAGCACTGCCACACCAATCAGTACGAGAAGAAGCGGACCGAACCAGAGCAGCAGCGTGGTCATTTTGACCGGCGGGCGATACAGGACGAAGTCTCCATAACGTTCGACCATGTAGTCGACGATCTGCCGGTCGGACATGCCCTGCTTCACCTTTTCCCGCACCTGGTTCCTCAAATCGACTGCGAGATCGGCATGGGAATCGGCGAGCGACTGGTTTTGGCACACGAGACAGCGCAGCTCCTCTGCGAGCGTCATGACGCGCTTCTCGACCTGAGGATTTCCAGCGGCAGGCGCGGCCTCTGCAGCCCCTACGCACTGGACCGCAAACAGCAACGCGAAGACAGCAAATAGATTACGCATTGCGCTCGAGTTGTTTCACGAGCGGCAGGATTTTCTTTTCCAGGATTTCCGGAGTGAGCACGCCGATGTGTTTGTATCGAATCACACCCTGCTTGTCGATTACGTAACTTTCGGGAACGCCATACACGCCGTAATCGATGCCGACCTGGCCTTTGGCGTCGAATGCTGAAAGCGCATACGGGTCGCCAAACTGCTTGAGCCATGCTGCGCCCGCATCGCGCGTGTCCTTGTAATTCAAGCCGTAGATCGGCAGCAGACCGGAGCGCGCAAGCTGCACGAGCACAGGGTGCTCCTCGCGGCAGCTGACGCACCACGACGCCCACACGTTCAGCATCCAGACGCGCCCGCGCAAATCCGCAGGCGAGAATGTCTTGCCTGCATCGTGCAGCTGCGGCAGGTTGAAATCCGGCGCCGGTTTGCCGACGAGCGGCGACGGCACTTCGCGCGGATTGAGCGTGAGCCCGACTGCGAGCAGCACGACGAGCGCGATGAAGATGACGACGGGTAGCCAAACGCGCGGCCGCCAGATCGCCGGAGGTGCATTTGCAATAGGCACCGTGTTTCCTATGTCCTGGCAAGGACCGCGCTGCCCTCACGCGCTTCCTTGCGTGCAGTCCTGTAGCGGCGATCGGTCGCCGCCAGCACTCCGCCCAGCGCCATGATGAGGCAACCCACCCAGATCCAGCTCACGAAGGGTTTGTAATGCACGCGCATGAGCCAGCCACCGTCCTCGAGCGGATCGCCGAGCGATACATAAAGGTCGCGCGCAAACCCGGGGTCGATTGCCGCTTCGGTCATGGGCATGTTCTGAACGAAGTAGATGCGTTTCTCCGGATGCAGCGTGACCACGTGTTTTTCAGCGCGCGTGACCGTCATCGTCGCGCGCGCCGCGCCGTAGTTCGGGCCCTTCACCTGCTGTACACCGTCCAGTCGAAACGTATAGCCGCCCAGCTCGACGGTTTCACCGGTATGCATGCGCACGTCTTTTTCGAGCTCGTAGCCTTTGACGAGCGTCACACCGACGATGAAGACCGCCACGCCGAGGTGCGCCAGCAGCATGCCGTAATACGCGCGCGGCGTCGTGGTAAGCCGAGTCCACACGCCGGCTCGCGTCGAGGCGTGCTTCACGCGCTCACGCAGGGAGATGGCTGAAGCTGCGACGATCCAGATCGCGAGCAAAAGGCCGAAGCTTACGAAGGGACTCCAGGCGCCGAGCGTCAAAGGCAGGAGCAGCGCCGTCACGATGCTCACGGCAAACGCCCAGCGCAGGCGTATGGCGATCTCGGGGAGCGATGCCTTCTTCCACGTTGCGAGCGGCCCCACGCCCATGAGGAAGACCGCCGGCGCCATCAACGGAACGAAAACAGTCTCGAAATACGGCGGACCGACCGAGATTTTTCCTAAGCCGAGCGCGTCGAGCACGAGTGGATAGAGCGTTCCAAGCAAAACCGAACCCATGGCCGCAACGAGCAGCACGTTGTTGGTGAGCAGCATCGATTCGCGGGACACGACATCGAAGGCGCCGCCGAGTCCGATGCGCGAAGTGCGCCATGCGTACAGCACCAGCGATCCACCGACGACGAGCGCGAGGAACGCCAGTATGAAAATGCCGCGCTTGGGATCGGTGGCGAAAGCATGAACCGAAGTCAGCACGCCCGAGCGCACGAGAAAAGTCCCGAGCAGGCTGAGAGCAAAAGCGATGATCGCAAGCAGCACCGTCCAGCTGCGGAAAGCGCCGCGCTTCTCCGTCACGGCAAGAGAATGAATGAGCGCCGTGCCGACGAGCCACGGCATGAAGGAAGCGTTCTCGACCGGATCCCAGAACCACCACCCGCCCCAACCGAGCTCGTAATAAGCCCAGCCGCTGCCGAGCGCGATGCCGAGCGTCAGAAAAATCCATGCGGCGGTCGTCCACGGGCGCGACCAGCGCGCCCACGCGGCATCGAGGCGCCCGGAGAGGAGTGCTGCGATCGCGAATGCGTACGCCACCGAAAATCCGACATAACCCATATAGAGCATCGGCGGATGAATAACCATTCCGGGATCCTGCAGCAGCGGATTCAGATCGCGCCCATCGGCTGCCGCCGGAATCATGCGATCGAACGGGTTGGACGTAAAAAGGAGAAACGCGAGAAAGCCGACAGCGACGAGTCCCATCACACCGAGCACGCGCGCCACCATCTCATCGGGCAAATGCTGGCTGAAGATCGTCACCGCGAGCATCCACACCGACAGCATCAGCAGCCACAGGAGCAGCGATCCTTCGTGCCCGCCCCAGACGCCGGCAACGCGATATTCCAGCGGCAGCGCCGAATTCGAATTATGCGCAACGTACGCGACCGAAAAATCGTTAGTGACGAAGGCATAGGTGAGACACCCGAATGCAAACGCGATCAGGAAGAAATGAGCGCGGGCAGCCGGGCGCGCAAGGCCGATCCAGGCACGGCTGCCGCGGTGTGCGCCGACCAGCGGCAGCGTACCTTGCACGAGCGCGACCATGAGCGCGAGCGCCAGAGCAAACTGACCGATCTCCGGCGCGATCATCGTTTGGTCTCCGGCGTTTGCACGACAGTCTCACGTGCTTTCGCGTTGGCGGCTTGACCGCGCTTCACCGCATCGGCCGCTTCCGGCGGCGTGTAATTCTCGTCGTGCTTAGCGAGCACCTCGCTCGCGTGAAACACCCCATCCGGGCCGAGACGGCCCTGAGTGACGACCCCTTTGCCTTCGCGGAACAGATCGGGCAACGCACCGCGATAAGCGACCGGAATGCTCTTGGCCGTATCGGTCACGACGAAATTCACGGTCACGCCGTCGCGCTGGCGTTTGACACTGCCGGGTTCGACGAGGCCGCCGACACGAAACGTGCGGTTCACCGGCGCTTCGTTCTGCACGACCTGGGTTGGCGTGAAAAAGAAGACGAGATTCTGCTGGAACGCGCTCAGGACCAGCGCCGTTGCGATCGCGATGGCGACGAGGCCGCCGATAATGAGGATGCCGCGTTTGTGGCGCGATTTCATAGCGCACCCTCGGCTCGCGCTTCGCGGAGCCGCATCACGTTGTCGCGCGCGACGCGATTTCTGCGGCGAACGAGCACGAGCTCGGCTGCCAGAAGCGCGGCAGTCACTGCGTACGATCCCCACACGTACAGGCCGTATCCGCCCATCGCCCAGAATGCATCCCAGCTTGCCCAGCTCATGTAACTCCTGCGTTTGCTTGCCTGACTTGATCCAGGACCCAATCCGAGCGCCGCTCGCGCTCGAGCACGATCGCGCGCACACGCGTGAGCGCGACGGCGATCGAGTACATCCAGAAACACAGCGCCATGAGTATCATGCCGGCGAACATCGTTGCCGCCATGGCCGGCGCCTGCGTGAAGCTCACCGAGGCGCCCTGGTGCAGCGTATTCCACCACTTCACGGAGAAATAGATTATCGGAATGTTGACGATGCCCACGAGCGCGAGCAGCGCACATGCTTTGTCCGAGCGCCGCGGGTCGTCGATCGCAGCCTGCAACGCCAGAAAACCGAAATACAGGAAAAGCAGGATCAGCTCCGACGTGAGCCGCGCATCCCAGACCCACCACGTGCCCCAAGTCGGTTTCCCCCACAACGAGCCCGTCCACAACGCGATAAAAGTGAATAACGCTCCAGTAGGCGCCAAAGCACTTGCCATCATTCCCGAGAGTCGCGTGTGAAATGCGAGGCCCAGCCCCGCCCAGAACGCCATTACCACGTAGATGAACATCGACATCCACGCCGCAGGCACGTGGATGAAGATCACGCGATAGACCTCGCCCTGCTGCTGGTCCGTGGGCGCTACGAAAAATCCGACGTATAGCCCTGCGACTCCGAACAGCACTGCTGCGACACCGAACCAGCGTGCAAGTTTCCCGGCGAGCGGAAAGAACGCCTGCGGCGAGGCATAGCGGAACCAGCTGACGGACGAGGTCGTCGAATTCGATTGAGGCACGCTCATGGAATGTCTGGTCACGGCAGGTCGTGCGGGCTATGCTGCAAATTGTCGCACGCCGGACACACCGCACGCCCCAAGTGAAACGCTTTCGACTTCAAGGACAAAACGTGAACCATCGGCTATTGACTATCGCTGCTTCGATCGTGATTTTAGTTGCGGGGCCCAGCGCGGGCGCTGCGAGCCCGTCTGCTGACGTGAGCAACGCCGCTCACCCAACCGTCAAAGTATATAAAAACGCCAGTTGAGGCTGCTGCAGCGCGTGGGTCGATTACCTGCGCGCAAGCGGATTCCGTGTGAATCCGGTCGATGTCGACGATCCGGCAGTGCATCGGAAAAAACTGGGCATACCTGACGCGCTGGGCGGTTGCCATACCGCGGAAGTCGGCGGCTACGCGCTCGAAGGCCACGTGCCGGCACGCGAGATAAAACGTCTGCTTGCAGAACAGCCGAAGGCGCGCGGGCTTGCGGTTGCGGGCATGCCCGCCGGGTCTCCGGGCATGGAAGGCGGCCGAAAAGAACCTTACGACGTGATGCTCGTGTTGCCGGACGGGCGCTCCGTTGTTTACGCCCGCTACGGCCGCTGATTTACTTGTGAAGCGAGCGCAAGGCTCGCACGGTCAGCGCAGATAGAGCCGCAGCTGCTTCACGGAAAAATCATCCGGGCTGTCCTCGATCGCAAAACCAAGCTCCACCGCCATCGCCAGCATGTTTTGGTTCACGCTTAGCACGAGACCGGTCATCGCCTTCACGCCGCGTGCCCGCGCAATTTCGACCAGGCGCAGCAGAAGGTGCCGGCCCAGACCGCGCCCTCGCCATTTTTCACCTACGACGATGGCGAATTCGCACGATTTTCCGTCGCGCTCCAGGACATAGCGTGCAACAGCGATCTGCACCGCCCTCTCCTGATCCTTGACCACCGCGATCAACGCCATGTCACGCGCGTAGTCGACGTGCGTAAATTTCTCCAGCATTCCGGGCGTCAGTTCATTCAATGCGGACATGAAACGCAGGTAGCGCGATTCGGGCGTAAGTGAAGCGACGAAAGCCGTCTCGATGCCTTCGTCTTCGGGTCGGATCGGTCGTATCGTGACCGGCGTGCCGTCGGGCGCCTGCCATTCCGACTCGAGCTCCGAAGGATAGGCGCTGCTCATGAAGTTTCCGAATAACCGATTGCAAAAAGCACCGCGCCCGTGGGCGTGACGTCGGGCAGAACCGCAGGATGAACGGACGGTTCCGGCAAGCGGCACTCGGCGACGAGCGAGACGATCGTGCGCTCGATCTCCTCGAGGTCGTCGGCGGGATGCAACGGCCAGCGAAAGCCTTCGGTCATCGTATCGTCGAGCGAAATCCAGAGCCTCACGCGCACTTCACCGCCCGCATGAGTGGAAAGTGTGACGCTGGGATCGCCCACGGCACGCCGGAAACGTCGGACCGAATTGCTCATGAATAGATTGAAGGCCGCTTCCAGACCGGCGCGGCGGCCGGCGTACGCCGCCGAGTAGAGGCCGGCCGGGGCACGCGGCATGGGCAGGATCTGGACATTGGGTGTCGCAAGCTGAGCGGTCATCGCACGCAGCGCAGGCGTGCCCCAGGCGCCGACGTTGGCACCGGTCTCGACGATATCCGGCGCATTCGCGGGCGCGATCGCCGCGCCCAGCAGAAATCGCACGTGCACTTCCTCGACGCCGCGTGCAACATCGATCGGCGCCGGCTCGAGCTCGCGCAATTTCGGGTTTTCGGAGGCGCGCAGCACCCCGCTCGGCGTCAGCGCTTCCAGCGCCTCCATCGCGCACAGCGCGTTACCGAATCCGAGATTGCGGCTGCCGCCGAATACACCGTGCTCCTCGAGCACGCGCGCGAGCGCCGCCACATCGGGCAACACGCACGAGAGTGTGGCCGGCGCGCTGCCGCCGCACACGATCACCCACGGAATCGCAAAGACGCGCGGCGCGAGCGATGTGTCGTTCGGCGGTTTTTCGACTGCGGCGCAGAGTGCGCGCCAGACGCGGACATACTCGACCTGCGATCTCGCGGAGCTCAGCACGTCAGCGATTTCTGCGTCGCGTCCGGCCTGCGCGAGCTCGCGCAGTGCAGACACGAGCGCCGCGTGATGCTCACCGTCCGCGAGCTTCAGCAGCGGATGCGGCGCGGCGGAGCCGTAGCGCCGCGGATCTGGCAGGGACATCTCAGCGTTTGGAAATCAGGCGGGTTTCAAATGGGATATCCGACACCCGACATCAGTCAACTCGCGCGCCCGAAGCTTTGACCACTTTCGCCCACTTGTCGAAATCGGCGCGGATCACTTTGCCGAACGCCTCCGGCGTGCCCCCTACCGCTTCCGCAGTCTGCGCCGCGAGCGCTTTCACGAGATCGGCCGATTGCAGCGCTTTGTTGAGCTCGGCATTGAGGCGCGTGACGACTGTCTTCGGCGTGCCGGCCGGCACCACGACACCGAACCAGTTCACGACTTCGTAACCCGGGACCGTCTCTGCGATCGCGGGCAGCTCGGGAAACGCCGGCGAGCGTTTCGGGCCCGTGACGCCGAGCCCGCGGAGCTTTCCCGATCTCACCTGTGGCGAAAGCGGCACTGCGCTCGCGATGGTCAGGCCGATCTGGCCGCCGAGCATATCGGTAATGAGCGGACCCGTGCCTTTATACGGCACGTGTACGATGTCGACGCCGGCCATCGATTTGAACAGCTCCATCGCAAGGTGGCTCGAAGAGCCGCTGCCGCCCGAGCCGTAGTTGAACTGGCCGGGTTTCGCTTTCGCCGCGGCGATGACTTCTTTCACTGTCTTCCCCGGCACCGACGGGCCTGCGGCCATCATGAGCGGCACCGACACGAACTGAATCACCGGAACGAAGTCCCTCAGCGCGTCGTAGGCCACCTTGCGATAGAGGTGCGGATTGATGACGTGAGGGATAGACGTGAACAGCAGCGTGTAGCCGTCGGGATTTGCACGCGCCGTGATCTCGGTCGCAATGAGTCCGCCTGCCCCGCCGCGATTGTCGACGACAACCTGCTGCCCGAGTCCCATCGTGAGTTGTTGCGCGGCGATGCGCCCGAGGATGTCGGCAGCGCCTCCGGGCGGAAAACCCACCACCAGCCGCACCGGGCGATCCGGATAAGCGTCCGCCGCGATCGCGGATGCAGCGTATGAGAGTAGCGCAGCGCATGTGCAAATCAGCAGCCTGCGCGTGACGTCACGTTTTTTTGTCGGCACTTTGTTACTCCATCATCACGGTGCGCTATCAGCACACCCTACGAACGCTGCGTGCGCGCATCAGCCTTCCGGGCGCGCGCCGGATGCTTTTACAGCCCGGCCCCATTTTTCGATTTCGCTTCGAAAGAACGCCGCGAATTGCTCCGGCGTGTCGCCGACGAATTCGGCACCTTCCGCCGCCATGCGATCGCGGATTTCGGGAAGCGCAATGATGCGCGTCGCTTCCTTGTGCAGTCTCGCCACGATATCGCGCGATGTTCCGGTCGGAACCGACATGCCGAACCATGACCCGGTCTCGAAGCCTTTCAGGCCCTGCTCGCTGATCGTCGGAATGTCGGGCACGGCGGCGACGCGCTTGAGTGTGGTGACGCCGAGCGCGCGCACCCGCCCGCTCTTGACGTGCGGCAGTGTCGAGACCATCGCGCCGAAATAGACTTCGATGTGCCCGGCTATGATGTCTGTGAACGCGGGTGATGCCCCTCTGTACGGCACATGCACCATTTTCACGCCCGACATCGATTTGAAAATCTCGCCTGCGAGATGATGCGGGCTGCCGATGCCGGTCGAACCGTGGCGCAGTTGATTCGGCTGCGCTTTCGCAATCGCGATCAGGTCTTTCACGTTCTTCGCCGGTACCGACGGGTGGACCACAACGATGCCGGGCACTTTTGCGTAATTCGTGATGTGGATGAAGTCGCGCAAGATATCGAAATTGAGTTTCGGGAAGAGCGTCTGATTGATCGCGTTCGCCACCGTCGGCATGAACAGCGTGTAGCCGTCGGGCGCCGCTTTCGCCGCGACTTCCGTGCCGATGTTCGTGCCGCCGCCGGGCCGGTTCTCGACGATCACCTGCTGTCCCCACGTTTCGGTGAGCTTCTGGCCCACCGCGCGCGCAAGCATGTCCGCGGTTCCGCCAGGCGTGTAGCCGACGATGTAGCGTATCGTCTTGGTGGGATATTGCGCCGTGCTTTGCGCGAGCACGCTTGATGAAGCCAGCGCGCACGTAAGCGTCAACGCACACGCAGCATTGAATTTCGCGATCAAGTTCTCTCCTCGTTTGTTTTTTCCTGCGGTTGGTGCGCCATAGTCACACCCGACGACACGCGTTGGCAGAATCGTAGGGTAGCGCCGGTAGCGCACCGCTCCGGGTTGGTGCGCCATAGGCGCACCCTACAATAGAGTTACCAGCCCAGAACGTAGGCCGGTCTCCGCGCGTCGGCCCCGCCGTGCAGCACGCCGTTCTTGTGATCCGCGACGATCGTGCACACCGCGCCCGCGAGCCACGTCGATTCCGGCCAGAGGTACACCTTGTGGCCGCGGCTTGAGAGCTCGTCGCGCGTCACTTTGTCGATATTCGCTTCGACGTAAAGCCGTCCGGGATAGTACGGGTGCGGCTCGAACGATCCCGGGTAGGTGTAGTTGGCGAAGCGCGGCGCATCGATCGCACTTTGCGCATCCATGCCGAAGACGTTCACGTTCAGAAATACCTGCAGCATCGCCTGCGGCTGCACATCGCCGCCCGGCGTGCCGAAAGGCATGAACGCTTTGCCGTTCTTGAAAGCCATCGCCGGACTCGGCGTGAGTCGCGGACGCTTGCCCGGCGCAACCGACGAAGGATGCGTCGGATCTGCCCACGACTGCGTGCCGCGGCCCGAACAGACGATGCCGACGCCGGGAACGATCGGCGTGTTATTGGAGCCGTCGCTCGGCGTGCACGAGAACGCGTTGCCGTCTTTGTCGATGACGCACAGGTACGATGTGTCGCCGGGGCCGGGCGCTTCGTCGGACTGCGGCACGGGCATCCAGCGGTTGGGAATCTCCTCGAGCGTACGGGGATTACCCGCCGGCGGCATCTCGGTGAACGCTTTTTCCGCGCTGATCAGCGTACGCCGCCACGCCGCGTACTTGTCCGACATGAGTCCGTTGATCGGCACTTTCACGAACTTGGGATCGCCGAAATGATTGTGGCGATCGGAGAACGCGAGCTTCAGCGCTTCGTTGACCACGTGTATGTAGTCGGCCGAGTTATGCCCCATCGCTTTCAGCTCGTAATGCTTGAGGATGTTGAGCGCCATCGGCAGGACCGGACCCTGCGACCACGGCCCGCACGCGTGCAGCTCGATGCCCTGGAAGCGGGTGCGCACGGTCGGCTCGAAATTTACCCTGAAGCCGGCGAAATCCTCGAACCGCATGGGGCCGCCTTCCTTCTCGATCCAACGCGTCACTTCGCGGGCGATATCGCCTTTGTAGAACGCATCGCGCGCGGCCTTGAGACCGGCTTTGCGGCCTTTGCGCCGCGCGACTTTGCGCTCTTCGGCAGCCATGTACTTCAGCGTGCGGCCGAGATCCGCCTGCACGAAAATCTCTCCGGGCTCGGGCGGCCGCCCTTTCGCCAGATAAACTTTTCGGCTCGAGGGCCAGCGCGCATACGACGCGCGGTTCTCGTGTATGAACTCGGTCATCAGGCGGTGCATCGGGAAACCTTCCGACGCAAACCGCGTCGCCGCGGAAGCAACTTCGCTGAAGCTCATCGTGCCGAAATTGTCGAGCGCCGTGAGCCACGCATCGGGCGCAGCAGGCACCACGCACCGTTCCACACCTGGCGGAATTTTTCCGCCGTGCCGCTTTAGAAAATAGTCAGGCGTCATCGCTTTCGGCCACACGCCGAGCCCGTCGATACACGTGACTTTCTTGTTCTTGGCCGTGAAGATGATCTGCGGCGCAACGCCGCCGAAATTCACCTTGTCGGTCTGCAGGACGTCGATCGCAATACCCGCTGCGACGCCGGCGTCGATCGCGTTCCCGCCCGCTTCGAGGATTTCGAAGCCTGCATGCGCGGCGAGATAGTGTCCCGCCGATACGACGTGGCGGGTGCCCATGATGGTCATACGTTTGGAAGCCATAGTCTTGAGCCGGGTGTGGGAGAAGTGAAGAAGACCTGAATTTTAGCGCTAATTCCTAGCCAATCCTGAATCAGTGGAACGTCTGCCTGCCGCGGCAGGACTCATGTTGCGTGCTACTGAGCGTCATTCACAAAGTCGGCGGACACGTGCGTCGTCGCGTCCGAGCGACAGAAGGAGTCGCGCGATTCACCGATGTTAAAGTCGAGATGACGCCGTTTGGATCAGAGGATGGCGTTGTCAGCCGACGACACGCGTCAAATGCCACCGACAACAACGCATTGATAACAGTCCTCTTTCGTACTGTATGATTCTGGCATAGACATTGCGTCGTGGCCGCGCACTCCTGTTGCTCGCTTACGCCGCCCTGGGGCGGAACCGAGGTCAGAGGTGAACCAGCACAAGGAGCACGTAGGTCGGCGTCTCAGTTCAGACGTCTTCCGGCTCGCGCTCGACGTTTCAGCGGATCTCATCTACATCGTGGATGCGGTAACCGCGCGCATCGTGGAAATCAACCAAACCATCTGTCAGGAGCTCGGCTACTCGCGCGATGAGCTGCTGAACATGCACGGTTACGAGATCACCACAGCTGAGCCTTTAGTCGCAAAGCGCCGTCTTGCCCATCTGGTAGCCACTCGGCCGCGCTCAAAAAGCAGCAACATGGTACTGCGACGTAAGGATGGCACCGTCCTTACGGTAGAGGTCAATCGCCGCGCTGTCATGATCCGCAAACAACCCTACATGATTGCCATCGCTCGCGATATCACCAACCGTTTGCGGGCAGAAGAAGCGCTGAGGAAAAGCGAAGAGCGTTTCGCCTTGTTCATGAAACACATGCCGGGACCCGTTTTTATCAAGGATGACAAAGGTCGATATATCTACGCGAATCCGACATGCGCGCTTTCGCAACGTGTAGGTCCGGACGAATGGGCTGGAAAAACGGATGAAGAACTTTTCCCAGCTGAGACCGCGCAGCAATTCAGGACGAATGACAGCAACGCGCTGCAGGGCGGCACGCCGATGCATGGCATCGAAACGGTCGAATGGCCTGACGAGACACGCTATTACATTGTCAGCAGGTTCCCTATTCCCGATTCGGGTGGCCCCCCTCTGCTTGGCGGCGCCGCTCTGGACATCACCGAGCTCAAACGTACGGAGGAAGCGCTAAGACACAGCGAGCAGCAGCTGCGAATCGTTATCGAAGATCGCGAACGGCTGGCTCGCGACCTGCACGACAACATCGTGCAGTCGATCTTCGCCATTGGAATGACTTTGGAACATGAGCGCGGGGTCGTTCGTGAACAGCCGGAACACGTCGCGTCGACGCTCGCCGACGCAATCGATCGCCTGAACGGGGTCATTGCCCAAGTTCGCGGCTATATCGAAGCTTCGCACGGGCACGCGGTGAGCAGCCAGGATCTGACGAGCAGGCTGCTGAGCCTCGTGCGCGCCTTTGAAGCAGCCGGCAAGCCTCAATTCAAATTCGATGTAGATCCTCTCGCACTGGCTCACCTCGCGCCACACGAGACCGAGCACGTACTTCAGATCGCTCGCGAGGCGTTGAGCAATGCGGCACGCCATGCGCATGCGCAATCGGCGACACTCACGATCAGGCGGCGCGACGGCGGTGTCGAAGTGGAAGTAGCCGACGACGGCGCAGGATTTGATCCGATTCAGGCCGGCTCGCAAGGGCACGGCCTGTCCAATATGCATACACGCGCGCGGCAAATGGGTGCCCAGCTGGTAGTGCATGCCATCCCCGGAGCAGGAACGCGTGTCCATCTGTACATCTCACCGAGTGCTGAACGCGATGTCGTCGCCTGAAGTCAGCGCCCCGCGCGCACTGCTGGTCGACGATCACGAGCTCGTGCGTCTCAGTACGCGCGTCGCACTGGAACACGCCGGAGTCGACGTCGTGGGCGAAGCCGGCACGATCGCGGAGGCCGTAGATGCAGCAGCCCTGACAAGGCCCGATATTGTTCTGCTCGATGTTCGGCTGCCTGACGGAAGCGGTGTCGATGCCTGTCCACGTATACGCGCCGTGAGTCCGAAAAGCCGCATTCTTTTTCTGAGCGCCTATCAGGACGAAGCTGCCATGTTCGCGACAGCGTTCGCAGTGGCGGATGGGTACATCCTGAAGGACATAGGAATCCAGGATCTCGTGCAGGCGATAGGCCTTACCGTCAGGGGACTCTCTGTGGTTACGCCCAAAGCCCGGCGTCCGATGGTCGCGCGTCTGCTATCGGCTGCCGAGTCCGATCACGCCGCGCATAAGCTGTCACAGCAGGAACGACGCACGCTCGCGTTCGTGGCCCAGGGCAAGACAAACAAGGAAATTGCAGCCGCGATGGGGTTGTCGCCCACGACCGTCAAGAATTACCTCAGCCGCATTTTTCAAAAAATGGGCGTCACGCGACGTGCGGAGGCCGTTGCCTCACGCAGCCCACTGCGCTATCAGCCGCCCGGGAGCGAACCAAAGGAATAGGGTCATTCGGCTCTAGGCCTCCTGACTGATTTCGCTACACCGCTGGTGTAAACCTCGGTACGAGCTGTTACCAGCGCGAACCTGCGCCATGAATATAAAGCGCGACCGCGGGTGGCTCCGCGCCACGGCGAGCACGTTCAGACGCAACCAGCCGACTACGCTTCGTGGGGTCACTCACGAAGGCCCCTGCAGCGCATGACGCGCCTGCACGCATATCGCTACTCCGGTCGGTCTCGATGACTACGCGCTTCGAGCAGCTGCACCTCGACGAATCGCCCGACGCCGTCGTCGCCACGACGACTGACGGCACGGTGCTCTATTGGAGCCGTGGCGCCGAAGCGATTTTCGGATATGCGAGGAGCGAAGTCCTCGGGCGCGCTCTTGCCGAGATCATCGTGCCGCACGACCGGGTGGAGGAAGAACGACACATCCTTACCGAAGTGGTCGCCGCGGGCATTCTGACTTACGAGTCGGTCCGGCGCCGCAAAGACGGCACCGGCATTTATGTAGACGTCTCGAGCAAAGTCATTTTCGACGCGAGCGGCAACATCGACTTCGTTCTCTCGAGCCAGAAAGACGTCACGCAACTCAAAGTCCCGCGCGAAGCGAAGCTCGTCGAAGCGCGCTTCCGCGACCTGCTCGAGTCGATGCCGGACGCCATCGTGATGGTGAACGCCACGGGCCGTATCGTCATCTCCAACAGGCACGCCGAAACGCTGTTTGGCTACAAGAGCGCCGAGTTGCGCGGGAAGCCGGTCGAGATCCTGTTGCCTGAACGATTTCGGCCTTCACATGCGGGTCATCGTGCAAACTATTTTGCACAACCGCGCACCCGCACGATGGGCATCGGCCTCGAGCTCTATGGCCTGCGCAAGGATGCTACCGAATTCCCGGTCGAAATCAGCCTGAGCCCGCTCGAGACCGATGAGGGCACGCTCATCATGAGCGCGATTCGCGACATTACCGTGCGAAAACAAGCCGAGCAGAAATTCAAAGGGCTTCTTGAGGCTGCACCGGATGCGATCATTATCGTGGACCGCAAGGGCGACATCGTGCTCGTCAATTCGCAGACCGAAAAGCTATTCGGTTACTCGCGCGACGAGCTGCTTCTGCAGAAAATCGAGCTGCTCCTGCCCGAGCGTTACAGGAGCCAGCATCCACATCACCGCAACAGCTTCTTCGACGATCCGCGCGTGCGGCCGATGGGCGTGGGGCTGGAGCTCTATGGGCGACGCAAGGACGGGACCGAATTCCCCATCGAAATCAGCCTGAGCCCGCTGGAGACGGAGGACGGGGTGCTGGTATCGAGCGCGATCCGCGATATCACCGAGCGCAAGGCGTTCGAGCGCGAGCTGCAGCAGAAGAACATCGAGCTCGAAAATGCTAACCGCGCAAAAGACCACTTTCTTGCGAGCATGAGCCACGAGCTCCGCACACCGCTCAACGCCATCATCGGGTTCACGGGCACGCTCTTGATGAAGTTGCCCGGACCGCTGACCGGAGATCAGGAGAAGCAACTCAAGACGGTGCAGTCGAGCTCGAGACATCTGCTCGCGCTCATCAACGATCTCCTCGACGTGGCGAAAATCGAGGCCGGCAAATTCGAGCCCCACCTTGAGCCGGTCGAATGCCAGGACTTGCTCGACGAGGTCGTTGCATCGCTGCGGCCGCAAGCCGACCGCAAAGGGCTTGCATTCGATGCGACGATGCCGGCGCGGGAAGTCGTCGTGCACACCGATCGCCGGGCACTCAGTCAAATCGTTATCAATCTCACCGGCAACGCGCTCAAGTTCACCGAGAAAGGTGGCGTGCACATCGTCCTGACGCAATGCGAGATCGACGGCAAAGCGGCAATCCAGATCAGTGTCGAGGACACAGGAATAGGTATCCAACCTGCCGATCAGACGACGCTTTTCACGCCATTCTCTCAGGTGCCGTCATCGAGCGCCGTGCCGCGCCAGGGCAGCGGCCTTGGATTGCACCTGAGCCAGAAGCTGGCCGAGGCGCTGGGCGGAACCATCAGCTTCGAGAGCGAATGGGGAAAAGGCAGCACGTTCAGGTTGTCCCTGGTCGGCGCTGACGTGGCGATGGCAGCGGCGAAACGATCCGTATCGTAAAAGCGTGACGAGCGGCGACCAAACGAGAGCGATCGGCAAGCTTCACGTTCGCCACGTGCTCGCCGGGCTTCTCGTTGTGCTGGGCGCCGCCGTCATGATCGGCTGGCTCGCACGCATGCCGTGGTTGGTCCAGATATTCCCAGAGTTGCGTCCGATGACGTTCGCCACGGCGCTCAGCTTCCTGGTGATCGGGGTCGCGTTGATATTGCCCCGCATTGCTGAATGGAGCGCAGCTATCCAACCAGTTGTGGGTGGCAGCGTAATTCTTCTGGCCGGTGCAATGTTGGCCGAGCACCTGACCGGCATCGATCTCGGGGTCGACCTCCACGCGCTGCATGCCTGGTTCTCCAGCACGACTCCGCACGCGGGAAGGATGGCCCCTAACACGGCTCTCGCGTTCATACTCATCGGGGCTACGTTGATTTTGCTGCCCCGCATTCGCAGCGCATTCAGCGCGAATGTCACGGGTGCGCTCATTTTCGGAATCGTTGCCATCGGGCTCATGGGCCTGATCGGCTATCTGTTCGACATCGAATTCATCTACAGCTGGCACGGCTACTGGAGCATGGCTTTGGCGACCGCGCTCGGCGTCAGCATTACAGGCGTGGCGCTGCTGCTGTCGTATCGCGATCTGTCCTGGTATCGCGCGCGTATCGTCTCGAAGCCCGAAGAGCACATCGCGATAATTGGCGCCGCGTGTCTGACGGTGGTTGCTCTCGCCGCGGGCCTGATCGGCTTTGTGGTGATGTGGCAGCGCGCCGAGGAGAACTTCGAACACACGCTTACGGTAGCGCTGCGCCATCGCGCGCAGCTGTTCCAGAGTGTGCTCGAGTTGCGCTCCGACAATGCCGCACTCGTCGTCGCGCGCCCGCAGCTCCCTGGGCGAATCCGGACGATCGCTCGCGATCCTGGCGACGCGAAGGTTCGTGAACAACTCGCCAACATGGCAGAGAGTTTCATCAGGAGCGGGTTCAGCGGAATCGCCTTTTACGATTCCGGGGGCAATGAAGTCGCACGCGCCGGAACACTGGTGGCGAATCCCGCGCTGCATGCACGCCTGAAAACGCGCTACGAATCGGACCTCTTATGGGCCGATCGGCTCTTATTGCGTGTGCGCGCGCCGATCGTGGACGGCGCGGAAACCGTTGGAATTGCTTTGACGGAGCAGGACCTGCCGACCCTCACGCGCCTGCTTACGGGGATAGAAGGCCTCGGCGAGACGGGCGACGGCGGCTTATGCGCCGCGAGCAGCGAACGAATGCTCGGATGCTTCCCTCAGCGTTTGCGCAGGACACCGATGTTCGCGCCGGATAGGCGCAACGGCGAGCTCATTCCAGTCGCGCGAGCAATCGCCGGCCAGGCCGCTACAGCGCGTCTCGTGGATTACCGGGGCAAAAGAGTGATTTCGGTCTACGGCCCCGTAGGGACTCTCGGCCTCGGCATGTCGCTCAAGATCGACATCGAGGAAATCTACGCGCCGGTGCGCAGGCGTTTGCAGGCTTTCGCGCCACTTTTGATCGCACTGATCGTGGCAGGGGCGCTGATATTGCGGCTGCAGATCAAGCCCTTGGTAGGCGAGCTCGTGCGCTCCCGCGAGGACCTTGCGAAAGCAAACGAAGCAAAGGATCGCTTTCTGGCAAACATGAGCCATGAGCTGCGCACGCCGCTCAACGCCATCATCGGTTTTACAGGCACGCTGCTCATGAAGCTGGCGGGCCCGCTTAACGCGGACCAGGAGAAGCAACTGCGGACGGTGCAATCGAGCTCGAGGCATTTGCTGGTGCTGATCAACGACGTGCTCGATGTTACGAAGATCGAAGCGGGAAAATTCGAGCCGAGAGTGGAGCGGGTAGCCTGTCGAAAGCTCGCCGAAGAAGCTTTCGCTGCGCTGCGCCCGGAAGCGATACGCAAGGGACTGACATTCGACCTGTCGCTGCCGGACGAGGAAATC
>DATLEF010000022.1:0-21451 GCA_035525455.1 Burkholderiales bacterium
AATGCATGGCGCTGCGCAGGAAGTACGACAAATAGTCCGCGGGTTTCCCGGGGAACAGGAAGATCGCGAGGCCGATTGCCAGCAAGCCGGAGAAAAATAACCCAGGCCATACGGGTTGTTCGGCGACCGACAAACCCGTGCAGACGAAGAGGGTGATGATCGCGAAGAACATTCCGACGCCTATCAGATTCCCGAACGCTTTCGCGTAACGCAGCCACGGCTTGAGAAAATGATTGTTGTCGCGGTTGAGTCCCCACAGAATAGGAAGCGGAAACGCGGCTGCGGCGGCGGTGAGTCCCGCCGTGCGCGATTCCCAGAACGTCCAGGCGGCGCCGCCCATGAAAGCGGCGAGTAGGAAGGCGCTCGCCACGCCGCCCGAGCGCCCCAGGAAGAGCGGGAACAGCGAGAAGAGCGAGAACACGACGAGCACGAAAGGCACGCCCCATTCGGGATGCTTCTCGAAGAGGTTCCGGTCCTCGCTTGCGGTCTTCGGTTCTGCGAGCGGCAGCGCGGCGTCGATTCGCGTCAGCAGCTGGTCGAGTCCCTCGGCGAACTGCTTGTTCCGGATCGCAGGGATAAGGTCGTCGAGCCATTGCGACGCACGCGCATCGGGTATCGCACCTTCGAGGCCGTAACCGACTTCGAGCCGTGCGCCGTTGATCGAAGGAACGATGAGGATCAGGAGACCGTCGTCGCGGCGGGCGCGTCCGATCTGCCAGGCCTCTGCGACACGCAGCGCGTAATCGGCCAGCGGTACGCCGCCGGTTCCGTTGGAAATGAGGACCGCGATTTGCGCGCGGCCGGAGCGCTGGATCGCGAGCAGGCGAGCGAGCAATGCCGCGTGCTCCTCTACCGTGAGGACGTCAGCCTCGTCGGTGAGCAGGGTTGTCTGCGCAGGAATGCCGCCCGGTACGGCCGCGCCCACCGCGCCGGCCACTGCGAGCAGCAAGCACAACCAGCCGATGCAGGCGTAACGCATTGCCGAAACTAGCGGGCCTGGCTCGTCGCTACGGCTTTCGGCGATGACGGCTGGTGAGCTGCTACCGCTTCTTGCCGGGGGGCGGGACGGAGCGCGATGACGGAATGGTGGAATTGAAGGGTTGGGGCGCGGGCTTCTTCGGTTGCTTCGGTTTCTTCGCTTCCTTGTTGCCGCGTTGTACACCTTTGGGCATTTGAATCTCCTTGGCGTTTACACGCTCTGGTGGTGCGCGCACCTGCGGCGCAGGTGCGGAAGCATTATGCGCTCAAATTATGCGCTCAATTCAAACCACCTTGCGCGACCAGTCGACGATTTCGGATCCCGTCGCGGCCCACACGCCATCGTGTTTTACGATGTGACCGAGCGCCGCATCGAGGGTGCCGATGCGAAACGGTTGTCCGATCAGAAATGGATGGAGCGTGAGTACCAACAGCCGGCCATTATCAGCGCCTTCGCGATGGAGCGTCTCGAAAGTCTCGACGATCATCGACTCGTAGCGATCGATGTCGATGTGCCGCTCCCACAATGCGTTGAGGTCGTCGAGCGGCAGCGACACGGGCAACGCGTGCAGCTCGCCTGCGGAAACGTTCATGCGATATGGCTGCTCGTCATTTGCCCAATCGCACACGTAGCGTATGCCGGCCTCGGCGAGAAGCTGCGGCGTCCGCGTCGATTCGCCTGACTCGGGCCCGAGCCATCCAGTGGGCGCCGTCCCCGTCGCACGAGTCAAGGCATCGATCGACGTGCGGATGTAGAGCCGCTCGTCCTCTTCGGTCATGCGGCTCGTGATCATCCGGTTCACCGAGATGCCGTGCGCGATGATCTCGCAGTTGCGCTTCAGGCAATGGCGCACGATGAAGGGATAGTGCTCGGCGGTGAGCGCATCCATCGCAATCGTCGGCTTGATGCCGTGCTTCTCCAGCACATCGAGCACGCGAAAGACGCCGACGCGGTTGCCGTACTCGCGATGCGACCACGCGGTGACGTCGGGGAAAGGGCCCCAGCCGTAGCCGCCCGCGAGGTTCGCGACCTGAAAGTGATCTGGAGGCTGTTTCCATTCCGCATGCTCGAGCACGACGATGACGCACAGCGACAGGCGCGCTTTGTTCGGCCACTCGAGCTTCGGGCGAGTGGCATTGAGGGGAGACCAGTCGTAGTGGTCATGGTCCATGCCGGCGCGAAACTTCGGGAATGCATAGTTCTTATCAGCGGCCATCATTCCCCCCTTAGACATTCACCCGCGCCGCATGCGCGACCGCCTGATCGTAGTAATGCTTCAGATAGTAATCAGCGATCTCATCCGTCGTCGCCTGCCACACGCGATCGTGCGACATGATGTAGTCGAGCACTTCTGCGAGGTACTTCACGCGGTGCGGGCGGCCGATGATGTACGGATGCAGCGCGATGCACATGAGCCTGCCGCTGTCCTCGCCTTCGCGATAGAGCTGATCGAACTGGCGCTTGCAGATCTTCGCGTAGTAATCGCCTTCGTAATGATGGCGCATGAGCGGCGCATCGTTCAGCTCCGACGTATACGGAATGCACATCAGGCGGCCCGACCGCACCCTGATCGGCAGCGGCTGGTCGTCGATCTTCCAGTCGGTCTGATAGATGAAACCGGCCTCCGCGACGATATCGGGTGTGCGCTCGGTATTGGATGCCGCGGGCCCTGAGCAGCCGATGATCTCGAGGCCCGTGCGCTGCCTGAAGATTTCGCGGCAGCGGTGATAAAGCTCGCGCTCCTGCTCTTCCGAGAACGTCGTAGTGAAGCGCGTGTTGTAGAAGCCGTGATTTACGAACGCCCAGTCGCGTTTGAGCATGGCCTCGGCGATGTCGGGGAAATGCTCGAGCACGCCGATGTTGAGCGTGGTCGAGCAGCGTATCGCATATCGATCGAGCACTTCCAGCATCCGCCAGAATCCCACGCGATTGCCGTACTCGTGCATCGAATACTGCTGCGCGTCGGGCAATGGCGTGCGCGGCCACGGGTTGCGCGCGCCGTCGAGCGGCGGCAGATATTCGTAATGCTCGATGTTGGGCGCGACCCAGAACGCGACGCGCGCATCGTTCGGCCACTTGATAATGGGCCGGTCGATGATCGGCAGATAGTCGACCCGATCCGGAGCGAGCGACGCGCGGCTCATGCTGTTCCCCTTTTGGAGTGCGAGCGATTATAGAATGCGATTCGATAACCAGCAGAGGACACACGCACATGAGCCGTTTGGAACGCGTACCAATCGAGGAAGCACGGCGTCTCGGCGCCGAGATGGGGATCAACGAAGCACAAGCCGGGCGCAGCGCGTTTCGCATGCTCGCGCATCACCCCGATCTCGTTAAGCACGTCTACGGATTGCTGACGATGCTCTCGACGCGGAACAAGCTCGAGAGCCGTCTGCGCGAGCTCATCATCATGCGGCTCGCGTGGATGGCGAGCTGCGAGTACGCGTGGTTTCAGCATTACCGCATCGCGACCACGCTGACCGGAATTACGCCGGAAGAGATCGTCGCGGTGCGCGACTGGAGAAAGTCGAAGCTTTTCAGCGCGACCGATCGCGCGGTGCTTGCCGCCGCGGACGATACGCGCGAGCACGGCAAGATATCGGACGATGTGTGGGCCGAATGCGCGCGGCTCCTCAAGGAGCCTGCGGTGCTGGTCGAGATGGTCCTCGCGATTGCGAACTGGACGATGTTCGCGCAGCTCCTCGAGTCGCTGGAGGTCACGATCGAGGACGGCGCCAAGCCCTGGCCGCCTGACGGCAAGGCGCCTTAGGCGCTCGTTACTCGGGCTTCACGCCCGTTGCCTTTACGATCTTCGCGTATTTCGCGACCGAGTCCTTGATGAACGCGGCGAACTGCTCGGGCGTTGAGCGTGCCGGCTCTATGCCCTGGCTGAAGAAGCGCTCGGCGACATCGGGTTGCGCAACGATCGCGTTGATCTCGGTCGCGAGCTTGCTCACGAGCGCAGGCGATGTGCCCGCAGGCGCGACGACGCCGTACCACTGCGCCGCTTCGTAGCCTTTGACGCCGCTCTCCGCGATCGTCGGCACGTTCGGGAGGCGCGAGTAGCGTTTGGTCGAGCTGATCGCGAGCATGCGAAGCCGGCCGGAGTCCACGTGCGGCTGTGCGAGTCCGATCGTCGAGAACGCAAACTGCACCTGGCCTGCGAGAAGATCGGTGACGCCTTGCGCGCCGCCTTTGTACGGCACGTGCGTGGTCTTGATGTCCGCGAGCTGATCGAAAAGCGCAGCGGCCATATGCGTGCCACTACCGGTGCCCGACGAAAAATAATTGAGCTCCCCCGGCCGCGCTTTCGCGAGCGCGATGAATTCCTTGACCGACTTTGCGGGAAGCGCCGGGTGTACGATGAGTGCGAGGGGCGCCGAAGCGACCAGCGTGATCGGTGCATAATCGCGCACGAAGTCGTACGGCGGCTTCGCGAGCAGGCTCATGCTGATCGCCTGCGTGGTCACGGACGACATGAGCAGGGTGTAGCCGTCCGGCGGCGCTTTCGCGACGAGCTCCGCGCCGATGTTGCCGGCGGCGCCGAGCCGGTTGTCGATGATGACCTGCCGGTTCCAGCTCTCCGAGAGCTTCGCGCCGATGATGCGCCCCACGACGTCCAGCGCGCCGCCCGCTGCGAAGGGCACGACGATGCGAACCGGCTTCGATGGATAGGTCTGGGCGTGCCCCGCGCACGCTGCAGCAAGGCACGCAGCGAAAACGATAAGCTTCGGGAGGGTCCGCGTTCGTTCGCGTGAAGGATTGTTTGGCATCGTGTCGCTTCGGAGTGTCTCATGAAAAAACAGGTGTTCTACTTCCATTCGCTGTCCTCGCCGTGGGCCTACATGGGGTGGCCTAAATTCCGCGCGCTCATTGCGAGGCACGATCTCGATGTGGTCGTGCGCCCGACGCGCATCGTGCCGCCGAACGGCGGTATTCCGCTCCGGAGCCGCCCGGATGCGCGGCAGCGCTATCACGAAGTCGAGCTCGACCGCTGGCGCAAACGCCTGAACATGCCGCTCGTGCTGCGGCCGAAGCATTATCCGACGCAGAACGAATTCTCCGCGCGCATGGTGATTGCGGCCGACAAGCTCGGGTGGGACGCGCTCGCCTTGAGCCATGCACTGCTGCACGTGCTGTGGAGCGAGGAGAAAGACGTCATGGATGCGGACGTGCGCGTGGCCGTGGCAAATTCACTCGGAATGAACGGCGCCAAGCTGCTGGCGATGCAGGACACCCCCGAAATAATGGCCGCATGGAAAGCGAGCGAGCAGGAAGCGGCCGAGCGCGGCGTATTCGGAACGCCGACGTGGATCTACAAGGACACGCTCTACTGGGGACAGGACCGGCTCGACTTTCTCGACGAAGCGCTTGCGGCCTGATCAGTTCTCGGTGATCCCGGCTTCCTTGATCACGCGGCCCCACTTGTCGTATTCGGTTTTGATGAACGCGCCGAATGCCTGCGGCGTCATCGTCCACACTTCAAGGCCTTGCTTGAACAGCGCCGCGGTAATGTCGGGTGAGTTGAGAATCTGAACCAGCTCCTTGTTGAGCCGCATGATGATGTATTGCGGCGTCTTCGCGGGCACGACGAAGCCGTACCAGCTATGAGATTCGTACCCGGGGACACCGGACTCGGAGATCGTCGGCAGTTGCGGAAATAACTTGGAGCGCTGCAGGCCGCTCGTCGCGAGCGCGCGGAGCTTCCCGGAATTGATGAACGTGACGGCGCTCGGCGTCGAGGCAAATCCGAGCTGTGTCTGACCTCCGACGAGGTCGACCATCGCCGGCCCGCCGCCTTTGTAAGGCACGTGAAGGAGCTCCGTCTTCGTCATGCGCTGAAACAATGCGCCGGCGAGATGACCGGACCCTCCGGTGCCCGAAGTGCCGTACGCGAGCTGGCGCGGACGCGCCCTCGCCAATGCGATCAGCTCCTTCACCGAAGTCGCGGGTACCGACGGATGCACCACCAGCACGTTGCCGCTTGTGATCGCTGTCGTAACCGGAGCGAGATCTTTCAACGGCTCGTAGCCGAGTTTCTTGACGAAGAACACGTTGATCCCGAGGTTGCCGATCGCGCCCAGCATCAGCGTGTATCCATCCGGAGGCGCGTTGGCCGTGAGCTCGGCGGCGACGGAACCGTTCGCACCGGGGCGGTTGTCCACAACCACCGTCTGGCCGAGCGCTTCGCTGAGTCTTGTGGCTACCAGGCGTGAAACGGCATCGATGCCGCCGCCCGGCGCCTGCGACGCGATCAAGCGAATCGATTTCGTGGGATAAGGCGGCTGCTGCGCATGCACGAGCTGAGCGGCACCCAGCAGCATGACGGCGGTGGCGAAGCAAGCGATGCGCCTCAGGGCAGATTCTTCAACCATGTCAGTTCTCGGTAATTCCGGCTTCCTTGATCACGCGGCCCCATTTGTCGTATTCGGACCTGATGTAAGCACCGAACGCTTCGGGCGTCGTCGTCCACACTTCCATTCCAAACTTGAGCAGCGGTTCGCTCGCTTCCAGCGTGTTGAGGATCTGCGTGATCTCCTTGTTGAGCCGGGCGATGATGATCTGCGGCGTCTTTGCCGGCACGACGAGACCGTACCAGCTGTGGGATTCGTAGCCTGGCACCCCGGCTTCCGCCATCGTCGGCAGTTGCGGATAGATCTTCGAGCGGCGCGCGGTGGTCACCGCGAGCGCTCGCAGCTTGCCCGAATCGATGAAAGTCGCCGAAGTCGATGGCGACGGAAACGCGAGCTGCGTCTGGCCCGCGACCAGATCAATGATCGCCGGCGCGCCGCCCTTGTACGGAACGTGCAGCAGATTGGTCTTCGTCATGCTCCGAAAGAGCGAGCCTGCGAGATGTCCCGATCCCCCGGTGCCGGAGCTCGCGTACGCGAGCTGGCCCGGCCGCGCGCGCGCCAGTGCGATCAACTCCTTGACCGACCGCGCGGGAACCGACGGATGCAGGACCAGCACGTTGCCGCCGGAGACCGCTGAAGTCACCGGAGCGAGGTCCTTCAGCGGGTCGTAGCCGAGCTTCTTGTAAAAGAACGCGTTGACCGCGAGATTGCCGATCGCGCCGACCATCAGCGTGTAGCCGTCAGGGGGTGCCTTGGCGGTGAGCTCTGCCGCGAGTGACCCGTTGGCACCGGGGCGATTGTCGACGATCACGGGCTGGCCGAGCGCGTCCGAGAGCCGGGTCGCAACGACGCGTGCGACCAGATCGATGCCTCCGCCGGGCGGCATCGACGCAATGACACGCACCGACTTCGAAGGATAAGGCGGCTGCTGTGCGCACGCGAATTGAGCGCTCGTCAAAAGCGCGGCGCTGATTGCAACATACGGAGGATAAAAGGCCATTCAAAATCCGTTGGTGCTGAGGGTCCCCACGCAGGTGCGGACGCTAAGCATGAACGGCGATAATATACGACGTCACCCCGTTCACCCACACGGCTGGTATTAGACACGCGAAGCGAGGGATGTGTAATGAATGAATTGCAGGTAGCCGAAGACGGCCGTTACATCAGCGGCGACGTTCCGTTCGGATACACGCTGTGGGGAGACAACCTCGTCGAAGTTCCGGCGGAGCTCGATGCGTGCGTCACCGCAATACGTCTCGTGAAGCAGGGCAAGGACTACGCGCACATCGCCGCAGTGGTGCGCGAAGAGCATCGGGTCACGATGTCGAAAGCGCAGTTCGACGGCTTGATGCTGAGCGTGTATCGGCGCTACGGCCCGATCTGATCCGGGAACCGCCATGCAACTCCCCATCAACGGCGAGACCATCCACTGCATCAGGGAAGGCGAAGGCCCGGCCATCGTCTTTCTGCATTTCCTTGGCGGCTTCTCGTATCAATGGCGCTATCAGATTGCGGCGCTGAAGGATCGCTACACCTGCATCGCACCCGATCATCGCGGCTTCGGGTTCTCGACTTTCAACGGCCGCTGGGACGTGCCGACCGCGGCGAAAGACCTCAAGGCCGAGCTCGACGCGCTCGGCGTGAAGAAAGCGCATATCGTCGGCTATTCGATGGGCGGCCCAATCGCGCTCGTCTTCAATGCGCAGTGGCCGGAGAGGGTGCGCTCGCTGGTCCTGATCGACACGTTCGCGAAGAATCACACGCATTCGCAGGCGCGTGTCGAAGAATCGGAGAAGTGCTTCCGTTACATGTCGATGCGGGAATATGCGCGGCAGTATGTGGCGACACGGCTCTTGCCTTCGACGCCGAAAGGGGCCGTGGACGAGCTGGTGGCTTCGATCTGCCTCGCGTCGAAAGAGGCTTATCTCGACGTCGTGCGCGGCATCCTGCTTCCGGACTTCACGGAGTATTGCAGCAAGGTGAAAGTGCCGACGCTCGTCATGTGCGGCCGGCACGACAAGACGACGCCTGTGGAATTCACGAACGATCTGACGCGGCTCATCAAGGGCGCCGTCGAGCGCGTCATCGCGACGGGTCACCTCGGCGTGTTCGACGATCCCGTCGAGTTCAACAAGCCGCTGATCGAGTTTCTGGACGCACAACCCCGTTAGCCGTTCGCCGTAAAGTCGTCATTCTAGGTACACCCCTGCATGTTTCTGGTAGGGAGGAATCCAGGCGGAAACGCGACGGTCGTCATTCCAGCGCCAGGCTGGAATCCAGGCGCTTTCGAAACTGTGTTGTATGAATCCAGACGGCTCAAGAACATTTTTGCCTGGATTCCAGACGTGTGTGCGGCGCACCTCTGGAATGACGTCCGCCTGGATTCCAGCCCCGGATCGCAATCGCAGTGCGATAACGTCCGGGGTGTACCTTTGGCGCTGGAATGACGTGCGGAGAGAGTGCCTGGAACTACAACTTCACTCCACCTTTATCCCGTTCTCTTTGACGACTTTTGCCCAGCGCGCCATTTCGGATTTGATGAACGCGGCGAACTGGGCAGGCGTGCTCGCGATAACGTCCGCGCCCTGATCCGCAAAGCGCGCGGTGAGATCAGGCGATTTCACCGCTTTCGTGATGTGGCCATTCAGCGCGTTCACCGTCGCAGCAGGTGTTGCCCGCGGCACGAGTACGCCGACCCACGTCGTGAATTCGTACCCGGCAACGCCGCTTTCCGCGACCGTCGGCAGATCAGGCAGCACGGGCGTGCGCTGTGTTCCTGTCGCTGCAATCCCGCGCAGCTTTCCGGCCTTGATGTGAGGCGCGGCCGCGGGGACACTGAGATAGCTCAGGCTCACTTCGCCGCCCAGCACCGCGACGAGCGCCGGTCCGCCGCCTTTGTATTGCACGTGCAGCATCTTCGTGCCCGTGAGATTGTTGAAAAGCTCGGCTGCTACATGCAGGTTGCTGCCATTGCCGGCGGAGGCGTAGCTCAACTTGCCCGGCTGCGCCTTGGCGAGCGCGATCAGCTCTTTCACCGATTTCGCCGGCACGGCGTTGTTCACGACGAGCACGAACGGTACCGACACCATCAGCGATACCGGCGCGAAGTCGTTGACGACGTCGAACGGCAGTTTTCTGAAAATGCTCGGATTGACGACGAAAGGCACGGTCTGGAGCAGCATCGTGTAGCCGTCTGCCGGCGCACGGGCGACGATTTCGGTTCCGATGTTGGTGTCGGCGCCGGGCCGGTTATCGATGATCAGCGCCTGGCCGGTGACCTCGGTCATCTTGGGGCCAATGAGCCGCGCCGTGATGTCGAGCGTGCCGCCCGGCGGGTTCGGAATGACGACGCGCATGGGGCGGATGGGATAGTTTTGCGCTTCCGCCTGACCGACCAGCATCCCGGACGCGATGAGCAACACGATGCGAAATGCTTGAGCCATGAAGCCTCCAATGATCCCCGGCGGGAATTCCACATCATAAGGCGGGCGACCCGAAGCTATCCACTCGGCTACCATAGTCGCGCCGGCACAGGCAAAATCGCATTTTTTATCGTAAGGGGGAATCATGAAAGCACGTCACGTACTGGCTGCGCTCGCGGCAGGCACTTTCGCGATCGGCGCTTCGGCGCAGAACCTGAAGCCCGGCTTGTGGGAAGTCACGCACAACATGAAAGGCGGCGGGGGCGACATGGCGGGCAGCATGGCCCAGATGCAGCAGCAGATGGCGAGCATGCCGCCCGAGCAGCGCAAGATGATGGAAGACATGATGGCGAAGCAGGGCATGAAAATGGGCGGCGCCGGCCCGGGCGGCATGAGCTCGAAGCAGTGCATGACGAAGGAAATGGTCGAACGCAACGAGCTCCCGACACGGCAAGGCGATTGCACGACGACCAAACAGCAGCGCAGCGGGAATACGATGAAGTTCGCGGTTTCCTGCACTAACCCACCGTCGAGCGGAGAGGGTCAGGTTACGTTCGTCAGCTCGGAAGCGTACACGATGAGAATGACCGTCAACACCAACGTTGGCGGCAGACCGGAAACCATGAACATGGACGCCTCGGGCAAATGGCTGAGCTCGGACTGCGGCAGCATCAAGCCGATGGTCGTGCCGAAAAAATAGGAAGCTGCGGAGCGGCTGAGGGCACTTCGACATGCAGCGGGCGTTGCGGAACCTCGTCGTCGCCGCAGCGGCGGGACTTCTCACGCACTCGCCTGCAGCGCTCGCGCAATCCTATCCGGCGAAACCCATACGTATCATTCACGGCTTTGCTCCCGGCTCAGCGATCGACGTCTTCTCGCGACCACTGGCGCAGAAGCTGGGCGAAGTGCTCGGTCAGTCGGTCGTGGTCGATGCGCGGCCGGGCGCGACCGGCACGATCGCCAACGAGTTCGTGTCGAAAGCGCCGCCGGATGGTTACACGCTCCTCGCAGCGCCCGGTTCTGCGATGGCCTCGACGCCGCATGTGTACGCCATCCGTTACAAGCCCCTCGAGTTCACGCCGATCGTCCAGATTTCCGATTTCTCTTATGTGCTGATTGTACATCCTTCGGTTCCGTTTCGAAGCGCGCGCGAGCTCATCGCACTCGCGAAAGCAAAACCGGGCGTGCTCACATTCGGATCGACGGGTGTGGGGTCTGGATTTCATCTGGCGGGCGAGCTCTTCGCGTCGATGGCGGGCATCAAGCTTCTGCACGTGCCGTACAGAGGCGGCGGCACGGCAGCGGTCGTCGATGTGGTAGCCGGCCGAGTGGACATGATGTGGGACAGCCTCGGCGTCGTGCGTCCCTACGTGCAGGCTGGAAGGCTGCGCCTCATCGGCGTCACCGGCGCACGCCGGGCGGCGGCATTGCCCGACGCGCCGACGCTCGCCGAAAGCGGTTTGCCCGGCTACCAGATCACCGGCTGGCATGGCATCCTGGGTCCGCCCGGACTGCCGCGCGAAATCGTGACGACGCTCAACACCACGATCGCTAAAATTCTTGGGACTTCCGATATGCGGGAGCTGTGGTCCACGCTCGCAATGGAGATCGTGCCGAACACACCCGAGCAGTTCGCGGAACGGCTCAGGTTAGACTATGAAAAGTACGGCAAACTCATCAAGAGCATCGGCTTGAAGCCTCAGAGTTGAACGCTGTCATTAACGCGGAGCACTGACCATGACGAATCGAGCGGCGGAAATCCACGACGAGCTGAAACATCCGGTGATCGACGGCGACGGCCACTGGATGGAGCCGATTCCGGTTTTCCTCGAATACCTCGCCGAAACGGGCGGGCCCAAAGCGGTCGATGCGATGCGAACGGGCTGGCGCCGCAACGACGCGTGGTACCGCTCCACCCCCGAGGAACGTCAGCGCAATCGCATGCGGCGATTCATCTGGTGGGGTGTCACCGCCAATACGTACGACAAGGCGACAGCGCTGCTGCCCACGCTCCTCAACGAGCGTCTTCCGGAGCTCGGCATCGACTTCGCGGTGATGTATCCGAGCTTCGGGCTCACGCTCAACGCGCTCAACGAGGACGATCTCAGCCGCGCTGCCTGCCGCGCCTACAACCAGATGACGATGGACATGTTCAAACCGTACCTGGAACGGTTTGCACCCGTCGCGATCATTCCCGCCCGCAATCCCGAGTCGGCGATCCAGGAGCTCGAATACGCAGTCGGCAAGCTCGGTTACAAAGCGATCATGATGCGCGGCAACCAGGAGCGTCTGATCCCGGGCATGGCGGAGGGCATCGATCCGCTGAAGGCGCCGTGGTATCTCGACACCATCGGTCTCGACAGCCCTTACGACTACGACCCGTTCTGGAAGCGGTGCGCCGAGCTCGGCGTCGCGGTGACCCAGCACTCAGGCAGCACACGCTGGTCGGATCGCGGCTCCATCAGCAATTTCACGTACAACCACGTCGGCCACTTCGCACAGTCGAACCACGCGTTCGCCAAGAGCGTTTTCCTGGGCGGCGTCGCGCGCCGGCATCCCACGCTCAATTTCGGCTTCATGGAAGGCGGCGTGAGCTGGGCCTGCCAGATGTATTTCGACCTGATCGAGCACTGGGAGAAACGCCAGCGCGCCGAGCTCCAGTATCCGGACACGACCGACCTCGGCGAGCTGCAGCGGCTGATCGACCAGTACGGCGACAAGAAACTCAAGGCAAGGACGGAGGCGATCATCGGGAACCTCGACGCATTCCGCCCCGAGTGCACGGTTGAAGAGCTTTCGAAGCCCGAGCACGTCGTCGACGATTTCGAGGCGGCGGGGATCAAGTCAAAAGCAGACATCCGCAACGTCTTCAGCGAAAACTTCTATTTCGGCTGCGAGGCCGACGATCGCGCGACGATGTGGGCCTTCGATCCGCGGATGGGCATCCGGATGCGGCCGGTCTTCAGCTCCGACTTCACCCATTTCGACGTCCCGGATTTCGCCGACGTCATTCCCGAAGTGTACGAGAACATCGAAAAAGGCTTCATGACGGAGCAGGACTTCCGGGAGTTTACGTTCACGAACGCCGCGCGCCTGCACACGCGCAACAATCCGGATTTCTTCAAAGGCACGGTGGTCGAGAAAGCGGTGGCCGAGGAGCTTGGGGCGAAAAAGGCGGTGGTCGCGGAAGCGTAGCCCGCGTTACACCGCGCGGCCCGCAGCCTGCGCGGAAGCCCACGCCCACTGGAAGTTGTAGCCGCCGAGCCAGCCGGTGACGTCGACTACTTCGCCGATGAAATAGAGGCCGGGGACCGAGCGCACTTCCATCGTCTGTTGAGAAAGTGCGCTCGTATCGACGCCGCCCAGGGTGACTTCGGCTTTCGCATAGCCGAGCGTGCCCGACGGCTGTATGCGCCAGTCCTTGAGTGTCTGCACGATCGTTTCGACCGCTGCGTTGGACAATGCGGCGAGCGGCGGGGTCCAGCCGTGCGCCTGCGCAAAGCTTTGTGCAAAGCGGCGCGGCAGGAACTCGGTGAGCAGTGGCGCGAGCGCCTGGTTGTCGTGGCGATGGCTTGCGAGCCACTCGCGAACCTGCGCCGCGCTCATGTCGGGCAGCAGATCGAGTGAGACAGCACTGCCTGCGCCCGCGAGCTGCCAGTACGACGAGATCTGCAGAATCGCTGGTCCCGACAAGCCGCGATGCGTGACGAGCGCGGCTTCGCGGAATGACGGAAATTTCGCGCCGCGTGGCGCGTCGACTATCGATGCGATCGCATCGAACGACGTTCCCGACAGATCGCCGAAGCGCGCAAGCCATTCCGGCGGCGCCGCGAGCGGGACGAGCGCGGGCTTCGGTGCGACGATGGGTACGCCGAACTGCTCGGCGATCCTGTAACCGAAAGGCGTTGCCCCCGTCTTTGGAATCGAAAGGCCTCCGCTTGCCAGCACCACCGCGCGCGCGCGGAACGTGCCCTGTGACATCGCCAGCGCGAATCGCATCCCGTCTTCCGCGCCGTCGAGCCGCGTGATGCGCTCAACGATCGCCGGCCTGGCCCATTGCACGGCGCCTGCGGCGCACTCGCTCACCAGCATGTCGATGACCTGCTGGGCGCTGTCGTCGCAAAAAAGCTGGCCCAGCGTCTTTTCGTGGTAGCGGATGCGATAGCGCTCGATGAGCGCGATGAAATCCCGCGGCGTGTAACGCGCGAGCGCCGAACGGCAGAAATCCGGATTACGCGAAAGAAACGCTTCGGGCCGCGTGTGGATGTTGGTGAAGTTGCAGCGCCCGCCGCCCGAAATGCGGATTTTCTCGCCGAGCTTTTGCGAATGCTCGACAAGCAGCACGCGCCGGCCGCGCGCGCCTGCGACGGCTGCGCACATCATGCCGGCCGCGCCTGCGCCTATTACTACGACGTCGAAATCCACGGGACGCCGCCGTCATTCCTCCAGCACGAAATCGAAGTGCTTCCCCGCGGGTGCATAGATTTCGAAAATCTCGAACACGCTGTCGCCGAGATTGCTGAGCGAGTGTTTCATTCCGGCCGGGATGAAGATCACGTCGTCTTCGCGCACGACGTGCGTCTCGTCGCCGGCGGTGAGGGTGCCTTCCCCGCGCTTGACGATGTAGACGTTGTCCGCGTGGGTGTGCCGGTGAAGCTTGCCGCGCGCGCCGCCGGGTGCGAGACGATTCAGGTGCACGTCGACGTTGTGCGTGCCGAGGCTCGTGTTGATGAGCTTCAGTTTCTCTCCTCGCCCGCCGTCCATCGGCTCGACGGGGGTTTCGCTCAATCGCATGATCTTGAACATCTCGTGCGTTCCTTAAGAGTTCCTAAGTCAGGTGCTCGAGTATGAGGTAACCGTAAACCCTGGCCGCGTCGGTCGTGCGCTTGACCGAGGCCATGTCGTTGTCGGTGTGGGCGTATTTTTCTTCGCCGGGACCGTAGTTCGCAGTCGCTATGCCCATATGGTTGAGGTAGCCCTGGTCGAATGCAGCCGCCGCATAGTATGTCTCCGCCGGGCGGCCGAGCATCGTCACCGCCGCGCGCTGAAGCGCCTGCACGATCGGCGAGTCGTCCGCCACGAGTGACGGATACATGTAAGGGCCCATCCGCACGTCGACGCGGTAGCCTTTGCCGCTCACGGCGTCCTGGTAACTCTCCAGCTTCTTCAGCGCGCGCTCGATGTCGGCGTATGCCTCGTTCGGGTCATCCCCCGGCAGCAGCCGTCGATCGAGCGTGAGCTCGCAGCGCTCCTGCACGGTGTGCGTCGAGTCCGGAAAGCTGCGCATATGATTGACCGTGAGCGTCTGCTTGCCGAGTTGCGGGTGGACGCGGTCGAGCTTGATGCCGTTCAGCAACCGTATTGCTTCGATCGCGCCCGTGATCGCATTTGCGCCGTCCCACGGCCGGCTCGAATGACACGGCGAACCGTGGATCGTCACGAACACATCGATGCGGCCGCGGTTACCGAGCGTGATCTTGAGGCTGTTGCCATAGAGCACCGCCATGTCCGCGCGCACGCCGGCGCCTTCGATGACGCTTTTGATCGCGTCGTGCTTGCCGGTCTCGCCCGAGAGGCAGCACACGAATAAGAGCTTGCCGGCGATCGGCGCCTTCGAAGCGATGACGACCTCCATCGCGTGCAGCATCGCGGCAATGTTCGACTTCTGCTCGCTCGCCCCTTTGCCGAGCACGCACTCACCGGGCAGGCCGTAGCCCGCGCCGTCCACGACGTCGCCCGCATACGGGTTCTTCATCGTCGAAGGCGGCTGGTTCATCGCGTGCCCGACGAGCATGAGGGAGCGGCCGCTCGTGCCGGCGCCCCACGTCGCGATGAGGTTTCCCATCGCGTCGTATCTCACGTCGGAAAACCCCATGGCACGCAGCCGCGGCTCCATTGCGTTCGTGATGAAAGCCTTGAGCAGCGGCTCCTCTTCGAGCAAAGCGGTCTGCGGGCTCGGAACTTTCACAAGCTCGATGAACAGCGCTTTGGCGCGTTCGCGCGAAATGCGTTCTTCGAGCAGCGCCTTGATCGCGGTCGCTTGCATCGCGCGCGCTAATCGGTCGCCGCCGGCAGCCACATGCCGAGGCCTTGCTCGAGCGCGCGTTCGTAGAGGAAATGCGCAAGTGCGACATCCTGCGACACGAGACCGGTCGTGTGTACGAGGATGCGCTCTTCGGCGCGCTCGCGGCCTTTCTTCCGGCCCGCGACCAGCTCCTGGATTTCCGCATGAAGCTGCTCGCGCGAGAAGAGACCCGTCTCGACCGTGTTTTTGAAGTCCTTCTGGAGCATGTTGAATTGCCAGCTATCGACGACGACTTTGTCCATCTTCGCCCAGCCCGCAGGATCGAGCTCGCGCCGTGCGAGGGAAATGAACGTCGCGCCGGGGTTCACCCACGGCTCGCGGCTGACGATGTCTCCCGAAGTCGTTCCGCCGACGATCACGTCGGCGCCGCGCACGACCTCTTCGATCGTGTCTTTCGTGACGACTCGCGTGCCCAGCGCTTCGGACCATTTCGCGGCGAACGCTTGCCGCGTCTCAGGACGCCGCGACGTGCAGCGGATCTCGTCGAATTTGTAGAGATGCGTGAGACAGCGGAGCGCCGCGGTGCCCATCGAGCCGATACCCACGAGTCCGAGGATTTTCGGATCCCGAGGCCCGACCCACTTGCACGCGAGCACGGCCGAGGCGGCGCTGCGCAGCACGTAGCTCCAGTGCTCGTCGACGATCGCGACCGGCTCGCCGGTCTTCGGGTCCGCGAGGACGATGTAGCGCGCGCAGTCGAGCGCGCCGACGGTATTGCGCGCGCCGTCATCGTAATAGTTGTAAAGACGTATGCCCGTCGTCGGCGTCTCCTTGAGGAACGCCCCTTTGACGTGCCAGTGGTTGTTGAAGTCCTCCGCGACGTCGAGCTTGAAGCTCGGCGGGGACGCGAGCACGACACTTTCGTTCGCGTGCATCCTGTAGACGTTTTCGCAGACTTCGAACGCTTCCTTCACGCCGAGGAGGCCGAGCGTGTCTTTGTATGGGACGAAAAGTACGCCGCGCTTCTGTGCCAATCACGACTCCTGGATGAAGGACCGGCGCATTACTGCGCTTTGATGTGGGCTGTCTTGATCACCGCCGCCCACTTCCTGAATTCTTTCTGCACGAATGCAGACGCTTCCTGCGTGCTGTTGCCGACAGGGTCCGCACCGACTTTCTCGAATGCACTCTTTACTTCGCCGGACTGCAGCGCTTTGCGAAGCTCCGAGTTGAGTCTTGCGATAATTTCCGGCGGTGTCCTGGCCGGAACGAACATCGAAAGCCAGAGATTCACTTCGAATCCTGGAAATCCCGACTCGGCGATGGTCGGCAGATTTGCGAGCGCGGGCGCGCGCTTCTCACCGGTCGTGGCGAGGCCGCGCAGCCGCCCGTCCTTGATGAAAGGCAGCGCAGCGGTGATGCTGCTGAAAGTCATCTGCACCTGTCCGCCGACGAGATCCGCCATCGCCGGGCCGCTCCCTTTGTAGGGCACGTGCACGAGGTCCTGCTTGATGCGCTCTTTGAAGAATTCGCCTGCCATATGAGGCGTCGTGCCGATGCCGGCCGAAGCGAAGCTCAACTTCCCCGGTTGTGCTTTCGCGAGCGCGACGAGCTCCTGCACGCTGTTCGCCGGAACTTTCGCGTTGATCGCGAGGACGAGCGGCGAAGACGAGATGATCGTGAGCGGCAGGAGGTCCCGGTGTAAGTCATACGGGACTTTCGGCAGAAGGGTCGGATTGATCACGATCGCCGGGTCCATGATGAGCAGCGTGTAGCCGTCGGCGCTCGCTTTGCTCGTGATATCGACTCCGATGACGCCGCCGGCGCCGGGACGATTGTCGACGACGACGTTCTGGCCGAGGCTCTCCGCAAGGCGCTGTGCCATGAGACGGCCGACGTAATCGACGATGCCGCCCGGTGCGTACGGAACGATCAGCCGGATGGTCTTGGAAGGATAGGTTTGCGCGTGCGCGGGCGACGCGAGGCAACAGGCAGCGACGAAGCCTGCAAGAACATTGCGGCCGAGGGTATTCACGCGGTGGTAATCCACAGGCAATGCGATTAGAACGACAGTCTGACTTCTGATACGATTCTCAACAAATACCACAAGACGCCAGTGTGCCTATGCGCGTCAGTCCCTGCAAGGCATGAAACCCCCGCGCTTCAGTTACCACGATCCCGAGAGCGTCTCCGAAGTGCTCGAGCTCCTCGGCCGATACGACAATGCGAAGCTGCTCGCCGGCGGCCAGTCGCTGATGCCGATGCTCAATATGCGCTTCGTGCTGCCGGACCACGTGATCGATCTCAATCGCATCGAAGCGCTCTCGTACATCCGCGAAGTTCCCGGCGCGCTCGAGATCGGTGCCATGACGCGTCAGCGCGATCTCGAGCTCGACGCGGCTGTGCGCGCGCGCTGTCCGCTGCTGCCCGAAGCGATGCTCGAAGTCGGGCATCGACAGACGCGTAACCGCGGCACGCTCGGCGGATCGCTCTGCCATCTCGATCCGGCGGCCGAGCTCGTTGCCGTATCCACCGCACTAGACGCGGTGGTGAGTGTGACCGGCCCCGGCGGCACGCGCGAAGTGCCTTTCGCGCACTTTCCGCGCGCTTACATGACGCCGGCAGTCGAGCCCGACGAAGTGCTGACCGGCGTGCGCTTTCCGCTGTGGGCGCAAGGCCACGGCTACGCGTTCGTCGAATTCGCGCGCAGGCATGGCGACTTCGCGGTGTGCTCGGCCACCGTGCTTCTCGAGAAAGAAAGTGGCGCCAAAATCACGCGCGCATCGGTCACGGTCGCGGGCCTTGCGCCTGCGCCGCTACGAGTAAGAGAAGTCGAGCAGGCGCTCGTCGGAAACGCCGCATCGGAAGCGCTTTTTCGAGACGTTGCCGAGCGTTGCCGCGCGCTCGATGCGATGGGCGACGTGCACGCGCCGGCTTCGTATCGACAGCAGCTTGCGGCCGTGCTGACCCGGCGCGCACTCGAAAAGGCGAATGCGCGATGTGCCTGAGATTCGAGTCGAAGCGCCGCAGCCGATGAGCGAAAAGCGCACCATCGCCGTGACCGTGAACGGCGTGCGCCACGAGCAGGAAGTCGAAGTGCGGCTCACGCTCGCTGATTTTTTGCGGCAGAACCTCGGGCTCACGGGGACTCACCTCGGCTGCGAGCACGGTGTGTGCGGCGCGTGCACGATCCTCTGCGATGCACACTCGGTGCGGTCGTGTCTCATGCTCGCCGTGCAGGCGCATGGCCGCACGATCACGACGGTGGAAAGTCTTGCCCCCGGCCCCGACCGATTGCACCCGCTGCAGGCAGCGTTCAGCGCGAACCACGGTTTGCAATGCGGCTTCTGCACGCCCGGTATATTGATGACGCTGGTCGAATTCCTTCGCGAGCATCCGGATCCCACAGAAGAAGAAGTCCGGATCGCGCTGTCCGGAAATCTCTGCCGCTGCACGGGTTATCAGGGCATCGTCGCTTCGGCGCTCGACGCCGCGAAGCGGCTGCGCACAGCAGGGCGCCGCTAGTGGGCCGCGTTTTCGGGCAATCGGTGCGCCGGCGTGAAGACGCCGATCTCCTGCTCGGCAAAGGCCGGTTCGTCGACGATATCCGGCTTCCGGGGATGCTCGAGGCGGCGTTCGTGCGGAGCCCCTACGCCCACGCGTCGATCCGCGGCATCGACAAAACAGCGGCGCTCGCGGTCACCGGCGTGCACGCGATTTACACGCTCGAAGATCTGCTGCCGCATCTGCGTACCGAGCGGCTGGTGGTCGGTCTTCCAAGCAAGAGTTACAAGCAGGACCGCAATCGCCCCGCGCTCGCGCACGACGAGGTCGTTCACGTGGGCGAGCCCGTCGCGATCGTCGTCGCGGACAACCGTTATATCGCCGAAGACGCCGCGGCGCTCGTCGAAGTCGACTACGATCCGCTGCCCGCGGCGTCCGACTGCCGCGACGCGCTCCAAGCGGGTGCGCCGCGCGTGCATCGAAACGCGCCTCACAACCTGCTCGCCGAGTTCGCGATGGCCTACGGCGACGTCGACCACGCTTTCGCCGCTGCGCCCCACGTCTTTCGCGAGTCGCTCCGTCAGCATCGCGGCGGCAGCCACTCGATCGAATGCCGCGGCGCGGTCGCGGTTCACGACCCGATCGAGGATCGCCTGACGCTGTGGAGCTCGACGCAGATGCCGCACGCCGCGCAGCGGCTGCTCTGCGACATGCTCGGCCGCGACGAGAACCGCGTGCGCGTGATCTGTCCCGACTTGGGCGGCGGCTTCGGACCCAAGCTCGTGTTCTATCCGGAAGATGTGGTCACCGCGCTCGCCGCGCTGCTCATGGGCAGGCCGGTGAAATGGATCGAAGACCGGCGCGAGCATTTCGTCGCAACAACGCAGGAGCGCGATCAATACTGGGACGTCGAAATCGCGGTCGATCGCGACGCACGCATCCTGGGCATACGCGGCAATCTGATACACGACCACGGCGCGTACACCGCGCGCGGCTTGAACCTGCCGCACAATTCCGCCGAGACCGTGCCGCTGCAGTACGAAGTTCCCGCATATCGCATGAATGTCCAGCTTGCGCTCACGAACAAAGTTCCGGTGACGCCGGTGCGCGGCGCGGGTCATCCGCAGGGGACGTTCGTGATCGAGCGCCTGCTCGACCGCGTCGCGCGCGAGCTCGAGCTCGATCGCGCGGAGGTGCGCCGCCGCAACCTCGTTCCCGCGAGCAAAATGCCCTACACGACCCAGCTCACGGCGCGTGGTGGCATGCCGGTCGTGCTGGACAGCGGGGATTATCCGGCGTGTCAGGCCGACATCCTCGAGCACGCGGGCTGGGCGGATTTCCCGGCGCGCCAGCAGGCGGCGCGGGAGCGGGGCCGCTACATCGGCATCGGGCTCGCGAACTACTGCAAAGGCACCGGACGCGGGCCTTTCGAATCGGCGACGGTGCGTGTCGGTCCTTCAGGCAAGGTGCACGTCTACTCGGGCGCGGCGGCAATGGGGCAGGGGACGCGAACGATGCTTGCGCAAGTCGTCGCGGAGCAGCTCGGAGGGGCGTGCGAGAACGTGACCGTGACGCTCGGCGATTCGGCCTCGATCTCAATGGGCATCGGCGGCTCGAACAGCCGTCAGGCGGTGCTCGCCGGCTCTTCGGCGCACCTCGCCGCGTTGGCTGTTCGCAAGAAAGCGCTGAAGATCGCGAGCCATCTCCTCGAAGCGAACGAGTCCGAGCTCGAGATCGATCACGATCGCGTGCACGTTCGAAGCATGCGCGACCGCAGTGTCACGCTGGGCGATATCGCGCGCTGCGTGGCCGGCACGGCGGGCTTTTCATTGCCGCCCGATGTTACGCCGGGGCTGGAAGCGACTGAGCACCTCGTGATCGACGACATGGCGCACGCGAACGGCGCGGCGGTCGTCGAAGTCGAAGTCGACATCGAGACGGGCAACGTGAAGATCACGCGCTTCATCGGTCTCCACGATTGCGGGCGCATCATCAACCCGATGCTCGTCGAAGGCCAGGTCCTCGGCGGCACCGCGCACGGGATCGGTAACGCGCTCTACGAATGGATGGGCTACGACGAAAACGCGCAGCCGGTGACGACGAACTTCGGCGAGTACCTGCTCGTCACCGCAACCGAGATGCCGCACGTCGAGAACATCTATCGCGA
>DATLEF010000036.1:0-5686 GCA_035525455.1 Burkholderiales bacterium
GACCCGCGCGCGGTATGTTCACACAATGCCCTTACACATTCGGGAGGCTCCGCATGGAGCTGGTGCGAGGAGAAGATCGCGTGATGCTGCAGCCAGGGCAGGCTGCGCCGTCGTTCGATCTGCCTGATGCCGATCTGAATATCGTCAGTCTCGACGCGTTTCGCGAGCAGCACAACGTCGTCGTCTACTTCTATCCGCGCGACGACACACCCGGCTGCACCATCGAGGCAATCGATTTCAGCGAGCTCGAAGATGATTTCACGCGGCTGCACACGGTCGTGCTCGGCGTCAGCATGGACGACTGCATGTCGCACGGCGCTTTTCGCGACAAGCACGGGCTGTGCGTGCAGCTGCTGGCCGATCCGGACGGCGAGGTCTGCCAGCGCTACGGCGTGCTGCAGGAGAAGGAGATGGACGGCCGCAAGCGCACCGGCATCGTCCGCTCCACGTTCATTGTCGATCGGAAGGGCCTGCTCAAGCACGCGCTGTACGGCGTCAGCGCACGCGGGCACGCGGCTGATGTGCTGAACCTCGTCAAGGACATCGAGAAATGCAGATAGGCAAGAACACGGTCGTATCGCTGAAGTACGAGCTTTACGGCAACGACGGCGAGATGATCGAAAAGACAGACGAGCCAGTCGAGTATCTGCACGGTGGCTACGGCAACATGTTTCCCGCAGTGGAAAAAGCGCTGGAAGGCAAAGACGTCGGCGAGACCTGCCGCGTGCGGCTTGCGCCGGACGACAGCTTCGGCGATTACGATGCCGATCTCGTGCATGTCGAGCCGCGCGACAAGTTTCCGGAGCAAGTCGAAGTCGGGATGAAGTTCGAAGGCGAAGGCCAGGAGTCAGGGGATGCCATCGTCTACACGGTGACCGACATTGCCGACGGGAAAGTGGTCGTGGACGGAAACCACCCGCTCGCCGGACAGACCCTGAACTTCGAATGCACGATCACTGACGTGCGTGCTGCAAGCGAGGAAGAAATGTCGCATGGCCACGTCCACGGAGAGCACGGACACCACCACCATTGATTCAGGGGCGCTGTTTCACGGCGATCCGGCTTCCAGGTACCACTTCGAAGCGCGCCTTTCCTCCTTCGGTACGCACGGTCACGTGCACCCAGTCGACGAAGGGGCTGCCGTGCACTTCGAGCCGCGTCACATTCTCGATCGCTCGGCCGGTCTGCGGATCGACCAGAGGGCGATCCAGCCGAAACCAATGCGTATCGCCGTGGATCACCAGGACTTCACCTGAGTAGCGTTGCGCTTCCGCCGCTAAGGTCTCGAGAATGTGTGCGTAGCCGCTGCTGCCGCTCCAGATGTTCGCCTGCGTTGCGAGAACAATCCCCGGAGCCGCGTGGCTGCGTGCGATTCGAAACGTGTCGCGCAACCAGTCGATCAGCGCAGCCGTACGGTGCCGCGACTCGGCGGGCATCAGTCTCAAGTTATTGTCGGGTCCCGGAATATTCAGAGTAGCGAAGACCAGGTCTTCCACGCGCCAGCGCATGTGCTCCGGATAACCCCGGTCGTTCTGCCGCTCGGCGCGCAGGGTACGCTGCCCAAGGCTCGCATCGTGCGTAAAAAAAAGCTGACGCAGCTTTGCCAGGCGTTCGAGTGGGTCACGACGCGCCCAATACGCGCGGCCGCAGTCGGTCCACTCGTTGTCACCCGGCGTGTAGAAGAAAGGGTGATGCGACAGCTGGAACCACTCGCGGCGCTGCAGATACAGCGCGTCGCTGCATTCGCTGCGCGCATCCTTGAAGTCACCCACGTGCATCACGAAAGCGAGCGGCTGCCGATTCATTTCGGCGATCATCGTGACGAACTGAGGTTCCTCGTCGAGCGTGTAGGGCGTATCGCCGAGCGCTGCGAAGACGAAGTGCGCCGCCGCTGCTTGCGCGCAAAACGACGACGCAAGAGCGAAAATCGCGAGAGTTTTCATCGGAAGGGAACGCTGCGCGGTCGTTCGGCGTGCCGCTCGCGGCCTACTCGTCCAGTTTTTGTCGCAGCTGGTAAAGCAGATCGAGCGCTTCCCGCGGCGTCATCGTGTCCGGGTCCGCCGTTCGCAACAAGACAAGCGCCGAATGCTGCGGGGGCTCTTCGGGTGCGGGGGCGTTCGGTGTGAAGAGATCGCGTTGCGGACGTGCGCCCAGTCCCTGCTCTTCGAGCTCGGCGAGCCTGCGCCGCGCCGCACGGATGACGGCGCCTGGAACTCCGGCGAGGTGCGCAACCTGCAAACCGTAGCTGCGATTCGCCGGACCTTCGGCGACCGCGTGGAGAAAGACGATGCGGTCCTTGTGCTCCACGGCATCGAGATGAACGTTCGCGACCTGCCTGAATTCCGCGGCAAGCGCAGTCAATTCGAAGTAATGCGTTGCGAAGAGCGTGTGGCAGCGCGTTTTCTCGACCAGGTGGCGCGCGATGGCCCACGCCAGCGCGAGCCCGTCATAAGTCGACGTGCCGCGTCCGATCTCGTCCATGAGGACCAGGCTGTGCGGTGTCGCATGGTGCAGGATATACGCCGCTTCGGTCATCTCGACCATGAATGTCGAACGTCCGCCTGCGAGATCGTCCGCCGCGCCGATGCGTGTGAAAATCTGGTCGAGCGGCCCGAGGCGGGCGCTTTGCGCCGGCACGTACGATCCGCAGTGCGCGAGCAACGCAATCAGCGCCACCTGCCGCATGTAAGTCGACTTGCCGCCCATGTTGGGGCCCGTGACCAGCAGCATCTGCCTCGCGGAGGAAAGCCGCGCGTCGTTGGCGATGAAAGTCTCGACTTGCCGCTCTACTACCGGATGACGTCCGCCGGTGATTTCAATAAGAGGCTCGTCGACGAACTGCGGAACATTCCAGTCAAGCGCACGGGCACGCTCGGAAAACGCGCTGAGCACGTCGATCTCGGCCATCGCCGCCGCCAGCTGCTGCAATGACGGAATGTGCGGCGCGAGCGCGTCGAGCAGCTTTTCGTACAGGTATTTCTCGCGCGCGAGCGCGCGCTCCTGCGCCGAGAGTGCTTTGTCCTCGAACGCCTTCAACTCCGGTGTGATGTAGCGCTCGGCGTTTTTCAATGTCTGGCGCCGCCGATAGTCGTCGGGCACCTTGTCGGCATGCGCGCGCGTGACTTCGATATAAAAACCGTGCACGCGGTTGTATTCGACTTTGAGGTTCGCTATGCCGCTGCGGCTGCGCTCGCGTGTTTCCAAGTCGAGCAAAAAATCACCGCAGTTCGTTCGTATCGTGCGCAGCTCGTCGAGCTCGGCATCGTAACCGTCTGCGATCACGCCGCCTTCACGCAGCACCGCTGCGGGCTCCTCGCGTATCGCACGCTCGAGCAGCGCCACGATGTCGTGCTGTGAGACGAGGGCGCCGGCGAGCTCCGACAGGTGGGGACTCGCGGCTGCGTCCAGCAACGACGCGGCTTGCGGCACACGTTTCAGCGTCTCGCATAAACCCGACAGGTCTCGCGGACGCGCCGTCTTCAGCGCAATGCGCGCGACGATGCGCTCGACATCGACGCAGCCCCTGAAAAGCGCGTGCAGCTGAGGCTGCGTCCCGGCGGCGAGCAGGCCGGCCACCGCGCCCTGGCGCAGCCGCAGGCCGCCGCGCTCACGCAACGGATGATGCAGCGCGTGCCGGAGCCACCGGCTGCCCATTGCCGTTGCGCACGTGTCGAGCAGCGAAAGCAGCGTCGGCGCCGGCTCTCCGCGGATCGTTTCCGATATTTCCAGATTGCGGCGCGTCGCGGGATCCATGCGGACAAATGCTCCTGCATGTTCCACCGTAAGCGCCGTAATGTGTGCGATTGCGGTTCCCTGCGTGGCTTTCGCATACTCGAGCAGGGCACCGGCGGCGGCTACCGCGACGGGGTGATCGTTGGCGCCGAATCCCGAAAGATCCAGCGTTTCGAATTGACGGCACAACGCGCGGCGTGCGGCTTCGCTGTCGAAGTGCCAGGGCGCGAGCTGCTTCACCGCTGTGTGCCCGTTCAACTCGGGCCATTCGGCATTTTCGGCGGTGAGAATCTCGGACGCCCCGAGCCGCTCGAGCTCGTTCGAAAGCGCTGCTGGCGCGGTCTCCATGATGGAGAAACGGCCCGAAGCGAGCGACAGCCAGGCGATACCGAGCGTCGTGCGCGTGCGATGCAGTGCCAGCAGAAGGTTGTCGCGCTTTTCTTCGAGCAGCGCCGAATCGGTGAGCGTGCCCGGCGTAACGATGCGTGCGACTTTGCGTTCGAGCGGACCTTTCGACGTGAGCGGATCGCCGATCTGCTCGCAGATGACGACCGATTCGCCGAGCTTCACCAGCTTCGCGAGGTACTGCTCGACTGCGTGATAAGGCACGCCCGCCATTTTGATCGGCTCGCCTGCCGAAGCCCCGCGCGTGGTGAGCGTGATATCGAGCAGTCTTGCGGCGCGCTCGGCGTCATCGTAAAAAAGCTCGTAGAAGTCCCCCATGCGGTAGAAAACGAGCATGTCCGGATGCTGCGCCTTGATCTGCAGGTACTGCTGCATCATCGGCGTGTGAGCGGTGATCGCAGGTGCTTCGCTTTTCATGTCGGCAATTATAAGCGGCAGCTTCCAGCACGTTTCGCAGGCGAGTACATCTCGACTCGTTTCGTCGCGGAGAGTGAACAATGAGCCGGGTGTTTGAAAATCTCGTGCGCGCGATTCCGAAGAAGATTTTCAGCGCGAATCGTCCGTTCTGGTCGGCGAAGGGACAATAATCGCCTTTGTCGGCCTGTTGCATCATTTAAACCGTGGACGAAGAAAGACGCGGCGCGTGCGCCGCACACGGCTTGTCTCGCGGCAGTTAACGAGTCAGCGCCTGGTTTTGAGATCGGGCGTGAGATGCGGCGCCAGGAGCTTCAGCAGCTCGCCGAAGACCTTCGGCGTGCCGACTGCGATGTTTCCGCTCGCCATCCAGCCTTCATTTCCTTCCAGATCGCCGACGAGGCCGCCCGCTTCGGTGATGAGGAGCGAGCCGGCGGCCATGTCCCAGGGGCTTAAGCCCAGTTGCCAGAAGGCATCCAGTCTGCCCGCGGCGACATAAGCCAGATCGAGCGCCGCCGATCCTCCGCGGCGAACGCCCGTGCTGCCTTTCATCACGTCGCGCAGCATGTTGAGGTAGGCCTCGAGGTGCGCCACCTCCTTGAACGGAAAGCCGGTGCCGACGAGGCCGGACTTCAGATCGCGCCGTTTGCTCACGCGTATGCGCGTGTCATTCAGGAATGCGCCGCGACCGCGGCTGGCGGTGAAAAGATCGTTGTGCCCGGGATCGTAGATGACCGCCTGCGTGACGACGCTCCGGTGCTCCAGCGCAATCGACACGCAATATTGCGGAAAGCCATGGAGGAAATTGGTCGTCCCGTCCAGCGGATCGATCATCCATACGTATTCCGACGTGCCCGATGCGCCGCCTTCCTCTGCGAGGATGGCGTGTGCCGGATATGCTTCGTGCAGCGTCGACACGATGGCGCGCTCGGCTTCACTGTCGACTTCCGACACGAAATCGTTTGCAGCTTTCTCCCGAACCGCCACGACGTCGAGGTTACGCGTCGCACGATTGATGATGTTACCTGCGCGGCGTGCGGCTTTGACCGCAATATTGAGCATTGGATGCATGGCGGGCGTTCGGGATCAGAATGGAATGTGCAGACTGAGGGCAGGCACGCGCATACGGCCGGCC
>DATLEF010000116.1:0-23033 GCA_035525455.1 Burkholderiales bacterium
CCTGTCGAGCTGCGCGAAGTCGTGCAACACGCGGTGGAAACGGTGCGGCCGCTCATGGAATCGCGCCGGCACAGTCTCACCCTGCGATTGCCGGAAGCTTCGCTGCACGTGCGCGGGGACCTGGTGCGCCTCTCGCAGGTCGTGTGCAATCTGCTCACGAACTCGGCGAAATATACGGATGAAGGCGGTGCGATCGAGCTCGCGATCGAGCGCGGCACGAGCGTCGGCGGCGAGTACGACGAAGCCATCGTAAAAGTGAGGGACAACGGACGCGGCATCGCAAAGGACGTGCTATCGCGGCTCTTCGAGCCTTCGACACACGAAGAGCGCCTGAACAGCGGCGCGCACGGGGGGCTCGGCATCGGGCTGATCGTCGTGCGGGGTCTCGTGCAGATGCATGGCGGATCGGTGGAAGCGCGCAGCGAAGGGTCGGGACAGGGCAGCGTATTTACCGTGCGCCTGCCGCTGCTCGCCGGCGAAGACCTGGTGCTGACGGTGGCCCCGGCGCACAGCCCGGCGGCGACGGCCGTCGCGGCGGCAACCGTTCCGGGACTGCGCATACTCGTGGTGGACGACAACCAGGACTCCGCCTGCAGCATGACGCTGCTGCTCGAGCTCCAGGGCCATCAGGTGAACGTCGCACACGGCGGGCAAACGGCGCTGAAACTCGCGGGCGAATTCCGGCCTGACGTCATCCTGCTCGACATCGGCATGCCGGGGATGAACGGTTACGAAGTGGCGCGCCAGCTGCGGGCGCAGGATGCGTTCGCCGATACCTTGCTCGTGGCTGTCACGGGTTACGGGCGCGCCTCGGATGTAAAGCAGACCGAGGCGGCCGGATTCGACCACCACCTCGTCAAGCCGATAGATTACGAAAAACTGCAGTCGCTACTCGCCGCGCGCGCGAGTAAGGGCAGACAGGACATCCCATCGCCTGTGGCCGAGGCCCGCGTCGAAACCTGGGTCGGCAATTCCTCTCTTTGAGCGGACGGATTCCGTCGCGCTCGTCGATGAGAATTTCTATTTCTCAGTGCAGGAAGGATCGGCCGTAGAGCTTCGCGACCGACCCGCTGACACTACGTGCCCGAGACGCCGATGCCGCGGGCCATTCTCGCCAGGATCCCTTCGCTTTCGGCTTCGCTCGGTCTCTCCTCACTGCGCTTGGCTCGGCGAGCGCGGGAGCCTGACAGGCCGCCCGACGGTGGGCTTTTGCGTCCGGCAGTCCCACTCGCCTTGAGCTCTTCCTTGCGCGCCATGAGCCGTTCACCGAGCTCGCGCAGATCGAGCTTCGTTTTGCGCACTTGCGGAAACATCTCGTTTTGCTCTTCCTTCACGTGATGCTTGATGTACTCACCGAGCACCGTCACCTTGGCGTCAAACAGATCGTCGCCGGCCTCGGCGCTCTCGATCTGGGCGATCAGGTCCTTTGCGCCCTGGTGCTCGACCGTCGCTTCATCGAGCAGGTCCTCGTCCCGGATGGCCCCGCGCACGGCCGGGTAGAAAATCTCTTCCTCGATTTGCGCATGCACTTTGAGCTCGCTGCAGATTTGCTGTGCGAGACTGGCCTTGCGATCCTCGCCGCGCGCTTTCTCGAACTTGTCGAACAGCCCCTCGACCGTCTGATGATCGGCTCGCAGCAGCGCGAGGGCGTCGCGCGGCGCGCGCGAGGACGAGCGACGTGCGGATGTTTGTTTACGGGCAGCGGATTTGCGAGCAGCCATTTAGGCCTCCTTGATAATGACGCTGCCGCTGTTGCAAGCGTCGTTCCCACCACTCTCGCGCCCCTCGCGATACACTCGCGCGTTGCAAGACCGAGACGAAACGGACATGAAGTTGAGTGACTCGAGAATCGGCATCGCGCTCGGCGCCGGCGCCGCGCGCGGCTGGGCGCACATCGGCGTGTTGCGCGCACTCGAGGAAGCGGATATCCATCCGCATGTCGTCTGCGGCACCTCGATCGGTGCGCTCGTCGGCGCGGCTTATGCGGACGATCGCCTCGAGGAGCTCGAGAAGTGGGTGACCACGCTCACCTGGAAGAAGGTCATCGGCTTTTTCGATATCGGTTTTGCCGGGGGGCTCCTCAAAGGCGGCCGGGTGACCTCGTTCGTGCGACAGCACTTCGCCGACAAGGACATCTCCGTGCTCACCCGGCCTTTCGGTACGGTCGCGACGGATCTGCAGAGCGGGCGCGAACTGTGGCTGCGCGCCGGTCCCATCACCGAAGCGGTGCGGGCCTCGATCGCGATGCCGGGTTTATTCCCGCCGTGGCCTCACGAGGGGCGCCTGCTGGTGGACGGCGCACTCGTAAATCCGGTGCCCGTCTCGTTGTGCCGCGCGCTCGGCGCCGATTTCGTGATTGCAGTCGACCTGAGCTCGTCGCTGGTAGGCCCCGCAGTTGCAAACGTGACGGCCGAGAAAGAGGCTGCGTATACGCCGGGAATGGCGGAGATTGTCATGGCGAGCCTGAACATCATGAGCACCCGCATCACGCGCAGCCGCCTTGCCGGCGAACCTGCCGACGTCGTGATCATGCCGCGCCTGGGCCAGTTCGGATTGCTCGACTATCACCACTCGGTGCAGGCAATCAGCGAAGGCCGCGATGCGACAGCCATCCTCACGCCACAGATACATCGTCTACTGAACTATGAGCGAAAAAACCCCTGAGGAAAAAAATGTGCTGGGCGGTCCGCTGCAGGCCTGCAGCTTCTCTCCGCTCACCGGCTTCTTTCGCGACGGCTGTTGCGCAACACACGGCGAAGCGGGCGTTGCGCATCTCGTCTGCGTCAAAGTGACGAGTGAATTCCTCGAGTTTTCGCGCGCTCGCGGAAACGATCTCAGCACGCCGCGGCCGGAGATGCGTTTCCGCGGCCTGAACTCCGGCGACCGCTGGTGCCTGCACGCGCTGCGCTGGGTCGAGGCGTGGGAAGCCGGTCAGGCGCCGCGCGTCGTGCTGGAAGCGACGAACGCGAAAGTATTGGACCTCGTGCCGCTGGAAGCGCTCAAGCAGTACGCGCTGGACCTGCACTGAGCGCGAAAAGCGCGCTCAGTGCAAGCACACGAGTGTGCTCGCGCACACGGTGCTAGCACTTTTAGTACGAACAGAGGGAAACCTAGTTTTCCCTCCGTTACCTCCCTTCCTTCGGCTCCCTGGCAGTCGCTCCGCGGCTTTGAGGGTTGGCCCGCTTTCCTTAGGCTCGCTTCGAAGTCTCAGGTCTTCGGCAAGGTTTTGCGGAAGGAATCGCGTTTGGCGAGCCGTTCGGCGAGGCGGGCGAGGCTGGGCTGCGGCGAGCGCCAGTCGTAGTCTTTCAGCACCTGGTCGAGGTAACCGAGCGCGGTGCCCGCCGCGATGTCAGCGAGACTGAATGCGTTGCCGAAGCAGAACTCGCCCTCGCCGAGATCTTTCGCCATGGCCGCAAGCCCCCGCTCGATCTTGTCGCGCTGCCGCTTGTGCCACTGCGCGCTCTGCACCTTGTCGTAGTCATGCGAGGTCAGCACGGTAGCATCGAGGATGCCGTCGCCGAGCGCCTCCCAGCGTTTGACTTCGATGCGGCTCTCGAAGTCGGCGGGGATGAGGTTGGGCTCGCGCACCACGCCCTCGAGGTATTCGACGATCACGGGCGAGTCGTAGAGGGCCTTGCCGTTATCCGTGATCAGGACCGGGATCTTCGACAGTGGATTGTGCTGCGGCAGCGTCGAGCTCGGGTCGGACGAACGCGCATGGACGTATTCGTACGGGATACGCTTCTCCTCCAGCGCGAGCCTTACCTTGCGCACGAACGGGCTGCCATCGTGGCCTAAAACTTTCATATCCGTCTCCTGGAAACCGCCGATTCTATTCGGTACGCATGCCGAACTAAACTGCTGCCAAACACATGTCTTCTCTCGCCGATCTCACTGCCGCCTCCGCGCGCGTGGCCGAAACCTCCAGCCGTCTGGATAAGACCCGTGAGCTCGCGCAAGTCCTGCGCCAGGTAGACGGGGACGAAATCCCGATCGTGATTGCCTATCTGAGCGGAGAGACGCGCCAGGGCAAGCTCGGTGTGAGCCTCGCCTCGCTGCAGACCGCGAGCACCGCCCCCGCGTCCGAGCCCACGCTCACGGTGCACGAAGTCGACAGGGCGTTCAGCGAAATCGCAGCGATCCGCGGAAAGGGCGCGGCAGCTGCGCGGACCGAAGCGCTGCGGCGTCTGTTCGCGCGCGCGACGCACGCGGAACAGGACTTTCTCGTGCGCCTCATCGTCGGCGAGCTGCGCCAGGGGGCGCTGCGCGGCCTCATGCTCGACGCGATTGCGGCAGCGTCGAACCTCCCCCCTGCCGCCGTGCGCAAAGCAGCCATGTCGGCCGGAGGCTTGAGCGAGGTGGCGCGCGCTGCGCTCACGGAAGGCGTTGACGGCTTGTCGCGCTTTACGATCCAGCTCATGCAGCCTGTGCTGCCGATGCTTTCGCATTCGGCTGAAAGCACCGATGAGGCGCTCGCGCAGCTCGGAACGGCCGCGCTCGAATGGAAGCTCGACGGCGCGCGCGTGCAAGTCCACAAGGCTGCGGACGAAGTGCGTGTCTATACCCGCAATCTCAACGATGTCACACCGCGCGTGCCCGAGATCGTGGAGCTCGTGCGCGCGTCTGCCTACCGGAATCTCATACTCGACGGAGAAGCGATTGCTTTGCGGCCGGACGGCTCGCCGCTCTCGTTTCAGCTCACGATGCGCCGCTTTGGCCGCAAGCTCGACGTCGAAGCGATGCGGAGCGAATTGCCGCTGTCCGTCTTCTTTTTCGATTGCCTGCTGCGCGACGACGAGCCGCTCATCGATCATCCGGCACAAGAGCGGTTCGCAGCACTTGAATCCGCAGTGCCGCGAGACGCCTTGATTCAGAGATTCGTCACATCGGAAAAGGGTGCAGCCGCCGACTTTTTCGAAGACGCGCTCGCGCGCGGGCACGAAGGCGTCGTCGCCAAAGCACTCGATGCGCCGTACGAAGCGGGACGGCGCGGGGCGGGCTGGATCAAGATAAAGCGCGCCAACACGCTCGATCTCGTCGTACTTGCGGCCGAATGGGGACACGGCCGCCGCAGCGGCTGGCTCTCGAATCTGCATCTCGGTGCCCGCGATCCCGCGAACGCCGGTTTTGTCATGCTCGGCAAGACTTTCAAAGGGCTCACCGACCAGATGCTCGAATGGCAGACCGCCGAGTTCCAGAAGCTCGAAGCGGGCCGCGACGGCTGGACCGTCTATCTGCGGCCCGAAATGGTGGTCGAAATCGCGTTCAACGAGATTCAGGAAAGCTCGCAATACGAAGGGGGTCTCGCGCTGCGCTTCGCGCGCGTGAGAGGCTATCGGCCTGACAAAAGCGCGGAAGAAGCGGACACGATAGCGACCGTTCGCAAGCTCTATAGCGCGCAGGTGCACGCAGGCGGTCCGCTGTAGCCGCGGCTCGGTGGCCCCATCTATAGGTTGCGACAGCTCATGGCCCATAATCGCGGTGTCGAACTGGAGATTCGCATGCGCAATAGAGTTTTTCTTTTCCTGCTGCTCGCGACTCCCGCGCTCGTTTGTTTTGCTCAGACACGCAGCGGGGACTATCCGAACAAGTTCGTGCGCTTCATCGTGCCCTACGCGCCAGGCGGCAGCTCGGACGTGCTCGCGCGCGCGCTGGGACAGAAGCTCGGCGATGCGCTGGGTCAGAGCTTCGTGATCGACAACAGACCCGGTGCGGGAAGCATGATCGGGACCGATGTCGCGGCAAAAGCGACGCCCGATGGCTACACGCTGATTCTTTCCGACATGCCGCACACGATCAATCCGAGCATCCACGCGAAAGTGCCTTACGATCCGGTTCGCGATTTTTCGCCCGTGACGGTCATCGGCGTCTCCCCGATGTTTCTGTTCGCGAATCCTTCGCTGGGTGTCCAGAGCGTCAAGGACTTCATCGCACTCGCGAAATCCCAGCCCGCCAAGATTTCGATCGCATCCGGCGGCACGGGCGCGACGACCCATCTTGCCGCAGAGCTGCTGCAAAGCCACGCCGGCATTCGGCTTATACACGTGCCGTACAAAGGTGCGGGACCCGCGTTGACCGACGTCGTTGGGGGCCAGGTTCCCGTGACATTCACCTCGATGGCGACTGCGGCGCCATTCGCCAAATCGGGCCGGCTGCGTATCCTGGGCGTCACGAGCGCAAAACGTTTGCCGGCGTTTCCAGACGTGCCGACTTTCGAGGAGAGCGGCGTCCCCGGGATGGTCTTCGAGCACTGGTGGGGCGTGATGGCGCCTGCGGCGACGCCGCGGCCGATCGTCGAGAAGCTGCACGACGCGATCGCCAAGGCGCTCGCAGCGCCCGATTTGCGCGAGCGCTTTGCGGCACTCGCAGTCGAGCCTCGCACCAATTCGCCCGAACAGTTCCGCGCGCTGCTCGGTTCGGACTTGAAGCGCTGGGCGAAAGTGGTGAAAGACGCGGGCATCAAGGCCGAATAACGCGCAACGAAAATGGCCGGACAGCAGCTCGAACAGATACTCAGCGCACTCGACTCGGATACTGTGCTGTGGTCGGATTTCGTCGCGCTTTGCGATTGCGGCGGACGCCGCGCGGGCTCGACGAGCGAAGCCAACGCCTTGACGCTTGCGCAGCAGGGCCTCCCAGCGATAGGCCGCGACGTGCGCGTCGCAGCCATACCGTATGCCGCGTGGCGCCTCCATGACTCATCGCTTACGCTGGAAGACGGCACCGCGCTCGCGTGCAATCCACTACTCGGTTCGCAATCGACCGGTGCTGATGGGGTCTCTGCCGAAGTGTGCGATCTCGGCCGCGGCACGCCGGACGATTTCGAACGCCATGCCTCCGCCGTCGCGGGCCGGTTCGCGCTGGTGCGGCATGAGTACCCGTTCAGCACCGCGCACATCCATCGCAGGCGCAAGCTCACCTGGGCGACCGAACGCGGCGCGGCCGGTTTCATCATCGCCAATCCGCACCCGGGCGCGGGCCCGGTCGCAGGATCTTCGGGCCGCGGGGGACAGCAGGGCGTTCCTGCGGTTGGGACCGATTACGAATCTGCCTTGCGGCTTGCTTCCGCCGCCGCGTCAGGTGTGCGCGCGCGGATCGCCGTTCGCGGCGAAGACTATGCAGGCGAAACCGATGTCTTGACACTCGACTTGCCCGGAAAGAGCCCGCAGTGGGTCGTCCTCAGCGCTCACGTGGACGGGCATGATCTCGCGGAAAGCGCGATGGACAATGCCACCGGCGTCGCTGTTGCGCTCGCCATAGCGCGCGCCGTGCTTCCGCACCTGGCGTCGTCTGCGCGCGGCCTTCGCGTCTGCCTATTCAGCGCCGAAGAATGGGCGTTGGCGGGCTCGAGGCAATATCTGGACGGGATGAGCGACGCTGATCGCAGGGCAATCGCGCTGAATGTGAATCTCGATACGGTCGGCGGCGATACCCACCTGACGGCGCTCACCAGCGAGTTCCCCGAGCTCGAACGCTGGGTGAGCAGGATCGCGCGCGAATCCGGCATCGAGCTGGGGACCTATCAACCGATGATGGCGAATTCCGATCACTACAACTTCGCGCGCCACGGTATCCCGGCGTTCCGTCTGGTCGCGGGCTTCGACCGGCCCGAGTGCAACGTGCGCTACATTCTCACGCGCGGTGACACGCGCGACAAAGTTCAGCGCGGGGAAATGGTTGCCGCCGCACGCACTACGGCCATGCTCGTGTGGCACGCGCTCACGATGAGCGACGCTGAGGCGGCAGCGCTCAGGCTCGTATCGCGCTAGCAGGCACGCTGCTATTTCGTTGTTTTCACCGGTTCGACGGGCTTAGGCGCGGGCTGCGTCGTCGTTACAGTAGTTTTCGACGTCGTTATGGTTACCGAACCCGGAGGGGCTGCTACGACGGGCGCAGGTGCAAGTATCTTCGCCGTCTCAACAGGCTTCGGCGGCTCCCCGGTCTTCGACTGCACAACTACTTTTTCCTGCACGACCGCACTCGCGGTGGCGGGCGCCGTTGTTTTCTTCAATGCAGCTTTCGACACCTGCGCGCGCGATGCATGCGAGCGATAGCGTTCCGCGCATCGGTGTACCTGCACGTTGGTCGCAAGCTGCAGGCATTGCCGCGCGTCAGCGTCTCGCTGATGCCGCCGGACATTCATCGCGAGCTGCGGCACTGCGGGCTCCACCGCGACAGCAGGCGCGACCAGCGGCTGAACGGGCGGGGCAAGCGTTCCAGACGGTTCGACCCTCGATTCCGACAAGCCTCTCGGGACCGTCGGTTCGTACGTCTGCTGCGCGTAAGCTGATGCGGCAGTTGCCGCAGCGAACGCCACCATCCATGTCATGCGCTTCATCTGTCAGCTCCTGTGAACGGCGGACCGCGCGTGTAGCGCGCGCTTCAAACCCGAAAACTAAGCGTAACAGTGGCCGAATGCAATGTCATAATTGATCCCAGCATTTTTTGAGCCAGTTCCCGGTAATCCATCCATTCCACGCATCGAACCTGAAAGGAGCATCCATGAGCACACCGAGCACGACTGAAAAGCTGATCGCGCGCAAGGAAAACGGCATCGGCTGGGTGATATTCAATCAACCGGAGCGGCGCAACGCGATGACGCCAGAGATGGTTGTGTCGATGGGCACTACGCTCGAAAGCTACGCAACCGATCCGGAAGTGCGGGTGGTGATACTCAAAGGCGAAGGCGACAAGGCTTTCGTATCGGGGGCGGACATCTCGAAATTCGCAGAATTTCGCTCGACACCCGAGCTGGTGAAGGAATCCGACAAGCGCTCGGAAGTTGCGAACCGCGCGCTCCGCGAATGCCCCAAGCCCACGATCGCCATGATTCGCGGCTATTGCATGGGTGGCGGCCTTGGCGTCGCGCTCGGCTGCGACCTGCGCATCGCAGCCGAAGGATCTCGCTTCGGCGTTCCTGCTGCGAAGCTCGGCGTCGGCTACGCCTACTCGGGCCTGCAGCGTCTTTCCGACATCGTGGGCCCGTCGTTTACGGCGGAGATCTTCTACACCGGACGTCAGTTCAGCGCTGAAGAAGCATTGCAGATGGGCCTCATCAACCGTCTGCTTCCGGCTGCTGACCTCGAGCAGTACGTTCTGGATTACGCGAAGACGATGGCGGGCAATGCGCCGCTCACGCTCGCCGCCGTAAAACGCTGTCTCATCGAGATGCGCAAGAACCCGGGCGAGCGCGATCTGGAGCTCTGTCAAAGCCTCGTCGAAGCCTGCTTCGCGAGCCAGGATTTCATCGAAGGCCGTACCGCGTTCATGGAGAAGCGCAAGCCCGCGTTCGCAGGGCGTTGAAGGAGACGGTTATGGCACGACCCGGTGCAGCATTCGGAGCAGCGCTCACGCTCGCTTGGTTATTCCCCGCGTGCCCGGCCGGCGCACAGGCGAACGCGCAGCGTACCGCCGACGCCGGCCTGGTGCGCGTCGAGCAGGTCGAAGTCCGCGGCTCGGTCGCAGGCCCGGTCGTGCTGCTCAAAGTGCAGGACAAGGCAATTCCGATATTCGTCGATGCGGTCGTGGCCGAGTCGATCCAGGGCGCTTTGACGGGCGAAAAATTTCCGCGGCCGCTGTCGCACGATCTCATGCGTACGGTTCTCGAAGCGTTCGAGGGCAAGGTTACGCGCGTCGTGATCATGCTCAAAGGAGCGACTTACTACGCAGACCTGACCGTGCTCATGCGCGGCACCGCTAAAGTGTTCGACAGCCGATCCTCGGACGCGATTGCGTTGGCCGTTCACTTCAATGCGCCGATGCTCGTGAGTCAGGAGCTCCTCGACAAAGCGGGCGCCGTGCCGAACGAGCGTGCCCCGGCCAAGCCGGGCGGTCTGAGGTTGTAAGGAACGGGACTTGTTCAGAGGTTCCCTGACCCTGGGATACCGGCCGGAAGCCGTTTCGGCTATAGTCGTGGACCGCACCATCGTGCGGCAGAACGATTACGGAATTTCACGATGAAGCAGATTTGCGCGCTCGTGCTGAGCGTCCTGGCATGCAGCGGATGCACAGTCCTGTCGGTCGCAGGCACGGCTGTGTCGACCACCGTTTCCGTCGCGGGAACCATCGTCAGTACGGGCGCCAGTATCGCAGGCTCCGCCGTCAAAGGCGCAGCGCATGCCGTTACGGGCACGAGCGATAAGAACTAGTGTCTTATCAGTAGTTCATTGCACAACATTGCGTCATTCCGGACCGCGCGCTGCGCGAAGTGATCCGGAATCTAGCGGCGTTCGAAGACGCTGGATGCCGGATCAGCTCCGGCATGACGGTGATCGTTAGCCGCACTTCCAGCCCTGCATGCCTCTCATCACGCTTGACCAGGCGTCGCTCGCCTTCGGCGATGCGCCGCTGCTCGAACACGCTGATTTCGCGCTCGATAGCTTTGAGCGCGTCGCGCTGATCGGCCGCAACGGCAGCGGCAAGACCAGCCTGCTCAAGGTCCTCGCCGGCGCGCAGGCGCTCGACGAAGGCGCCGTCCGCCGCACACCGGGTCTGCGCATCGCTTTCGTGCCGCAGGAGCCGCAGCTCGAGCCGCGTCACACCGTGTTCCAGGCCGTGGCCGCCGGTTTCGGCGAGCTGCAGCAGATGCTGGTCGAGCATCACACACTCTCTCACGCCGCCGCCGCCGCGGCTGCCGATCTCGATCGGTTGCACGAGCTGCAGCACGAGCTGGAGCACGCAGACGGCTGGCGCATCAATTCTCGCGTTGAGGCGCTGATCGACCGCCTCGCTTTACCTGCCGAGCAAATCGTCGGCGAGCTCTCCGGCGGATTGCGCAAGCGCGTGGCGCTGGCGAAAGCCTTGGCGAGCGAGCCTGAAGCGCTGCTGCTCGACGAGCCGACGAATCATCTCGATATCGCGGCCATCGAATGGCTGCAGGAACTGGTGCGCTTATATTCAGGTGCAGTTCTTTTCGTGACCCACGACCGGCGCTTTCTCGAAGAAGTTGCAACGCGCGTGATCGAGCTCGACCGCGGCACGCTCTTGAGCTTTGCCGGAAAATTCAGCGAGTACCAGCGCCGCAAGGAGGAGATGCTCAATACCGAAGCGCTCGCCGACGCGCGCTTCGACAAGCTGCTCGCGCAGGAGGAAACGTGGATACGCAAAGGCATCGAAGCGCGCCGCACGCGCAACGAAGGGCGCGTGCGCCATCTGGAACAATTGCGACGCGAACGCGCTGCGCGCCGAAACCGAGTGGGTCAGGTGACCTTTGCGGTCGGGCAGGGCGACCGTTCGGGTCAGATGGTGGTCGAGATGCGCCATGTCTCGAAGGCGTTCGGCGAAAAAACCGTAGTCCGGGACTTCACTACGCGCATTTTGCGAGGCGACAGGATCGGGTTGATCGGTCCCAACGGCTCGGGCAAGACGACGCTCCTCAAGCTGCTCGTGGGCGAGCTCGAGCCCGATAGCGGCGCGATCCGGCGCGGCACACGGCTCGCTGTCGCGTATTTCGATCAGTTGCGCGAGCAGCTCGATGAAGAGGCGACGCTCGTCGACACCATCAGCCAGGGCGCCGAATACATCGAGATCGAAGGCACGCGCAAGCACGTCATGAGCTATCTCGGCGATTTTCTGTTTCGCCCGGAGCGGGCACGCGCGAAAGTTTCTGCATTATCGGGCGGCGAGCGAAACCGCCTGCTGCTCGCGCGGCTCTTCTCACGGCCGGCGAATGTGCTCGTGCTGGACGAACCGACGAACGATCTCGACATCGAGACGCTCGAGCTGCTCGAAGCGCTGCTGCAGGAATACTCCGGCACGCTATTTCTGGTGAGCCACGATCGTGCGTTTCTCGACAATGTCGTCACGCAGGTGATCGCATTCGAAGGCGAGGGCGTGCTGCGAGAGTATGCGGGCGGTTATTCCGACTGGCTGCGGCAGCGCGTGAAGTCGGTGCCTAAAGTGCAGGCGCCGAAGACCGAGAGTCCTGGTGCCGCAATACCGGCCCGCGACAAGCCGAGATTGGTGAAATTGAGCTACAAGGAGACGCGCGAGCTCGAAGCCTTGCCCGATACGATTGCGGCGCTCGAGCGCGAGCAAACAGCAATCACGCGCGAGCTTGGCGGTCCCGCGCTCTACAAAGGCGAGCCCGAGCGCGTGCACGCGCTGCAACAGCGCTATAGTTCGATCGAAAGCGAATTGATGCAGTGTCTCGCGCGCTGGGAGGAGCTCGAAGGTCGGCAGAAGCGCGAGCCGTGAATTCACAAAAAACTGGAGGAGTGAAGTGCGACACAAAAATATCGACCGAGCTTTCATCGTCGCAGCAGCGATGGTGTTTTCGTGCGTGGGCTGGACGCAGACTTATCCGGCGAAGCCGATCCGCCTCGTCGTGCCGCAGGCGCCAGGCGGCGGCAATGACACGATTGCGCGCTTGATCGGCCAGCGACTGTCGCAGACACTCAAGCAGCAGTTACTCGTCGACAACCGCGCCGGCGCAGGTGGGCTGATTGGCGCGGAGAACGTGGCCAAGTCGCCGCCTGACGGCTACACGCTGCTGCTCGGGAACGTGGCAACGCTCGCGATCATTCCCAACGTGCAGAAGAAAGTCCCGTACGATCCGCTCAAGGATTTCGAGCCGGTGAGCCTGATCGCGACCGCGCCGTTGCTGGTCGTTGTGCACCCCTCGCTGCCCGTGACGTCGGTGAAACAGCTCATCGCGCTTGCGAAAGCGAAACCCGGCCAGCTGAACTACGCCTCGAACGGCGTCGGCAGCTCGACTCATCTCGCGACCGAGCTCTTCAAAGTGATGACGGGCACCGACATGACGCATGTGCCGTACAAAGGCCTCGGACCTGCCACCACCGATCTCCTGAGCGGGCAGGTGCAAGTCATGTTTTCGAGCGCGGTTGCTATGGTGCCGCATGTCAAAGCCAACCGCTTGCGCCCGATCGCGATCACGGGTGCGAAGCGTTCACGCGCGCTGCCTGAAATACCCACGGTGGCCGAAGCTGGCGTTCGCGATTACGAGGCGGGTTCGTGGTACGGCATCCTCGCCCCCGCCGGTACCGATCGCGCGATCGTCGACCTGCTGGCGCGCGAGATCGCTGCCGCGACGCGAACGCCCGAAATCCAGAATCGCCTGGGTAACGAAGGCGTGATCCCGGTGGGCGGCACGCCGTCGGAATTTGCGTCGCACATCCGTAAAGAGCATGCGCGCGTGGCCCAGGTCGTGAAGACTTCGGGCGCCAAGTTCGAATAAGGATAGAAGTCAGGAGTCAGCGGGCAGAAGTCAGAGGCACGCGGACAGAACAGTAGCGAGCCGAAGGAAAGGAGGTCACGGAGGAAAACTTGGTTTCCCTCTGTGGCGTACTCGACGGAGGAGCAAACATGCTTACACTGCTTACGCGATCTCTCTGGCACAGCGCGGCGCGCGCTGCTTTTGTCATCGCTGCGTTCGCGCTGCTCGGTGCCTGCGCGAATGTGCAGGGCGTTGCGGAAGTGCAGCGCTCAGGTACACCAAAGAACATCATCATCCTTTTTGGTGACGGCGCGGCGGCTACGCAATGGGAGCTCGGACGCTACACGAGCCGTGCATTACGGAATCGATCGTATGCGGTGACCGATGTCGTTTTCAAAGAGGGAACGATCGGCCTGCTGACGACGCATTCCGCCGACTCGGCGGTGACCGACTCCGCAGCTGCTGCGGCGGCGATGTCGACCGGCTACAAAACCAACAACGGCATGATCGGAACGACGCCCGACGGAAAACCGGTGACTACCGTGATGGAGGCGGCGAAAGCGCGCGGTAAACGCATCGGTCTCGTCACCACCGCCACCGTCTACGACGCGTCACCTGCGGGTTTCAGCGTGCACGCCAATTCGCGGCGTGACTCGCAGGAAATCGTCGATCAGTACCTTGCGCTCGAGCCCGACGTGCTCATGGGCGGCGGGCGCGATTTCTTTCTGCCAAAGGGAAAGCCCGGAGGAAAAAGAGCCGACGGGCAGGACGTCATCGCGGCATTCGCTGTCAAGGGCTACCAGGTTGTTCAGGATCCCGCGGCCTTGAAGACTGCGGCCGGGCGGCGGCTCCTCGCGCTTTTCTCCGACGACGACATGGATCTGGAGATCGATCGCGATCCGAAGCAGGAACCCTCGACGGCTGAAATGGCCGCCGCCGCACTGCGCGTATTGTCCGCGAACAGCCCCAATGGCTTCGTGCTGTTCGTGGAGAACGAAAGCATCGATACTGCGGGACATCGAAACGACGCGGCGGCGCTGATGCGCGATCTCTGGGCGTTCGACGATGCCGTGCAGGTCGCGCTCGAATTCAGAAAACGCAATCCCGATACGCTGATCATCGTCACGGGCGATCACGAAACCGGAGGACTGAGCTGGAGCTACGCGCTCATCGATCTTTCGTCTCTGTCGAGCAAGAATCGTTTTTATCCCGGCGCAGATCACCTCGAACGGATAAACCGCATCAGGATTTCACTCGACAAGGCGGCGGAGCTGATTGGAAAAAAACCGACCGCTGAGGTGCTCGACAAGGTCGTGGCCGAGCATTTCCCCGACTTCAAGCTCGACTCCGATTTGCGCGCGGCGATACTCGAGCAGAAGACCATCGAGCGCAACGTCACTACGATTCCGCAGGGTCTTCTCGGCCGTATGATTGCGCGCCAGACCGGGTTTTATTGGGGCACGACTGGTCACACGACGGAGCCTGTGGTTGTCGGCGCGATGGGGCCGGGCGAGTCGCACTTTCGCGGTTACATGGACAACACCGATTTCGCCAAAGCCCTGCACCGGCTGATCGGCGGGCGGTGAGTACATGTCGAAGGTCACACCGCTTCATCCGCTTCACGTCGAGCTCGGCGCGAAACTGGTCGATTTCGCCGGCTGGCAGATGCCGCTGCATTACGGCTCCCAGCTCGAGGAGCATGCGCGAGTGCGCTCGGACGCCGGCATGTTCGACGTCTCACACATGCGGGTCGCCGAGGTCGAAGGCCCCGGCGCGCGTGCATTGCTGCGCTACGCGCTTTCGAACGACGTCGGCAAGCTCGAGAGCCGCGGACGTGCCCTGTATTCGTGTGTGCTCGCGGACGATGGCGGCATACTCGACGATCTCATCGTCTATTTCCTGGGTGACGATCGCTACCGGCTCGTACTGAACGCAGCCACAGGCGAAAAGGACATCGCGTGGATGCGCGAGCTGGCGGCCTCGCATCATCACGACGTGGTGATCACGGCAGCCGAAACGCTCTGCATCATCGCCGTGCAGGGTCCTGACGCACGCGAGCGCGTGTGGTCGGCTTTTCCCGGCAGCCGTGAAGCAAGCGCGCACCTCGAATCGTTCGAAGCGTCATGGCATGGATCAGCGATGATCGCGCGCACCGGCTACACCGGCGAAGACGGTTTCGAGATCGTCATGCCTGCTGCAGAGGCCATCGATTTGTGGCGAGCGCTTCACGCGGCTGGCGTGCAGCCGTGCGGTCTGGGTGCGCGCGACACGTTACGCCTGGAGGCCGGTATGCATCTGTACGGGCAGGACATGGATGAAACCGTGACGCCGTACGAGTGCGGGCTCGGCTGGACAGTGGACACGAAAGCCGATCGCGATTTCTGCGGAAAGACGGCGCTGCTCGGCAGACCGCAGCGCTTTCAGATGCTGGGCCTCGTGCTTTCCGATCAGGGTGTGCTGCGGTCGCACCAGGCTATCGAGTGCGACGGCGGAGCCGGCGTCATCACCAGCGGAGGCTACGCGCCCACGCTGCGGCGCTCGATCGCTCTGGCACGCTTGCCCGTTACGGCGCGCATCGGCGACACCGTTCGCGTGAGCGTCAGGAACCAGGCTCTGCGCGCGCTCATCGTGAAGCCGCGTTTCGTACGCCATGGCAAGGCGCTTATTTAGAGATGAGTAAACGAGGTTGTTGATGCATTCAATCGAATTCGATTCGTTCGCGCGCAGGCATATCGGCCCTGACGAGCGGGAAGAGCAGGCGATGCTCGGGGCGATCGGCGTCTCGAGCCTCGAGGAGCTCGTGCGCAAGGCAGTGCCGTCTTCGATCGCGCTCGAAACCCCGCTCGATTTGCAGCCGCCGCTCACCGAGCCGCAGGCATTGGCCGAATTGAAGCGCATTGCGACCCGCAACAAGATCTTCAAGAGCTACATCGGCATGGGGTATTACGGCACGCACACGCCTGGCGTCATTCAGCGCAACGTGCTCGAAAACCCGGCCTGGTACACGGCATATACGCCATACCAATCCGAAATTTCCCAAGGCCGGCTCGAAGCGCTGCTCAACTTCCAGACGATGGTCTGCGAGCTGACGGCGATGGACGTCGCGAACGCGTCGCTGCTCGATGAGGCGACGGCAGCCGCCGAAGCGATGGCGATGTGCCGCCGCAACTCAAAATCCCGGACCGAGCGCTTCGTCGTCTCCGCCGGGTGTCTCCCGCAGACGATTGCCGTGGTCAGAACGCGCGCCGAGTGCATTGGATTCGAAGTCGTCGTCGCGCGCGACACCGAGCTCCTGGATCATGACGCCTTCGGCTACCTGCTGCAGTATCCCGCAGCGGATGGCGCCATCAACGATTACCGCGATTTCGTCGTCAAGGCACACGAGCGGGGCGCCCTCGTTGCCGTTGCGGCCGATCTGCTGGCATTGGCGCTGATCGCGCCGCCGGGGGAGTGGGGTGCCGACATCTGCGTGGGCACGACTCAACGCTTCGGAGTGCCCATGGGTTTCGGCGGACCCCATGCGGCGTATCTCGGGTGCAAAGACGCCTTCAAACGTACGATGCCGGGTCGACTGGTCGGTGTATCGGTGGACGCACGAGGCAAGCCCGCACTGCGGCTTGCGCTTGCCACGCGCGAGCAGCACATCCGGCGCGAAAAGGCGACGAGCAACATCTGCACGGCGCAGGTGCTGCTCGCGGTGATGGCAAGCATGTATGCGCTCTATCACGGACCTGAAGGCGTGCGCGCGATCGCGATGCGCGTCGCTCGCTACACCGCGGAGCTCGCTCGTGCGCTGTCTAGCGCCGGATTGCGCGTCGTGAACGCACACGCATTCGATACCTTGACGATCGACACAGCGCATCACACCGCGGAGATAGTCGGGCGCGCGCTCGCACGGCGCATCAACCTGCGGCGAATAGATGCGCGTACGCTCGGGGTTGCGCTCGACGAGACCACATCGGCAGCCGATATGCAGGCGCTCGTGCAGATTTTTACCGCGGCCGCCTCGGGCTCGTTCGATACGGAACGCGGCGACTCGAGGCATGCCCGCTCAGGCCTCGCAGCGGGCACCCTCCTGCCCGCGCAGCTTGTTCGTACCGCGCCCTGTTTACGGCATCCTGTTTTCTCCCGCTATCGCTCCGAGACCGAAATGCTGCGCTATCTGCGCGCGCTGGCGGACAAAGACCTCGCGCTCGACCGTACGATGATCCCGCTCGGTTCGTGCACGATGAAGCTCAACGCGACGACCGAGATGATGCCCATCTCGTGGCCCGAGCTTGCGAACATCCATCCCTTCGCTCCGGCCTACCAGGTGCAGGGTTATCTCGAGCTGATCGGCTCGCTCGAGCGCATGCTTGAAGCGTGCACCGGATACGATGCCGTCTCGCTCCAGCCCAATTCCGGAGCACAGGGTGAATACGCGGGGCTCCTCGCAATTCGCGCTTACCATCGATCGCGCGGCGATCATGCGCGCATCGCGGTGCTCATTCCTTCTTCTGCACATGGCACGAATCCGGCCTCGGCGGCGCTCGCAGGCATGCAGGTTGTGCTCGTGGGATGCGATGCGGAGGGCAACGTCGATATTCGGGACCTCGAAGAGAAGGCGAAGCGCCACAGCGCGACACTCGCTGCGCTCATGGTCACGTATCCTTCGACGCACGGCGTTTTCGAGCCGGGCATCGTCGAGATCTGCGAGATCGTGCACCGGCACGGCGGCCAGGTCTATCTCGATGGCGCCAATCTGAACGCGATGGTCGGCGTCGCCGCACCCGGCAAATTCGGGGCGGACGTCTCGCACCTCAATCTGCACAAGACGTTTTGTATCCCTCACGGCGGCGGAGGTCCCGGTGTGGGCCCGATCGCAGTGCGCGCGCACCTGGCGCCGTTTCTTCCGGGCCACCCGCTGAAAACGGCCACGCCGGGTGCCGTGGGTCCCGTCGCCGCTGCGCCCTACGGCAGTGCCGGCATATTGGCGATCAGCTGGGCCTATGTCGCGATGATGGGTGCGCCGGGTCTGTTACGTGCGACGCAGGTGGCAATCCTCAATGCCAACTACATTGCCGCACGATTGGCGACGCATTATCCCGTGCTCTATCGCGGATCGAACGGTCTCGTCGCGCACGAGTGCATACTTGACCTGCGCGAGATCAGGACCCGTTCCGGAATTTCCAATGAGGATATCGCGAAGCGCCTCGTCGATTACGGATTCCATGCACCGACGATGTCCTTTCCGGTGCCTGGAACGCTCATGGTGGAGCCCACCGAAAGCGAATCGAAGCGCGAGCTCGATCGTTTCATCGACGCGATGATCGCGATCGGCAAGGAGATCTCGGCAGTCGAGAGCGGCGTATTCGATAAAACGGACAATCCGCTGACGAATGCACCGCACACGGCGGAGATGGTCGCCGCCGACACGTGGACACATCCGTATTCGCGCAGCGTCGCGGCTTATCCGCTGCCCAATCTGCGCGAGCACAAGTACTGGCCGCCGGTCGCGCGCGTCGACAACATCTATGGCGATCGAAACCTCATGTGCAGCTGTCCCCCGGTGTCGACGTACGAAACGGGCGCAGGCGCCGACACCGAGGACGCGGTGGGTGCTGAAGTGGCTGCGCGCGCGTAGTCGTTAGAACGGGTTTCAGCGATTTACGACGTAGCCGCTCGGCTGCCCGAGTATCGTGGTGCGCATGCAGTAGCGATGCGCCCCCGGTGCAAAGTCCGAGAGCGCAAGATGCATGGTGCTGCGGTTGTCCCACATGATGATGTCGTGGGGCTGCCACTTGTGCCGATACGTGAAGAGCGGATCGACCGAGTGCTCGAACAGGAATCGGAGCAGCGGCATCGATTCGCGCTCGGTCATGCCGACGATGCGCTTGGTCATCTGCTCGCTCAGGTAAAGCGCTTTACGGCCGGTCTCGGAATGCACGCGCACCAGCGGCTGGGCAATCGGCGGATTCAGCTCGCGCAACCGCGCTACGAGCTTGGGGTCGCGCTTTTTCATGTTCTCGACGCCCATGTAGTCGTGTACCGCTTCCAGTCCTTCGATCATCTTCTTCATCGTGTCCGAAAGCGCGTCGTAGGCCGCATGCATGCTGGTGAACATCGTGTCGCCGCCCACTTCGGGCAGGACGAGCGCATGGAAAATAGAGCCGAGCGGAGGACGCACGGTATACGAGAGGTCCGAATGCCAGTGCCGCCCGACGTTTTCGCTTACGGAAGGCTTGTCGTCCACGGGAATCGTCGAGACCACGAAGAGCTCCGCGTAATCCGGATGGCGGAAAGGCGCGAGTGTCTCGTGCAGATCGAGCTCCCCAAAGCGCCGGCTGTAGGCGATCAGCTGCTGCGGGCTGATGTCCTGTCCGCGCAGCAGGACTATTCCGTACTCACTCCAGAGCTTTCGTATCTCCGCGATCGTCTCGTCGGATAGCGCGTCCTTCAAGTGGATACCAAGGACTTCGATTCCGAACGCGTTCGAAAGCCTGCGAGTATTAAGAGTGGTTGTCGCGTCTCGTTTCATAGGTGTGGCTTTCTTTAACGTCAGTCAATCGACTCGCGCACCTGAATCCTTGACTGCTTTGGCCCATTTCGCGCCTTCGCGCTTGATGAACCCCGCAAATTCCGGCGGCGTGCTGCCGACGGGCGTCGCGCCGAGGTCGGAAAAGCGCTGACGCATATCCGCGGTTCCCAGCGACTTTGCGATGTCGCGCGCCAGCCGCGCAGTGATTTCGCGGGGCGTGCCCGCAGGCGCAAGTATTCCGTACCACGACGTCACCTCGAAACCCGGTAAGCCGGCTTCGGAGACGGTGGGAATGTCAGGCGCCACCTGGTTGCGTGCGGACGTCGCAATGCCGAGCGCACGGAGCTTCCCGGCGCGTACATGCGGCAGCACCGCGAGGACTTCCGATGACATGCATGCAATCCGCCCAGCCAGCAGATCGATTACTGCGGGCGCCGTTCCTTTGTACGGCACGTGAAGCAGGTCGACACCGGTCATCTGCTTGAACATTTCGAGCGCGATGTGATGCGGGGTGCCGTTGCCCGCGGACCCGTACGCCAGTTGGCCCGGCCGCGACTTCGCGTAAGCGATAAATTCTTTGAGCGTGGTTGCCGGAACCGACGTGCTCGAAACGAGCAGATGCGGCACGAACGCGACCTGCGTGATCGGCACAAAATCCTTGACCGGGTCGTATGCGAGCTTCGAGACCAGTGCCGGGTTGATCGAGATCGTCGAGGTCGAGCCCATCAGCAGGGTATAGCCGTCCGGCGTCGCGCGCGCGGCGATTTCGGAGCCGACGGCGCCGCCGAACCCGGGCCGGTTGTCGATCACGATGGTCTGCCCCAGCGCTTCGCGCGCATTCATCGCGATCGCGCGTCCGAGGATGTCGACCGCACCGCCCGGCGGAAACGGCACGATCAGCCTTAGGGGCCTGTTGGGATATTGCGCAAGTGCAATTGAAGCGAGGAGCGCAAGCGATGCTGCAACAAGCAAACGGCTGAGCTTCATGAATCCCCGGCGTGACGTGTCGACTGCGCGACATTATCGGGTGGGGCCACGCGCCCTGCAACGGCCGGGTTTCCTGCGATCAGGCCTTTATTCGCGCCAGTCGTATGCGCCGAACCGGTCGTGACCGAGCAGCGTGTAGAAGATGCCCAACGTGGCGCGGGTCTGACTGCGATCCCCGATGACGGGGTAGTTCGCATCGCGTCGGGACCACAAATATCTGACTGCGACCGCATGTTGTTTGTGGACGCGCACTGTAAAGGAGAGATCGGCGCGGGCGATGTTGTCATGGCCGCCGCGGCCGTTGCGGTCTGCGGCGACGTCGCTCACGAAATACTCGCGCGCGGTCAAATCGAGTGAAGCCTTCTCGCCGAATATGAGACGCAGTGCCAGAAGTGCCTGCGGTGCGACGCCGAAGTGATAGTCCTGATCGCGGACGCCGTTGATGGTGCCGACGCTCGCATAACCCGCACCCACCATGCCGGTGCCCTGCAGCGCAAGCGACTTCGAGATCAGCCACTGCCCTGTCGTGCCGAGCGACAGCGCGGTGCTCGATATGCGGAACACCTGGGGCGCAATGTAATCGTAGCTGCCGTACAGGCCCCAGACGCCGCGGTAATTCCGGCCGACGTCGTAATCGGTGCCGAAGAGCAGGCCGCGCGTGAGAACGCTGTCGAAACCGTTCGCGCTCGAAGCCGTCGCCTGGAAGCTGAAATAATCGAACGGCCGCTTGTAGGTATAGCCCGGCTTTCCCGGCAGACCGTAATCGAGCGAAAAGTCGACAATGGCTTCCGTGGGCTTGGACTTGGTCGAGGTGCCGGGGTCACTTTGGGTCGCGTGGGTTACCCCGACTGCAAGGCGACTGTAATAGGCCGCATTGCGGCTGTCGTAAATCGCATCGAAACGATTGCCGAACGCCCAGCGGTTGAATCCCGTAGATGGAGAAATCGCGGCCGCCGCCAGCTCGCGCCAGGCGGGCGACATGCCGCCGCCCTGTTCGAGAACGAGCTGGGACATCCTGAACAACGCTTCGCCGACGAACGAGCCCGCGATGCCGCTGGCGATCTGGTCGTTCTTCGACGGCGGTGTCGTTTCGCCCGCGATCTCCCAGAAAACGCTGCCGGCAAACGTATAGCCCAGCGATTCCCAATAATTGAGCCCGGCCGATCTCGCGAAGCCATGGTACATCGAACCCTGGTAGGGGTGGCCCAGCTGGTTCACGGTGTAAGGATCGTTGTCGGTGACCCAGCGGCCGCGCAGATTGCGCCTGACGCTCGACAAGCTCGTGTCGTAGTCGCAACAGTCGAAGTAGCGCCGGTTGAACTGGTTGAGCAGCAGGTCGAAACCCATGATCTCGAGTGCGGGAATCGCGTAGCTCTTTCCAGTGCTGCCTGCGGACCACAGATCAGGCCGTGCGGGCTTCGATACCGGTGCGGCGGAACCCTCTTTCAGGGGACCAGGGCCTTCCTTCAGTTCCTTGAGAGCTGCCCACTGCGACGGAAGGTCGGGATAAAGTTTGTAATTCTGACCGGCAGACCCCGCTGGGACGCGGGTATCGGGAGTCGACAGCGTCGTCGACCCGTCGAGCGCGATCTCGGCTGCCGGGCTCGTGTCCACCGCGGCTGCGGCCGATGCGAAACACGCGAGCGCAAGTGCGAGTGCTGCTTTCATGTTCGTGCTCGCTGGGTCAAAAACCATTCGTCATAAGCAAATGCAGGGCCACATGCATTCGTTGCTCCGGCCATGCGCAGTTCCTCGTTCGCGAGGCGGTCACGCTGTGGGGACCGTCTTCACGATCAAAGGATACCTGAACGTGACGCCACGAAGCAGCCGCGCGCGATTGAGCTGCGGCGCCGGGCCCGATACAAATGAAAAGCGCCGCGATGCGGCGCTTTTCCAGATACCCGAAATGAGGGTCAGTCGGTGCTAATACGGCTTGCGGCTGGTCGCCGCACCCGTCGGGTCGATGATGGCGCCTGCAGCCGGACCGTGGCCGTCGCGGTCCATTCCAGGGGGCGTGTTGCCGCGCTGTTCTTTCTGGGCGGGCTCTGCGCCGCCCGATACCGAACCGCCCGCGCCGCTCATCGTGGATCCTGCCGCGGTGGCCGGCAGGGATTGCGTATCGTAAGCGATGCCGCCCGGGCCGTGCGTGGGCTGCGTCGAGCATGCGCCAAGTGCCAGCATGCCGATGATAAGCGTTGCAGCTGCTGATTTGCGATGGGACATGATGACCTCCTGCAGCTACGCCTTTCCTGGCGCAGCCAGACGTGATTCGGCAACGATCTTCAAGTTGAGCTTTTCACCCGCAATATGCTGGTGCGCGCGCTCGACGTCGATCTCTATGCCGTGACTGCGTGC
>DATLEF010000041.1:0-32395 GCA_035525455.1 Burkholderiales bacterium
CGCCGATCAGCGCATTTACGAGCGTAGATTTACCGACGTTCGGCCGGCCGACGACCGCGATGCGCGGCTGGGTCGACTGCTCTTCGCGCGCTTCGTGTGCTTCGGGAAAATCGGCGAGCGCAAAATCGATGAGATCGCTAACGTTCTCGCCGTGCGAGGCCGAGATGGTCAGTGGATCGCCGAGGCCGAGCGCGTAAAATTCGGCCGCGGCGTCTTCGGGACGCATGCCTTCCGCCTTGTTCACGACAATGCGGATGCGCCGGCCGCTCTTACGCAATTCAGTCGCAATCACCCGGTCCTGCGCCGTCAGCCCTGCGCGCGCGTCGACCAGGAAAAGTATGACATCGGCCTCGTCGACCGCCTGGCGGGTCTGGCGCGCCATCTCGTGATAGATGCCTTCGGTCGCGACAGGCTCGAACCCGCCGGTGTCGACAACGAGATGTGGTTTCGGTCCGATGCGCCCGCGGCCGTAATGGCGATCACGCGTAAGGCCCGGCACGTCGGCAACGATGGCGTCGCGGCTGCGAGTGAGGCGGTTGAAAAGCGTCGACTTGCCGACATTGGGCCGGCCGACGATGACGACGATCGGCAGCATTGCTATTGCACAGCAATAGCGAAAACTCCGCCGTTACGTGTCTGTACGAGGATCGCTTTGTCGTCGAGCGCAACGGGTTGCGCTCCAATGGCGCTTCCATCCGTCGCAAGACGCGCAGCGAACGAGCCGTCTTCGCGCGAGATAAAGTGAACATAGCCTTCGAAGTCGCCGACGATCACGAAGCGGCCGAAGGCGAGCGGTGCGCTCACGCCGCGTCCGAAGAGCTTGTCCTGTTTCCACAGGCTCGCGCCGTTGGATTTATCGAGCGCGACTACGGCGTTCTTGTCGTCCGTGATGTAAGACCCCCTGTGGTCGGCATCCATGCCGGCTATGCTCGACACGTCGCGCGCCCAGATCGTCGCGCCGCTTTGCGCATCGAAACAGGCCACGCGCCCTTGGTACGCAACGGCGCACACGCGATCGCCTTCAACGACGGGCAGCCCCATCACATCGGCGACGCGCTCGAGCTCGGTCGTTCCGCGCGGCACGGCCACTACGCTGTCCCAGCCGACCGTGCCGGTGGCCGCAGCGAGCGCCACCAACCGGCCGCCGGGAAAACCCGCAAAAATCGCTCCGCGCTCGAGCACTACACCGCTATGGCTGCGCAACGACAATGCAGGGGTCGCGCGCTGGTACAGCCAGCGGCGTTTGCCGTCGAGCGCCTCCAGACCATAAATTCGTCCATCCCCGGTGCGCGCGACCACCAGCGGGCCTTCGACGGCGGGGGGAGCAATCACCTCCCCGGCGAGCTGAGCTTTCCACAGCTGCTTGCCGCTCGGATCGAACGCAAGAACCTCACCTCTCGCGGTGCCCACGACGATCAGCGTCCCGCTCGCTGCGACACCCGCTGAAAGACGCGGCGCATTGAACCGCGACACGGCTTTGCCGCTTTGCCTGTCGAAGCCGACGATCTGGCCCGCCGCACCCGTCGCATACACGACCTCGCCGGTTACCGCCGGGAAAAAGATCGACTTCTCTGCCGGACCGACATTGCCCTGCCATGCGATACGCGCCTCGGCCGTGGCCTTGAATGCCACCAGCGGCGCGGGCTTGGTCGTAGGACGGCTGCCGAACCAGCGGTCGTACACGTTGCCGACCGTCGAACAGCCGGCCAACAGGACCAACAACGCGCCGAGCAGGCAGCAACGCTGCGGGTGTGCGCGCAAGAAGTCGCCTGAGTGCCTTTCGGCGCCAGGCAGGCTGTAACGGGTATCGCCGGGTCTCATTTCGCTTCACCTAAGGCGTCGAGCTTCACTTCGATCACGCGCCGGTACGGACTGTTCGCATCGATTTTCTCGAGCGCAAGCTGGTATGCGGCGCGCGCGTCCGGAGCTTTGCCCTGCTCGGCCAGCACGTCGCCTCTGAGATCTGCGTAGAGCGGCGCATACGTGTCGGTCGTCTTCGTGGACAGAAGCTTCAACGCTTCGTCGTATTTTTTTTCGTCGAGCAGAACGCCGGCCAGACGCAGACGTGAGACGTCGCGCATTTCGTCCTGCTTGGCTTTGTCCGCGGCCCATTGCAGATTTTTCTTCGCTTCCTCCATCTCTCCGGTCGTATAGCTTGCCTTGGCCGCGGCCAGGGCAGCCATGGCGGCGTAAGGCGTGGCGCTGTACTTATCGATGATCTGAGCGGCGATGTCGCGCACGCGCTTCGCTTCGTTGTTGCGCTCCGCCTGATCGAGCTGGCTGAAAAGAGTCGCCGCGCGTTCGGCCTGCTGCACCCGGTAATAACGCCAGCCCTGAAAGGCCCCGATCGTGATGAGACAGGCGATCGCAGCCAGCATCACCAGATTGCCATATTGATTCCACCAGGCTTTGATCGCATCGATCTGTTCCTGTTCTTCCAAGTCATAAGCCATATCTATCGCCTCGATCCGTCATTCACGCGCCGCGTATGCGCTCGACCGCAGCTGTAAGCGCAAGCCGGGTCTGCTGAGCTTCCTCACGCAAAGGTTTCAGTGTCAACTCGTCCGTGCCTGCTTCGTCATCACCGACAATAACGGCGTAACGCGCGCCGCTCGCATCGGCTTTTTTCATCTGCGCTTTGAAGCTGCCGCCGCCGCAATGCAGCGCGACGCTCAAACCCGCGTCCCGCAGGCGCTCTGCGACCGCCGCGCCGTATTTCAATGCACTCTCGCCCTGCCGTACCAGATAGACGTCCGGTGCCGTATGCGCCAGCGTCTCGACGCTCATGAGCGCAAGCAACCGCTCCACGCCCATCGCATAACCACACGCGGGCGCGGGTTTGCCGCCGATCTGCTCGACCAGTCCGTCGTAGCGCCCGCCTGCGCATACTGTTCCCTGCGCACCCAGACGGTCGGTCGTCCATTCGAATACCGTGCGGTTGTAATAGTCGAGCCCGCGCACCAGACGCTCGTTCATGCGAAACGTAACGCCTGCGGCGCGCAGGCCCGACTGCACCGCTTCGAAGTGCTGTCCCGATTCGTCGTCGAGATCGTCGATAAGGCGCGGCGCATCGCTCAAGAGCTTCTGCATGCTCGGATTCTTGCTGTCGAGGACGCGCAGCGGGTTGCTCGTGAGGCGCCGCTGCGAATCGAGGTCGAGCGCGTCATGGTTCTGCTCGAGGAAGCGCACCAGGCGCATGCGATAGCGCGCGCGCGCATCCGCGCTCCCGAGGGTGTTCAGCTCGAGGTTGATTTCACTCAGGCCGAGCAGACGCCACAGCCGCGCGCACATGACGATGTGCTCGATGTCGATATCGGGACCCGCAAATGCGAGCCCTTCGACACCGAACTGATGAAATTGCCGGTAGCGCCCTTTCTGGGGCCGTTCGTGTCTGAACATCGGACCGCTGTACCATAGTCGCTGCGGCCCGCCATACAGCAGGTTGTGCTCGATCGCTGCGCGCACGCACGAGGCCGTGCCCTCGGGACGCAAAGTGAGGCTCTCCCCGTTCAGCTCGTCGACGAAGGTGTACATCTCCTTTTCGACGATGTCGGTCACCTCCCCGATCGAGCGCACGAAAAGCTCGGTTCGCTCGAGTACCGGCATCCGGATTTCCCGGTATCCGTAACTGCGAAGCCAGCTCCTCACGGTGTCTTCGAAAAACTGCCAGGACTCGGCTTCGTCCGGCAGGATGTCGTTCATCCCGCGGACCGCTTGTATATTTCTGGTCATCAAAAAGGTGCAGCGCTTCTTTTAGCTGCTGGCCGACATGGATACTTCGGCTTTGTCGCCGGCCAACGCAGCATCGGTGTATTTTTCCTGCACGTAACGCTCTACGATGCGCTGGAATTCGCCTGCGATATTGTCGCCCTTGAGGGTGACGGTCTTGACCCCGTCGACGAACACGGGGGCTACCGGGTTCTCACCGGACCCCGGCAAGCTGATGCCAATGTTGGCGTGCTTGCTCTCGCCGGGGCCATTCACGACGCAGCCCATCACTGCCACGTTCATGTTCTCGACGCCGGGATAGCGCGTGCGCCACAGAGGCATCTGTGCGCGCAGATAGCTTTGTATGCTTTCGGCGAGCTCCTGGAAATACGTGCTCGTCGTTCGACCGCAGCCCGGACAGGCAATCACCATGGGCGCAAACGACCGCAGGCCCATGGTCTGCAGAATTTCCTGGGCGACGAGGACTTCTTTCGTGCGGTCGCCGCCCGGCTCCGGTGTGAGCGACACGCGTATCGTGTCGCCGATGCCTTCCTGCAACAGAACCCCCATCGCCGCAGTCGACGCGACGATGCCTTTCGATCCCATTCCCGCTTCGGTGAGTCCCAGGTGCAGCGGATAATCGCAGCTTGCAGCGAGATCGCGATAGACCGCAATCAGATCCTGCACGCCGCTCACTTTGCACGAGAGCACGATGCGCTCGTGAGGCAGGCCCAGCGCTTCGGCGTGCTTCGCACTCTCGAGCGCCGATGCGACGAGCGCGCGGCGGGTCACGACTGCAGCGTCCTGCGGCTCAGCGCTGCGCGCATTGTCGTCCATCAGCCGTGCGAGGAGCTCCGGATCGAGACTGCCCCAATTCACGCCGATGCGCACGGGCTTCACAAAGCGGCACGCGAATTCGATCATGGTCGCGAACTGATCGTCGCGCTTCGCGCCGCGGCCGACGTTACCGGGATTGATACGCAGCTTCGCCAGCGCTTCGGCACAGGCCGGGTGTTGCGTGAGGAGTCGGTGCCCGTTGAAGTGGAAATCGCCGACGAGCGGTACGTTCACGCCCAGCTGGTCGAGACGCTCCCGAATATGAGGCACGGCTGCCGCGGCGTCGGAATCGTTCACGGTTACGCGCACGATTTCGGAACCCGCCCGTGCGAGCGCAGCCGCCTGCTGCACCGTTGCCTCAATATCCGCGGTATCGGTGTTCGTCATCGACTGCACGACGATAGGCGCAGCCCCGCCGATTTCGACATGAGCGATGCGCGTGCTGGTACTGTGGCGTCGCGGCGCCGGCCCGTGTGCAGGAAGACACTTCATTGCAGCGTCAGCCGCGCAACCGACACGGCGATGTGAGGCGCGAGATCGACCGGCTGCTCGTCGTAGTTCAATTGCACGCCGCGCGCATTGCCGATCACGAGCTTGAACGGCGGCATGCCGCGCACGCGCTCTTCATTGCCGGCGCGATTCAATTTGGAAAAAATGACCTTGCCGTCGCGATCGCGTATTTCGACCCACGACTCGCCTTCGAACCGGAAAGCGAGTTCGCGCTCTCCAGGAATTGCGGTTTTGGCAGGCTCCGCGCCGGGAGGCTCCGACAAAGAGCTCGGAACGCTCGTTTGCGTGCTCGTGCCGATCGAAGCTTCGGGCACGGACGGCAGCGGGCTCGACGGCACTGCGCCCGCAGCACCGACCGGCGGCGCGGGCGAAGGCGCCCCGGGCGTCGGAGGCGCGACGGCGCTCACGCCTTCCTCCCGGGGTGCGGGCCGCGACCCATCGTTGAATCCGAATTCGTACACCGCGAGCGCCCCGACTATCGTGATCGCGGTGAATCCTGCGTACAGCGGCCAGCGCACGGGCTCGCCGTGCGGCATCACGACCTCAGGCGACGGCGGCGGCTCCACCCTCACTTTCGGCTGAGGCATTTCTTCTTCGATGCTCTTTAACAGAGGCTGCGCATCGAGGCCCAGAAACTTGGCGTAATTTCGCAGAAATCCACGCACGAACACACGACCGGGCAGCCGCTCGTACGCGCCTTCTTCCAGCGCTTCGACCTGAGCAGGCGAAATTTTCAGGTAGCGTGCGACGTCGTACACGCTGAGATTGAGCTCTTCGCGTGTGGCCGCGAGCACGGCACCCGCGGAAGTTTCGCTTCTCGCAAACCCGGTTTCGCTCATTCGTCGCGCCCGGCGAGCACCGCTTTCGCTTCCTTCGATTCGGGAAAGTTCTTGGTCAGCTGCGTGCGGTAGCTAGCCGCTGCTGCCGGGTCCCCGAGCCTGCGTTCCACGCGCATTGCGAGCCACAGAATTTCTGGATTGGGCCCGGTGAGGCGCGTGAGTCGCGTCAGATGTTCTTTGGCCTGGCCGTAGCTGCCGCGCGCATACGCGATATCGGCAAGCTGATACAGCGCCTGCGGCTGGTTCGCTCGCACTTCCAGCGCTTTTCGAAAATAGTCTTCCGCTCCCCCGGTGTCGCCGCGCCGCCGCGCGCACAGCCCTGCATTCACGTACGATCGCTCGGGGTTCTGATAGAGCGGGTTACGCAACGCAGCCTGAAAGTATTTGATCGCTTCCTCTTCACGTTTGCGATCGCAGAGGAAACGTCCGAAATTGTTGTTGGCGTCCGAATCCAGCGGATTGATGCGCAGCGCACGCTGAAAATTCTCGTTCGCGTAGCGGTCCTCCTTCAACTCCGCGTAAATCAGCCCGGCCACGTTGTAAGCGGGGCCGTAATTCGGGTCGGAACGCAATGCTTCTTTGACTTCTTCGAGCGCGACCGACATGTTGCCCAGCTCGAAGTAACCGCCTGCAAGCTCGGTGTGCACCCGCGCACGCGTTGTCGTTTCGGTTTCCACGCCCGTTGTCGTCACCGCCGACTTGAATGCGGGCTCGCCCTGCGGCGCCGTCGAGCAGCCGCTGACGAGTGCCAGCGCAGCCAGCGCGCTCGCCGCGCGTCTCATGCGATGCGCTCCCTGGCTCGCGCTTCTGTGTCCGCAACGCTCGCTTTAAGCGCCACGCGAGCCTGTCGACGCTGCTCCCGGCGCGTTCTGTCCTGCACTTCGCCGGCGAGCTGACCACACGCTGCATCGATGTCATCGCCACGCGTCTTGCGCACCGTGGTCGTGAGACCTGCGTTCGCGAGGACATCGCGAAAGCGCGCCACGTCCTCGATATTGGAGCGTTCGTAGCCCGACTGGGGGAACGGATTGAAGGGTATGAGGTTCACCTTGCAGGGCACGTGAGCGACCACCCGCGCGAGCTCGCGGGCGTGGCCTACGCTGTCGTTCACGCCCCTCAGCATCACGTATTCGAACGTCACGAAATCGCGCGGCGCTTTTTCGATATAACGTACGCACGCTGCAAGCAACTCGCGGATCGGATATTTGCGATTGATCGGAACGAGCTCGTTTCTCAACGTATCGTTCGGCGCGTGAAGCGAGACTGCCAGCGCGACCGGACACGCATCCCGCAGCCGATCGATCGCCGGCACCAGCCCCGATGTCGACAGCGTGACGCGCCGGCGCGAGAGCCCGTACGCGGAATCGTCGAGCATGAGCTGCATCGCGGTAACCACGTTGTCGAAATTGGCCAAAGGCTCGCCCATGCCCATCATGACGACATTGGTAATTGCACGTGCCTCATCGTCACCGTGTCCCAGCGCGCGTTTGGCGTGCCACAGCTGACCGATAATTTCAGCCGCGGTCAGATTGCGATTGAAGCCCTGGCGGCCGGTCGAGCAGAACGAGCACTCGAGCGCACAGCCCGCCTGCGACGATATGCACAGTGTGCCGCGCGCGCGCTCGGGTATGAACACCGTCTCGATCGCGTTGTTCGTTCCCACATCAAGCAGCCATTTGCGCGTACCGTCGTGAGCGGTGGTATCGCGCCGCACGGGCGGTGCAGCAACGCATGCCACGTGCGCAAGGCGCTCTCTGAATGCCTTGGATATATCCGTCATCGCACTGAAATCTTCGGCGCCGATCTGATGTATCCATCGCAGCAGCTGCTTCGCGCGATACGGCTTCTCGCCGAGCGCGGCGCAGAACGCCTGCAACTCATCAGGCGGGAGGCCGAGAAGATTCACCATAAAGATAAGCGCAGCAGCCTAGCGCGAACAGATGTCGAGTGCAGGAAAAAAATAGCGGATTTCGACCGCAGCGGTCTCCGCCGAGTCCGAACCGTGCACCGCGTTGGCGTCGATACTTTGAGCAAAAGCGGCGCGAATAGTGCCCGGTGCGGCTTTTTTAGGATCGGTGGCACCCATCAGGTCGCGATTCTTCTGGATTGCGCTGTCCCCTTCCAGCACCTGAATCATCACCGGACCGGAGGTCATGAACTCGACGAGGTCCTTGAAGAAAGGACGCTCTTTGTGTACCGCATAAAAGCCCTCAGCGTCCGCGCGCGAAAGGCGCTTCATGCGCGCGGCGACGATTTGGAGGCCGGCGCGCTCGAATCGGCTGTAGATTTCGCCAATCACGTTCTTTGCCACAGCGTCCGGTTTGATGATGGACAGAGTCCGTTCGACAGCCATTTCGGCATCCCTTCGTCACTAAAAACTAACCGGCGAGGATAGCACGATAAGGCGTTGAAATAAAGCGGAATCGCGGCTAAAAGCGCGATTTTTCAGAGGGTTAACGAGCCTGCATCAGCCGCCTTCGCAGGCGTGCGCCGCACTCTCGCCCACGCGATACCGAGCGCGGCACTGCGCGCTATGGCGCGAGGTTCGTTTGCAGCGCGGACCAGCTCGCAACGATCGAAGCTTCTCCCGGTTGCGCCTGGAAACGCGCATCTACGCCGACGCCAGGCACGCACACCAGCGTCTCGCCGCAATAAATGAATGGAAGCCGGTCGCGCTGCCATGGCGGCACATGCGCTTCCTGCAATAAATTTTTTACGGTTCGGCGCGGCCGGCGCGCATCGGTTTGAAGGCGCTCGCCGCCATTTCGTGCGCGGATCGTCACGACTTCGGATTCGAGCCGAGCGGCGCTCAAACCGGCGCCGCGTGCCCGAGCGAGCGTCAGCACTCCACCCATCTGCGGCAGTTCGACCTCGTGCTCGCCGTGCCAGGTGACGACGTTGGCCTCGCCGCGAGGGTCGGCCCTCGGCACGAGATGTACTATGCCGCGATGGCGCATGAGCGCGTATCCGCCAAGATCGACAGCGAGCCTCGCATCGCGTCTCGCGGTCAACACCTGCCGCAGCGCCTCCTCCAGCCGGTCCGCGTCCGGCATCGGCCAACCGCGCAGCCCAATCACGTACCGCAGTACGTTTTTTGCGCGTGCCGGCGCTACTTTTCGCAGCTCATCGACGGCCAGGCCCGCCCTCGCCATCGCATCTCCAGCGTCAAGACGCGCCAGATCGTCCAGTAGTTGTGCCGCCTCGCCCAGGTTGCGTGAGGCGCGGGAGAACGTCGTGCGATAAGCCGGAACGCGCTGCGCGATGACGGGCACGACGTCGTGTCGCACCCAGTTGCGCAAATATGCGGTATCGAGATTGCTTTCGTCCTCGATCCACCGGAGCTTCCGGCGCGTTGCATAACGCACGATGTCCACGCGCGGCACATCGAGCAGAGGGCGCACCAGGGAGACTTCGCGCGCGCGGCCGCGCGCACCCGTGATGACACGACGGCGTCGCAGTGGCATGGCCGCGAGGCCTTTCACACCCGCACCACGGAAAAGCTGCAACAACAGTGTTTCCGCCTGATCGTCGGCGTTGTGCGCAAGCAGGATATGTTCGGTGTCTTCCTTGGCGAATTCGGCGTAGCGCGCTTCGCGGGCGGCGCGTTCGACGCTGTTTGCGCGCACGATATGCACTTTCGCGACTCGGCACGGCACGCCGCGTTCGCGGCATGCCGCCCTGCAAAAGCGCGCCCACGCCGCGGCGTTCGGGCTCAACTGATGATTGATGTGGGCGGCGCGAAGCCGGAATCCAAGCCGCGCGCAAAGCCGCGCCAGCACATCGAGCAGTACGATCGAATCGACGCCGCCGCTCAGACCGACAAGCAGCCGGTCGCCCGGACGCACCACGCACTTCAAGGCGCGTGAGACTTTTTCGACGAGACTCGGTGCCGGCTGCCTACTTCGTTTCTTCCTTGAATTTGCCATAGTTTATGAGCTTCTCGAAGCGCTTCTCGAGGAGCTCATTCACGGGCCGCTCGCGCAGCTGGCGCCAGCTCTCCTGCAGCGCTTTCTTCAGTGCCTGCATCATGCCTTCGTGATCGCGATGCGCGCCGCCGAGGGGCTCGTGCACGATTTTGTCGATCAGCCCCAACGCTTTCAAGCGCGTCGCCGTGATGCCGAGAGTTTCCGCGGCCTCCGCGGCAAAGTCCGCGCTTTTCCAGAGTATCGAGGCGCACCCTTCCGGCGATATCACCGAATACGTCGCGTATTGCAGCATCAGCGTCGTATCGCCCACCGCGATCGCAAGCGCACCCCCCGATCCACCCTCCCCGATGACGGTGCACACTATCGGCACCTTGAGCTCGGCCATCACATACAGATTGCGGCCTATCGCCTCGGACTGCCCGCGCTCCTCGGCGCCCACACCCGGGTATGCGCCAGGGGTATCGATGAAGGTGAAAACCGGAATGCTGAATTTCTCCGCGAGCTTCATGAGGCGCAACGCCTTGCGATAGCCTTCCGGCTTGGGCATGCCGAAGTTGCGAAAGATTTTTTCCTTGGTATCGCGCCCTTTCTGATGGCCGATCAGCATGCATGTCTCGCCGTTGAATCGCGCCAGCCCCCCGACAATCGCTGCATCGTCCGCATACACGCGATCGCCATGGAGCTCTTCGAATCCATCGAAGATTCCGGCAGCATAGTCGAGCGTGTAAGGGCGCTGAGGATGGCGTGCGACTTGCGCGATCTGCCAGGCGTTGAGCTTGCCGTAAATCTCTTTCGTCAGCGTGTGACTCTTCTTCTGCAGACGACTGATCTCTTCGGAGATATCGAGCGCCGAATCGTCCTGGACATAACGCAGCTCGTCGATCTTGGCTTCGAGCTCCGCGACCGGCTGCTCAAACTCGAGAAAAGTGGTTTTCATGACGGGCAATGATATCGTAAGCGGTCAATACCACCCGACGCCCTCACCGCGGGGGTCGCTGGCGGATTGCGCCGTGCCGTCGCGCTTCGACTTGAATACCGCCTGCATGTTGCCCCAGCGGCGCTTCACGGTCTGCAGCGTGTGTCCTTTCGCCGTCATCGCTGCCCGCCATTCGTCGCTATATCCGTCGGGCTCGACTTCCAGCCGGTCCGGCCAGTACTGATGGTGATACCGGGGCAGAGCAACGAGCCGTTGCAGATCGACTTCGCGCATGCGCACGTACTCGAGAATCGCGAGCAGCAATTGGCTGACGATACGAGAGCCGCCGGGGGCGCCGAGCACGAGCACGCCTTTCTCGTCCTCCACGAAGGTGGGCGTCATGCTGGAAAGCGGCCGCTTGCGCGGCTCTATGCGATTGGCCTCTCCGCCGGGGAGTCGAAATGAATTTGGCACGCCGGCACGCAAACTGAAGTCATCCATTTCGTTGTTGAGCAGCACACCGGTGCCGGCAGCAACGATACCCGAGCCGAACAGCAGATTGATCGTGAGCGTGGCGGCCACGCGATTGCCCCCGCTGTCGACGACTGAGAGATGCGTGGTGTTGTGACTTTCCGCGCGTGTGGAAACCATCATCGCGAGCGTATCGCTTACCGTTGCTCGCGCCGGGTTGATGTCGAGCGCGCGCTCGCGCGCGTATTCGCGCGAAATCATGCGGCGCACGGGTACTGACACGAAATCCGGATCGCCCAGCCGCAGCCGATCCTGAAATGCCCGCCGCAAAGTTTCGACGACGAGATGATCGGTAGACGGCTCCCCGATACGACCGGGCTTGAAGCGCTCGAGCATGGCGAGGCACTGCGCCAGCGCAATTCCGCCTGCAGAAGGCAAAGACGCTGCGGTGATGGTCACGCCCCGGTAATTGAATTGAACAGGCTCGCGTTCGACGATTCTGTAGCTGCTCAAGTCTTTTGCGTGCCACGCCCCCCCTGCCCGGTTGACAGTCTCGACCAGCGCATTCGCGACCGGGCCCTCATAAAAGCCGGCTGCGCCGGACTGCGCGATGCGTTCGAGCGTCGTGCCGAGTGCGGCCTGTTGCAGGATGTAGCCAGGCGCCGGCGCGCGACCGCCGTCGAGAAACGTTTCGGTGTTGATGCCGCCTCGCAAAAAGGCCTCGCGCAGTTTGGCGATTTGCGCATAGCGTGCATCGACTTTGAAGCCTTCGCGCGCGAGCCGCACGGCGGGTGCAAGCGTGGTCGCGAGCGGCAGTTTGCCGTAGCGTTGGGCCACATGCACAAGACCGGCGGGCACGCCTGGAATCGCCGCGGCGGTTCCGCCGCGGACCGATGCATCCGGAATAGGACGATCCTGGCTGTCCAGGTATTGCGCGCGCGTAACGCCGCTGGGAGCAGTCTCGCGCGCATCCACCATCACCTGCATGCGATCGGCTGCGCGGTGCAGCAGAAAAAAGCCGCCCCCGCCGAGGCCCGACGAATAAGGCTCCACCACGGCGAGTGCGGCCGCGACTGCCACCGCCGCGTCGAAAGCATTGCCGCCTTGTTCGAGGATCTCGCGCCCCGCCGCCGTAGCGAGCGGGTGCGCGGATGCAATCGCTGCCGTCTGCTGCGCATGGCCGAGGCGCGCTTCCACTGCGCAACTGAAAACAAGCGCGAGAATAAGCGCCTGCAACCACCGCTCGCGACGAACGGGGCGGGCAAACATCGTGATCACGTTCGGGTCACCCTTTGCCTCTGCGTCATGGTTTCAGATATCGCTCAAAGAATGCTTCCGCGCGCCGCTGGGTGTCGAGCATTGCAGCGCGATTCGGTGCGTGGCTTTGTTTGGTCTTGCCCGGATCGTCATACGAATGGTGCGCACCGTCGTACAACACGAACTCGACGGCTTCGCCACGCTCGCGCATGGCGTCAGCGAAACGGCGGCAAACCTGCGGGGAGACTTCGTCGTCTTCGGATGCCGCAAATATGAGCAGCGGCGCATACGGTCTGTAAACGCCTTGCTCCAGTTGCGTGCGACAGCCCGGATACTGCGCGACCCCGGCGAGAAAACCTCGCGCCATGCGCGGCTCAACCATGCCGGGTGCGTCCGATCCCATGGCCGAAAGCAGCGTCATGCCGCCGTTCGACCAGCCGTGCAGAGCGATGCGATCGGCGATCACATCGTTACGCGTGCGCAGATACGCGAGAGCAGCGTAGGCATCCAGCGGACGCGCCTGGCGCTCGCTGACTTCTGCCGGCCGCTCCTTGTAGGAGTGTTTCGGAAAACCTTCTGGATATCCTCGAGGCCCAAAACTGTCGACCAACAGCGCGATATAACCCCGGCTCGCCCAGAACTCGCCCCACATGCGGTGGCGCGCGCTCAGCGCTTCGGCGGTATGGATGCCGCGTTTGAGCGACGAGTACACGCCCGCGCGCCCGTGCAACATCACGATGGCGGCATGCGGCCCAGGCAAGGCGGGTTTGTAGAGATAGCCCACGAGCTGTGTCCTGCCGTCAGCGGCCGCAAAGCTGACCGTTTCCGGTAGGCCTTCAGCCGAGCGTGCATCGAGCGCACTGCACGCGAGCGCAGCGGTGAGGAGTGCGCAGCGCATGAAGGCGAATACGCGAGCGGCGTGCTTAGTCGAGTGTCTCACGGTAACGTTTCAGCGCTATCCCGGCCATCACGACGAGGAACAATGCGATCGGCCACAAGTTGGGCGCAATCTCCGCCGCTCCACTGCCCTTCAGCAGTATGCCGCGCAGAATGCGCAGGAAATGGGTGAGCGGCAACACTTCGCCTATCCACTGTGCCCACTCGGGCATGCCGCGAAATGGAAACATAAATCCCGAGAGCAGGATAGACGGCAGGAAAAAGAAGAAAGCCATCTGCATCGCCTGCAACTGGTTCTGGGCGAGCGTCGAAAACGTGAAGCCGACCGAGAGGTTCGCAGCGATGAACACGATGAGGGCCAGCGAAAGCAGCGCGAGACTGCCCACCATCGGTACGCCGAACAGGAGTTTTGCGGCGATCAGGATGATCGTGACCTGCACGTAGCCCACGACGATGTAAGGCAGGATTTTACCGACCATGACTTCCAGCGGACGCACCGGCGTCGCCAGCAGATTTTCCATCGTGCCCCGCTCGCGCTCGCGCGTCATGGCGAGCGCCGTCATCATCACCATCGTCATCGTCAGAATCGTACCTATCAGCCCCGGCACGATGTTGTACTGCGTTATGCCTTCCGGATTGTAGCGGCGGTGCACGCGCACCTCGAAGGGCGCGGCAACCGGCTGCAGCGTGGCAAGCGGGCCCTCCAGGTCGCGCACGAGGGCCGACTGATTCAGTGTAAGCAACGCGGCGATCGCGTTACTCGTCGCCGCCGGATCGGAAGCATCGGCCTCGACCAGGAGCACCGGGCGCTCGCCGCGCTGCAATTCACGCGAAAAATTGTGTGGAATGTTCAGGACGAATTGGGCGGTGCCGAGCGCCAATGCCTGCTCGGCTTCACTTTCGCTGGTCACCCGTCGCACGATCTTGAAATAACCGGTGTGCTCCAGTGCGGCGAGGAAGCTGCGGCTGAAGCTGCTTTGATCGGCAGAAAGAACGACCGTCGGCAGCGCTTTCGGATCGGAATTGATCGCAAAGCCGAAAAGAACCAACTGCAATATCGGGATCCCGACCATCATCGCGAACGTGAGGCGGTCGCGGCGCATCTGCACGAATTCCTTGACGATGATCGCCCACAACCGGTGCGACGAATACGAAGTCTTCATGCGTCTGCGTTTTGTTCTGCGCCTGGGGCATCCTGCGAAGTCCCCATATTATCCGGCGCTCCACTCATCAGCCTGATGAAGACGTCCTCGAGGCTCGCCTCAGCGCGTCGCCATTCGAGCCCGGGGCGCCCTGCGTAGGCAGCGGCCGTTCGATCGAGCGCGGCGTGGTCGGTTCCGCTTACGTGCAGCGTATTGCCGAAAGGGACCACCATTGTGACACCCGGCTCTCGCCTCAGTGTTCGAGCGAGGTCGAAGACATCGGGGCCCGTGACGGCCCACGTGGCGAGTCCCGATTGTGCGATTACACCCTGCGATGTACCTGTCGCGAGGACCTGCCCATATGCGATATAGACGAGCTCGTGGCAGCGCTCGGCCTCGTCCATGTAATGCGTGCTCACGAGCACGGTGATGTCTTCTGCTGCAAGCTCGTGTATGTGTTCCCAGAATTCGCGCCGCGCTTTGGGATCCACTCCGGCGGTCGGCTCGTCAAGCAGCAACAATTGAGGTTCATGCAGGAGACACGCCGCCAGAGCGAGCCGCTGCTTCCAGCCGCCTGAAAGCTGTCCGGCGAGCTGGTGCCGGCGCTCGCCGAGGCCCAATCGCCCGAGCGTTCGCGCCACCACGCCACGCCGGTTCTCCACCGCATACACGCGGGCGATGAAATCGAGGTTTTCCTGTATCGAGAGATCTTCGTACAGGCTGAAGCGCTGCGTCATGTAACCCACGCGGCGCTTGATTTCCGGCGCCTCACGCAGGATGTCGAAACCCAGACACGTGCCGCGGCCGGCGTCGGGTCTAAGCAGGCCGCACAACATGCGTATCGTCGTCGTCTTGCCGCTGCCGTTGGGACCGAGAAAGCCGCAGATTCGTCCGCGCGTCACACGAAGATCGACGTTGTCCACCACGCGGCGGCCGTCGAAGCTTTTCGTGAGGCCGGTTACGTCGATCACCGCATCGCGAGTTTCCTGCATCAGGGCGCACTCAGGCGCACATCGAGCGGCTGCCCGGGATGAAGCTTCGCCGCGTCCTGAGACACCGGCCGCGCTTCGACCAGAAACACGAGCTTCGCGCGGTTTTCGCGACTGTAGATTACCGGTGGCGTGAACTCGGCTCGCGAGGAAATAAAAGTCACGCGCGCCGCTATCGCCGCTGCGCAGCCATCGCACGCAATCGTAACGGGCTGACCGACTCGCAGCGTACCCAGTTGGGGCTCAGGGACAAAAAATCGCGCTTTGATGTTCTCGGGCGGCAGCAGGCTGGCGACAGGCGCTCCCGCCGGCACCCATTCCCCTTTGACGAACAACGTATCCGCCACGAGGCCGCTCACTGGCGCGCGGACCGACTTCTGCTCGAGACGCCACTCGGCCTGGGCGAGCGCGGCCTGGGCCGCTTCGACCGCCGCTTGCGCGGCGCGTATTTCGTCGTCTCGCGCAGAGAGCCGCGCTGTCGCGAGATCGGCTTTCAGCTGCTCGACGTGCGCACGGTCGCGCTCGTATGCCGTGCGTGTTTCGTCCAGTTTTTCCCGCGAGATGAAATTCTGACTCACGAGCTGCTCGGAGCGCCTGAGCTGCGATAACGAAAGCTTCAGCGCGGCCTGCGTCTGATTGAGCTGTGCCTCGATTGCTGCAAGCTCGGTGGGACGGCGTCCTTTCTGCAGGTTTGCAAGCTGCGCTTCGGCTGCGCGCAAGCGCTGTTCGGCTTCGCGGCGGCCGGCCGATTCATTCTCGTTCTCCAGCGCAAAAAGCGGAGCGCCGGCCTGGACCTCCTCGCCGCGCCGCACGTGCAGGCGCTCGAGACGCCCGGCAAACGAGGCAGCCACACGCACGTACTCGCCTTCCGCGTAGCCCTGAAAACCTGAGGGCTCGCTGTGCTGACATGCGCACAGGAGGAAGCTGAGAGCGCCTACGCAAAATACATGGGAAGGGACAGTCACCGCGCGCCAATATAAGCGGCGCATGCAGCTCCGGCAAGCGGATATACGGCGGCGCTAAGCGATAATTGCAGGATGCAGCGCTCGGCAATCACAGCCATAGGCCTCGGGATGCGCGGCCACACCCGGTGGTGGAACGCGCTGTGCATTGCCGTCGGCGTGGTGTATGCAGCGCCGCTCACCTGGATAGCCTACGACCGCGTCGTCGAAGTCGGTCGAATCCAGCGCACACGGTTGATCGAGGAACACCGCCTGTGGGAAGTCGACGCGCAATACAGCGGCTCGCCTCAAATGTGGACGCGCGTGGCGGCGCGCTTCCTGAACGACACTCAGCTCATGTCACGCATGGCGAAAAAATACGGAAGCCTTGCCGATGAGATCGAGCTCGACTATCGACGACAGCTTGCTATCGCGCGTGCCGAAGCGATCGTGCCGCTGGTCGTCTGGTGGGTAATTCCGATGGGTATTCTTTACGCACTGGGGCGCATCTTGAATCGTCCAAGACCCCCGCCGCAGCGCAAGCGACAACCCCCGAGCATCACCGATCCGCGCTACAAACCGCCCGCAGCCGGCGAGTAATCGCAAGGCCAGGCAGCGCGGGACCTGTTGGCAACTCTTCCGGGGAAAATCGTCCGCCCGTCGGGCGCGATGCGCATCAGCAAAACCACGACGGCTAAACCCGGTACATCGAGCGCCGATCGTAGCTGAAACTGATCAAGCCATCCGAATTCGCAGCCCGGCTGCGCCCTAGCGCGATCTCGCCGGAGCTGTCGAGGGGCAAATCCTGACGCAGCACGTGAACTTCGGGTCCGCCATCGAGTGTCACGAACGTGCCGTTGATGCTGTGATCGATGAGATAGAAACGCGTGCGCATGAGCCTGATCGTCAGATGCTTGCGCGAGGCGTACGGGTCGGTAACCACCAGATCGCAGTCCTCCGCGCGACCCATCGTCATGGTTGGCCGTAACTGATCGACCCGCACGCGCGCGTCTCCCAGCGACACCATCAGGCTCCCTGTATCGCCGGGAATCGTTTTATGAGTGGGCAGATTTACATCGGTGATTTCCATTCGGTCTGTTTTCCACAGCACCTGGAAGACCATCGATTCGCTCATGCTGCCTTTCAGCACGGTCTGAAAAACAGGCCGTATGCAGGAGCGTAGCGGAGGCGACAGCGCACCCGAAGTCGCTTCGGTTGCGAGTATCTGCTCCCGCATTGCAACAGCCGTCAGATAGGCGGCAACGTTGACGGTATCCCCGAATACGTCGCCGTCTTCGAGCAGGACGGGACCGTAAGCCACGCCGATGTGAATAGCGACTGCATGACCGCCGGTACGCAGCTGGGTCACGGCGGCTTGCATCTCGCCGGCGGCCAGCACCGCAAGATCGGCGGTGGGAAAAAGGCAGAGTATGGCGTCGCCGAGGGTTTTGGTCAGAATGCCTTCGAAACGCGGGAGCACTCCACTCAGTACACCGATACAGCCGTCGATGATGTTGCGTGCTGCCGTATCGCCGAGTTTTTGATAGAGATTGCCGCTTTCACTGACGTCAGCGAAGAGCACCGCTCGCGTGCTTGACTGCCTCCCCATACGCAGACTGTAGCGGCATTGCGCGCCGTTACGCAACCGCCGATCAGTGGCGAATCCGGCGCTTACGCGGCGCCGGCGAGTTCGCCCGGCTCTTCAAGCTCGGAAAAGCGCACCGGGAGGAGCTCGCGAGTGGAAAGATGTCCAGTCTGTGATTTTTCCACCAGAACGAGCGTCTGTTTCTCGGGAATGCCAGTCGGCAGGACCATCCGCCCGCCGGGCTTCAGCTGTGCGAGCAGCGGCGGTGGAATGAGCTCGCACGCAGCCGTCACAATAATCTTGTCATAGGGCCCGCGAGCAGCCCATCCGTAATAGCCATTGGCGACGTGCACTTCGACATTATCGATCGCGAGGCGCTTCAGTCGGCGTTCCGCGCCTGCAGCAAGCTCTTGAATGATATCGACCGTGTAAACGCGCTTGGCGAGCTGCGCGGCAACGGCCGCCTGGAAGCCCGCGCCGGCGCCGATCTCCAGCACCACATCGTCCATGCTCAACTCGAGCATGTCCGTCATCAGCGCGACGATGTAAGGCTGGGAGATCGTCTTATCGAAACCGATGGGGAGCGGACGGTTGAGATAGGCATACGGCTGCAGCTCGACGGGAACGAATTCGTGGCGCGGCAGGCGCGCGAGAACTTCCATCACTGCAGCGCTGAATGCAGCCTTACCGGTGTACGACGCGGTCAACTGCGCCTCCGCCTCGATTTCAGCCACCATGTGCTCGCGCAGGCTTGCGTAAGGGTCTTGGCTCATTCTGCGAGACCGGAATTGAGAGATCAGCTTGACGCGTATCATCGCGCAAATCGTCGTGCATCGACAAGGTGGCGTCTAGCGGTCACAATCGCGCGCTGACTCAATAAGGCAAGACACGCAGGCAATGATCACTCAAGACACCCGCAACATGGCCGTATTCTGCGATTTCGAAAACGTCGCTCTGGGCGTGCGAGATGCGAAATACGCAGACTTCGACATCGCCAAAGTGCTGCAGCGACTGCTATTGCGAGGGAACATCGTCGTCAAGAAGGCCTATTGCGACTGGGAACGCTATCGCGACTTCAAAAAAACCATGCACGAAGCGGCTTTCGAGCTCATCGAAATTCCCCACGTGCGCATGTCCGGCAAGAACTCCGCCGACATACGAATGGTCGTCGACGCGCTGGACCTCTGCTACACCAAAGCACACGTCGATACCTTCGTCATCGTCAGCGGCGATTCCGATTTCTCGCCGCTCGTGAGCAAGCTGCGCGAGAACAACAAAGTCGTCATCGGCGTAGGGGTCAAGAAATCGACTTCTGACTTGTTGATGGCGAACTGCGACGAGTTTATTTTTTACGACGACCTCGCGCGCGAAAAAGCAAAGAAACAGAGTCGCAAGAAAAAAACACCGGTTGCGGACGTGGGCGCGACCCCGAAGCAGGCGCCTGCGGAAGCCGCGCCTGCCGAGGCAGGACCGAAGCAGGACGCTGTGGACCTTGTGATGGAGACGGTCGAGGCCCTTTTCGCGGAGCGTACTTCGGAAGAAAAAATCTGGGGTTCGATGGTTAAGCAGGCGTTGAAGCGCCGCCAGCCCGGCTTCAACGAGTCTTATTACGGCTTCAGGTCTTTCGGAAAACTGCTCGACGAGGCTCAGGCCCGCGGCCTGCTCACGCTGGAACCTGACGAGAAGTCAGGCGGCGTCATTATCAAAAGCTACAATCCCGATTATTGAACGCGCGCCTGCTCAAACTGTCAGTGTAGGCGTGCGGGGTATGCAATGAACGACCAGCGCGGGCCCTTTCTTTCGGGTCCCAAATTGCGCAGCCGAAGCTGGCTGCAGCAGGCTGCATTGACCATAGTCGGTGTGGCGGTCATAGTCGTCGCGTTCTTCTTTGTTACCGTCGCGTTGATTGCGGGTGCCCTGCTTGCGATCGGCATTGCCCTGCGCTGGTGGTGGGTGGTGCGGCGCTTGCGCAAGACCTCCGCCCGGTCGGGACCCCTCGAAGGCGAATACGTCGTGATCGAGCGCGCGGACAGCGATACGCAGCAGCGCTGACGTTTTGGATAGGCGAGCGCCCCGGTTGTGCTTGAGTCGCGCTTCGGGGGTGTCAGCGTCTTTCGAGCTCGAACCGCCTCGCCTGCTCCGCCGCGCGGTCCCTTTCCAGATTGCGACTGCCCGCCACGTCTGTTGGCGTGGTCGGCACGGAAAGCGAGCTTGCTGGTCGTGCAGCTCACGCTGTCGCTGCTGCTGGTCCCGGTCGGCATAAAGCTGCTGCAGATCGGCTGACGGCGTCGGAGCCGGACGCAGCGCCCGATCCTGGTGCTGCTGCATTTTCAGCCGGAGCTCGATCTGCTGCTGATCGCGCTGTTGCTGCAGGCGCTGGATATCGAGGGCGCTGTCAGCTGCGTGCACGGCGCCTGCGATGACGCAAGCGACAGCCGCCGCTGTCAGCAGCGTTGACTTGAGATCCAGGCCACGGACCGGGCACTGCATAACGTTTCGCTGTTTGGGAGCTCAGGAGAATGGCTTCGATAACCCGCCGCCTCTGAGGACACCGGGCGCGGCGCGCAAAGTTCGTGACACGCGGCACGCTCAGGATACGCGCTTGGGCGCCTTCGCTTGGGCGCGCTTGTCGAAGCGCGCGACGTCGACCACGATCCGCTCGTGTACGCCTTCGCCGATACGATCCACCTCGTCGTCCGCCCAAACCCGGAACGTGAGGCGCCGTCCGTCGACCTGTGTCAGCTCTGCGCGCGCCACCACGCGTAGTCCTACAGGTGTTGCTGCGACATGCGTGATGTCCAGGCGCGTGCCGACCGTCTGATGACCCTGCGGCAGCAGGCCCTCCACGGCGTCGAGAGCCGCTTCTTCCATGAGGCTGACCATGACCGGCGTCGCCAGCACCTTGATCTTGCCGCTGCCGATGTGCGGCGCCGTGTCCCGAGTGCCCACCACGATCTCCGATTGCCCCATAAGACCCGGCCGCAGGGCCGCTGACAAGCTCATGACGGGATCTTACCGAATCGCCTTGCCGGCGGGCGCCACATGCCCGTCGGCCGATGGCAGAAAAGGGCCGCCTGTGGTATAGTCCAACCCACTAGTCCTTTAACTAATCAGCGTTTTTTCCATGGACCGTCGGATCGCATCCGGTCCCATTTACTCTGTTTCCACGACCGCCCCGATGCCGCGAGCGCAGGCGGGTGCGGCTGTACCCGAACACCGCAGCCCATCAGGGAGCGGCACAGATGCGCTGTCGCAGGCTCGCCCGGCCCAGCCGGAGAGAAGCCACGACTAGCGCGTTTTGGCGGAGTCTTAAGCTTCGCCGATTTCAAACCGTCCTCGTGACGAACCAAGGAGGGGGTAGCAATGAGAGTGATTTGGCGCTTTTTTGTGGGCGAGGACGCGCGGTGGCGCTGGCAGCAGCTGTCCGTCGATCGGGCAGTCGTGGCGGAATCGCGTGCGTCGTACGAGAAGTACGAACGCTGCCTCGCCGCGGCGCAGGCCAAAGGTTATGTTTTCGAGGCCGCGCAGGACAGGCTGCCCCGTCCCGGTAACCGCATTTACTCCCGGCCGTAAGGCCACAAGACCCCGGCAAAAACCGGGGGCATCCCGCAGGTTTTCCTGCTGCGCTTTTTCGACGCGCAGCCCGGTCTGCTGTACGGCCTTTTTCCAGCGTGCAATATTGGCCGCGCGAACGCATGCGCGTGCATCAGCGGCTGCCAGAGAGCCGCTCGAAGTAGCGCTCGGTGTAATAGCGGCGCCGCTCGGGCCGTACGTGATCCTCGGTGTCGCCGACGTCCGCGTAAAGCAGGCACACGGGCGTCTGTTTCGCGCGCGGCAGGCCTGTCGAATCGATGAGGCGGTTGACTTCATCGAGGTAGTCGGCGGACCCGCGGCACGTGCTTTCGACAAGCGGGCCATGCACGTATGTGCAGTCGAGCCGCTCCTGCGTGCACAAGGCCGCCAGGCGCCGCAGGTAGTTCAGCTTCTCCGGCCTCACGTCCTGCAGTCGCAGGTGCCGGCCGCGGTATCGTTCCTCCACGCTTGCCGCGGTCGGGCTCTGGCGAGCTACATCCCGCGCGTAGTCGATGTTCTTGCCGGCTTCGGCTGGAAACGCGAGACGTCTCAGCACCGCGAGCGCCGTGTCGAGGTTCACATAGACTTTCAGCGTGACGCCGGGAGGCACCTCGAGCAGCGGCCGCAGTGAAACGGCGGAACGCAGATAAGCTTCGTGCTCGATCGGCCGCGTAAACATGTCGATAGTTTGAAAAATGAAGACAGCGCGCGGCCGAGCCTTGCGGAGCACCCGCCGTAGCATGTTCAGGCTGCCCGCGTAGCCATACGCACCGCTCAGAGACAGGTTGACTGCGGGACGCCCCGACAGCTGCTCCCAGTGGCGCGCATCGATCGCGTTGCCGAGCGAGCTGTCGCCGACGAACACCGTGTCGATCGTGTCGAGCGCGCGCACCTTCGCGATCTGGTGCTCGTAGAGATCGCTGAACGTCGCCGCCAGCGTTCCGGTCAGATAACCCCATGCGCAGAGCCCGCCCACGAGCAGGCACACAAGCAACGACACCCCAGCGAAAATCGCCAGGTAGCGTCGCGCCTCAGAACTGGAAATACAGAAAGGCTGAGAGGTCATTGAGGCTGGCGACGCTAATTGCGAAAATCACGGCCGCCGCTACGGCATGGGGCGCTCGCGCGCGCCACTGCAGCGCGCCGGGAACGTGCTGTGGAGTCACGGCATAGGTCATGATCACCGGTTCGCAGCGTCTCATGATCTGATACGTGTTCGGCATGCGCCAGACGATGTAGAGCAGCGCCGCGACCCACCATACCGCGCGAATATCGACGATCACGTCGGGCGCAGGCCCGGCGAGCCCGAACATGACGCGCCACATCGATATTGCGGTCGATGCATCCGGCGCGCGAAACATCACCCACGCCAATACGACTGCGAAGAAGGTCATCGCGCCGCCGATCAACACGCCGAAGCGGCCTCCGAGCGCAGACGTTCCTGCGAACGCACGCCAAACGTGATTGATGGACAACATCGCCGCGTGCAGCGCACCCCACGCCACGAAAGTCCAGCCGGCGCCGTGCCAGAGCCCGCCGAGAAGCATCGTGACCCACAGGTTGAGATAACGCCGCGCGGGACCGGAGCGGTTTCCGCCGAGCGGCACGTACAGATAATCCCGTAGAAAGCGCGACAGGCTCATATGCCAGCGTCTCCAGAATTCGATCACGCTCGATGCGCGGTACGGCGAATAGAAGTTCAGCGGAAGACGCACGCCGAACAGACAGGAAATACCGACCGCCATATCGGAATAACCGGAAAAATCGAAGTAAAGCTGCAGCGCATATGCAAGCGCGCCGAGCCATGCTTCCATTGGGCTGAGCGCGCCGCCCGCCGCAATTCCGTCGAATGCTTCATTGGCGAAGGGTGCGACGCCGTCAGCGAGACAGACCTTTTTGAATAGGCCGATCGCGAAAATCGTGACGCCGACCGCCGCATTCGCGCTGCTCCAACGATACATCGCTGGGTTGCGGAACTGCGGGATCATCTCGGAATGCTGCAATACGGGTCCCGCGATCAGATGTGGGAAATAGGTCACGAACAACGCGTAATGAGTAAAGCGGTAGCTCGTCACCTCCGCGCGTGACGCATCGACGAGGAACGCGATCTGGGTGAAAGTGAAAAACGAGATTCCGAGCGGAAGCACGATGTTGCCGAAGACACGTTCGTTGTGTGTGAAGTCCGCGATCGCAGCGGCGAAGAAGCCGGCATATTTGAAATAACCCAGGAGCGCCAGGTTCGCCGCGACCGCGCCGACGAGCAGCGGTTTGCGCCAGCGCGGGCCGCGGGCCCCGCGTGCGAGCGCGAGGCCTGCGCAGTAATTGAACACGATCGATCCCGCAAGTAGCGGCACGTATCGCGGATTCCACCAGCCGTAAAAAAACAGGGACGCAGCCACGAGCCAGAGTGCTGCGCCCTCGCGGCTGACGCGCGCAATGGCGAAGAAGCCAGCGACGGTCGCCGGCAGGAACACGAAGATGAAGACGTGGGAGCTGAACAGCATCGAAACCGGCAAAAACGCCGCCCGAAATTATCCTTACGATGAACAGACATGCGGCGGCGGTCGTGACCTCGCGCGAGATACCCGAGCGCCTGGCGGAAGAAGGCGCCGAAGCGGCGCCACCGAATTCACCCGCTCAGTCCAAGATAACCATCACGGATGAGGTCCGCCGCTGGCAGACCTTCCTGCAAACGCCTTGCGCGGACGTTTGTCGTACGTAAGGTTCGCCGTGTACTGCGCGAGCCGTCGTCGGCGCCACTATGCGGCCGCACCAGTCACGATCACCTCATTGGCATCAGCCACGAAGCGATGATCGAAATCTGTCGAGACCCGTTCCATGAACTGCACCATCTCGTCGAAGCGCGGGTCCGAGCGCTGCAACGGTTCGGGCCTGAGCTTCGTGTCGATGATGACCGGGAGAAACGAGACTTTGGAGACACCCTTATTGGAGACGCGCGCCTTGGCGATGAGACTCCGCTTCGCGTCGGCGCCGTAGGCGAGCTTCGGATAGTCCCGATCGAGCGTCACGCCATATTGCTGCTCGAACGCTTTCGCTTTCTCCGGCGTTTTTTCCACTGAGCTCATGATGAAGTTGCTCAAGCTGTAAAAACAGACCTTGCCGCGGTGCACGCCGATCGCCTTAGGCGTGTGGGCGTGATGTCCGAGAATCAGATCGGCGCCGGCGTCGAATGCCGCTTTCGCAACGAGCGGCTGATAATCTGCGACGAGTGCCGGGATGAAGTGTATGCCCCAGTGGAAAGACAGCACCACGACGTCCGCAGTCTCCTTTGCCGCGCGCACGTCGGCCAGCAGCGCCGAGAGATCTTCTTCAAAGGGCACCGTCACGACTTTGGGCGGAATGCCCGGCTGGTAATCGAACGGCTCGTAGTAGGTGTGGACGCGCAGCGGCGCAATGCCGGGTTTGTCGTTGGTTGCCCAATACGCGTTATTCAGAATCGAGCAATAGGCGAGAAAAGCGACGCGCGTGCCTTTTATTTCAACTGTTGCCGGCCGGCGAGCGTCTTCCAGATTGCGTCCGGCCCCGATGACCTGCATGCCCCGGTCTCGCAACACGGCTATCGTGTCGAGCATCGCGTCCGCGCCCCAGTCCATGGCGTGGTTGCTCGCAAGCGAAACGACGTTGAAGCCGCAATCGCTGAAGACCGACGCCATATGCGGCTTCAGGCGGCTGTGCGCGCCGCCCGAAGCGAGCTGCAATGCGCCGCGCTCGGAGTAAACGCGCTCCACTTGCGCGAAGCGGATGTCGGCATCGGCAAGCACAGGCCGTACGAGCTCACTGTATCGTTCGAGCGGCTGATCGATCGGACCGACATCGCCGCAGCCCAAAATGACGACTTCGCTCATGCTTGATGCGGATGGTTACGAGCGCACTACTTCGGCCAGAGCCGCTGAGCGACGTGAGGCGAACCGGGGGCATGCATGAGGCGCCGCACGACTTTGTCGCTCCACGCTGCGACTTCGGGATAAGGCTTTTCATGCGCCGGAAAATACTTGTCGCGCGCTTCGAGAGATTCGAATTCGTACAGCACGCCGTGCCTGGACCATCCGGTTACTCCGACGAGTTTCCGCACGCGCACGAGCCCCGGCAACTTGGCCATGCACGGCAGGCGCCAGCGCGCGTACCACGTAAGCAGATCATCTCCATCTGCCGGAGTCGGACCTGGATTGAAGCTTCCCACCTGTACGCAGCGCGCGAGACCCGGATCGGTATGCGCCGACGCGGCGGGGCCCTCGGCGCGTGCCTCCTCGGCCATGATGCTCATGCGCTCACGAACGCGCAGTGCAAGCATCTTCTTATCAGCCGGAGCTGCGTCTTCGGACGCCTCATCGGGGCGCGGCTTTGAAAACGCATGCGCGGTATCCGCACCGATCAGCAGGATGTAATCGTTGCCTTTCGGAACCGAGTCGTCATCGGTGTGTCCGAGGCGGTCCGGTACCGCTCTCTTCTCGGTCGCGTAATGGGCAGCCCAGCGAATGCCGGGTCGGTTTAAAACCGCGGGCAGATATCGCTCATGCAGCCAGCCGAGATACTCCTCGCGATTGCGGTCGGGAAGGTCGTACCAGCTTATGCAAATGCCTCGATCCATGCGGAGGTTCCTTCGGTTGTGAATTTCAGCGCGCGAAAGCGCTCCGATGCGCCCCTGCACGCGACGTGCATCAGAGGTTCGCCAGCACTTTGCCCCAACGTGCGTCCGGCCGGTGCAGCATGCGATCACCGGCCGCATGCAGAGCCGCCCAGGTCGTCGAGAGTATATTGAGAAGGACCGGCCGGCCGAACTCTGCCTCCAGCAACGGCACCGCGTGTATGGCGTACCACAGGCCGCCCGGCATCAAAAGCGCCTGAGCCTCGGGCGCTTCGCGCAGTACCTGCGCACCGAGCTCGAGCGCCAGCGCGTGATCGGCTGCCGAGTTCGCTTCCTTGTTCTGCTGCAGCGAGCGTGCACGCGAGCGGCGCGCAATCACTTCGATACCGGCGTCTGCAAGATAACTCGTGAGCGCGCTATTCACCGTCTCGGGCCAGCGCGTAGCGAGCGCAATTCGTGTCGCGCCGAAATGCTGCAATGTTGCGATGTGCGCTTCCAGATCGGTATCACAGGTCAATCCGGTGCGCTCTTTACCCTCGGCCAGTATCTCCCGCCTCGTCTTCCGGCCGAGCGCAGATGCGCCGGGAACACCGCTCAACGAGATACGATCCACGCCTTTTTTCGCCAGCACCTCGAAGCGCTGCCATAGGGTCGGCAACTCGGCCTCGACCGCCGCCAGCGTGTAGTCGCCCAGATTGAGGCCGGTCGTGACCAGCATCATGCCTTCGGGCGCCGTGCGATAGAACTGGTACGCGTCCAGATCCGTGTAGAGATGGGGTATGACGTAACCGAGCTGATACCACGGGCTGATCATGCTCGGTTATTCAGGTTTACCGATGTAATACCCTTGCGCGCCGTCCACTCCCAGGCTCTTCACCATGTCGAACTGACGCTCGTTTTCGACCCACTCCATGATCACCTGTATGCCCAGACCATGTGCGATACCAACCAGCGCCTGCACGAAGAACTGGCGATCGGTCGATGTGAGTATGTCCGGCGTGAAACTGCCATCGATCTTGATGTAGTCCACGACCAGGCTGCGCAGATAGCCGAGCGAGGCGGCACTCTGACCAAAGCGGTCGATCGACATGCGTACTCCGGTCTCGCGCAGCCGCGCAAAAATCGGCTTGATGTCCTGAATTTTGGAGCTGATCGCGTTCTCTGCCACTTCGAGTATGAGGTTGCGTGCGATGTCGGGCTGCGCGCGCAGCTTTGCGACGAGCCAGGTGACGAATTCGGGATCGACGATCGACTCCATCGAAAGATTCACGGCAGTCGGCCCGCCTTGTACCGGACCGTGTATCTGGACATGCTGCATCACCTTGTCGATGACAATCTGATCGAGCAGCCGCAACGCGCCCAACCGTTTCGCCGCCGCTATGAAAAGACCGGCGCGTATCATGCTCCCGTCGGTACCGACGATACGCACGCAGGCTTCGGTGCGATAGCGCCAGGCCGCCTCCTCGCCTACACACGGTTTCACGGTCTGATACTGCAGTGCCACGCGGTCCGGAGACAGCCCAACCTGGAACATGCCGCTGATTTCGAGATACAGGGCGGACGATTTCCCCGTCGCATCCGCTTCCTGCACGTGCCACGCGGGCGCATCGCGCGCCTGCGCTGTAGCGAGCGCCGCATTTGCTGCAGCCATCACCTTACCGAACGAAGCGTCCTCGCTATAGCGGTAGTACGCAATGCCGACGTGCGCCATGATGCTCGTTTCGGTGTGCGGGAACTCCTCTATTTCGCCGAGCTCCTTCACCAGCTCGTCGCCCAAAGCGGGCACGGCCGCCTCGGCTATGTCGGGAACGAGAAGGGCGAATTCGGGTCCATCGAGCCGCGCCAGTAACGACCGCTCGTCCCGCGCGGCAAAGCGGTTCAGAATCGTCGCCGTCTGCGCGAGCAGCCCGTCGCCGGCGACCCGGCCGTTGCGCTCGTTGTAGGCCGCGAATCCGCGTATTCGGATGATTACCAGCGCGCCCGAAGCGAACTTGGTCGGCGCCCCGATCAGATGCCGCAGCCGTTCGCTGAAATCACTGCGGTTCATGAGGCCGGTGACTTCGTCCACGTACGCTTTCTGGCGCATCTTCTCGGCGAGCTCGCTCTGCTCGGTCAGCATGCGTTCGACCGCGACGACCATGGAATTCAGAGCGAACGTGATGCGGTGCAGCTCTCTTGCCCACGGCAGTTTCTTCAGCGTCGTAAATTCACGCTTCGCAATGTTGATCGCCTGCTGCTCCATATCGCGCAACGGCCGCAGCGCGCGGCCCATTATGACGAGCACCAGGACGAGCGAGACGATCGCCACGATGAAGAGCACCCACGCCGAGCGCACCGATACTCGCCAGAGCTCCGAGTACGCGTGACCTGCATGGCTCACGACTTCGACGACGGCAACCTGCCGCCATCCGTCCATGACCGTCGCGTCCATGCGCGGCGTTTTAAGCGGGAACGCTTTGATGAACCATCCCGGTACGCCTTCCACTGCTTCCTCGAGGCGTTTAGCGACCAGCACCTCGCCATTGCTTCGCTTCACGAGAATTTCGCGGTAGTAACCGCGGTCGAAAATCGCGTTGGCCATCGTGTCGATCGTAGCAACGTCGTTGGACTTCGCGCTGTGCGTGATCGAGAGTCCGAGCGAGGTGGCGGTATCCTGCGCATGGGACTCCATGGCGCGCTGGAGGTAATCTCTGGTGCTGCTCACCACGACGGCGAGCGTCGCGAAGAAGACCAGCACCCACATCAGTGAAATGATAAAGGCGAGTAGGTGCGAAACCTTGATCTGCACCTTGCTTCTTTCCAATGGTGCGTGTTCCACGGGCGGCCGCTGCTGGTTACTTTCGCTCATTGTCGCCTCACCCTGTTCCTCGAGATGGTTTTTCGATGTTTATGCGTATGGTCACAACGCGCGGCTCATCCGCGAACGCAGGTCTTTCCAATGGCCGATCCTGTCCGATCCACCGACGGACTGTGAGCGACCGGACTGCTCCTTGGCGAGCCACAGTCCCGAGCCGTTGAAGCTGTATACCGGAAGCAGATCGGTTCTGCGGCTTGCCGGCTGAATCCGTTTATCGATGTTGTCCAGAATGAGCGGCTCGGCATCGGGTGTGGGGAAATAGGCGAGCACCATGTGCGCCTGGCGGAATATGACCAGCTCTTTGACATAGGTAATACGCAGCTTATCGTCGGAGACACCGAGCGCGACCAAAGTAAAGTATTTGGCAATCGAGAAATCTTCGCAGTCGCCACCGTTAGTCGACAGGAACTCGATTGGAGTCGCCCAGTAATCTTCCTTTCCCCAGTGCTCGAGATCACTTACGAATGGCGTCTGGTTCATGAAATCGTTCACGAGCTCGAGTTTCTCGCGCTCGCCGAGAGTTTTGTATTTCGGAGTGACGAGGATGTCGCGCCAGGCCGTCAGCCGGGACTTCGCGACCGGACCAAAGTTCTGGGCGAGCTGCGCGATCTGCGCATCGCTGATGACTGCCAGATCGGCAGCCAGAACTGCGGCAAGCGGAAGGACAACGAAAAGAAACCGGAGCCAGCGCAAAAGCATGGCGCTCCCCCCTTTGGACCTACAGATCGATGCGATCGCTCGCTTCCCTGTTGCTCTTTGCACCCGAAACCCGCCGGAGTTTCTTTTTTGTGAGCGGATCATAACGCGCGGCGCGACTCGTTGCGAGTGCGGCGTGTGTTTAGGTAGTCTGCGGCCCCATTAGACGTCAGTGATCAGCGTTCCGTGCGCGAGGAGATCGGCTATGATCGTGCTCGCGCTGCGGGCCCCGCCCGCAGTAAGATCCCCAACACCCTGCAGGACGATCTCAGTTTCATGCCACTTGACTTCGCCGCTCGTGGAAACATGGACCGTGGTGTTTGTCCCATCTGATGTGAATTTCAGATAAGCGTCGAGATTGCCGTCGTGCTCGCCTTGCAGCAGGTCTGCGAGATGCAACATGTCCACATCCGAGACAGCAGAAAAGCCCGACTGTACTGCAGCCACTTGCGGGGCGGCCCCGTTCGCGGCGTCCTGATCGGCGCGTGCCTGCGGCGCACCGTCTAACACCCCTTCTACGATCAGATCCTTGGCGCTGTCTTCTGCGGCTGGAGTCGCGCTCTCTGCCGATTCGGTCGGCAGGGGCGTCCCCCCCTCGGTCGTATTGTTGGATTCCGCCACGAGAATCTCCTAGTGAGAACAGGCACGGCGCGCTGTATTGCGCGCCGTGCCTCGTCCTGCTTAAAGCGATACTTCGCTCTTATGTGACGGTGCGCGCTACATCCGTGTCGATCAACAGCGTCGCCATGCTCGCACCTGCGCCATGGGTATAGGTGGCGTAGGTCTGGCCCTCGATGACCTGGTCGCTGCCCTGGGTCCAGCCGCCCGTTACTGTCACGGCGTCGCCCGCATTCCCCTGGACGATGAGCTGATTGGTCGTGGCCGACAAAGCAGCCACATCCGCGTCGTTCAGGACGAGCGTGTTATTGCCGCTCCCCGTGAGGTCGATCACCTCGATATTCTGGATCTTGGCGTCGTTCAGGGTCGTCAGGTTCAGAGTCTGTCCGGACGCTGCAAATCGCAACATATCAGTGCCGGCGCCACCATCGTAGACTGTTGCTGCGGTGCCAAGCAAATCAGCCGGATCGTAGATCAGAACATCGTTGCCGCCCCCGCCTAGCAAGACATCGCTACCCGTTGTACCGTACACATGGTCGTCTCCCGCCGTGCCTTCGACAGTGTACGTCGACGTGTCGGTTGTATTGACCGCGACTGTGAATGAGGCCGCAGCGGTGTCTTGGTCGGCATCGGACCCGCTGAGCTGGAAGTTGAGCTGGTAATCATTAGGAAATTCCCGAGTGGTATAGCTCAACGCCACGCCATCGATCTTGAAGGACGCGTCGCCGGTCGGGTTGATTTCAACCCAGTCCACGATCCTTGTCAGATCGAAATTGAGCGTCACTTCCTGATCGCTGCCCCAAACCTGAGTGGCTGTCGTGTCCGCACCACTTGTATAGTGCACGCGAACGTCGACAGAGTCGGTAGGGTCCCAGCCGGCTGTTTTGGCGACGTGGATCGTCAACGAGGAAAATGTCGAGTTGGAGCCTGCGATCTGTTGAGGATCGAATCGAAGAACGTCGTCCTTTCTGCCATGCATGACGTTATCGCCAACCCCTAAGTCCGTCGATGAGATGGTCAAGGTATCGGCTGTATGGGCACCGGTGTACCCGGTTAAGACCAGATCGAATTGTCCGTCAAAGACACTGCTGTCGATCGTGTAAGAGGGTAGATTGCTGCCACCCGCGATACCCGTAAGCAGCGATGGGAGCGTCGTTATCTTGACCGGGTCAGCCGTTACCAGTGCAAAATCATAAGTGCCGTCAGCGTTCACCATCACGGTGAAAAAGGTGTTCGCGCCATTGTTATAGGTACCGTGGTAGATCTGCGAGGTTGGAGTCGACAAGCCTGCGTCGTACTCGAGCTCGTATCCGGCTCTCGGATTTGCCCACACCAGTGAGCCGGGTGCGAAGCTGTTTACGAAAGTTTGCGAGTCGGAGCCCACACTAAAGGAGTACTCGCCCTCATAGATTCCCACAACGTTCGGGATTGCCACATTTCCGGCGCTGATCGTCGGCACATCGTCCTGCACCGTGATCGAGAAGTCCCCGGCCGTCAGCAGGTTCTCCACACGGTCGCCGTCAGCGTCCGTCACTACCACCATTTCCGAGAAGTCGATGGTGCCCACACTGCCGCCGCCCACCGTGCGCAGCGCCGTGTTCTCGCCACCACCGGCCACGTGATCCAGCTGATCCTTCAGATCGAAGGCCCACGAACCGTCCGCATTCACCTTCAGCGTGAACACCTCACGGCCACCCGCACTCGCCGTCAGCGTGTCACCCGCACCGTTCACCGCATAGGTCACCGCCACACCTTGCGACAAGAGCTGCGGAAGCGTCGCCAGGTCGGTTGCATCCAGCGACAGGCTGGTCGTCGCCGGCTCATCGGCACCGGCCACGAACAGGTTCGTGATCGAACCGGTCGTCCCCGTAGCTTCATCCTTGTTGACCGATCCGTCTTCGTTGTTGCCAATCGACAGATCACCACCGGCCACACCGGTCATGTCGTCTTCTTCCACCGTCGCCGTGACCGCCACACCCAGCACGCCACTGCGCACCGGCACATCGTCCTGCACCGCGATCGAGAAG
>DATLEF010000052.1:0-13935 GCA_035525455.1 Burkholderiales bacterium
GTTCTCCTCCGGGGTGTTCAATTTATGGATGCTGGCGCGAAGATAGCAGCGCCCCCTACTACCCGCAAGCGCGTGGGTGCTACGCCATCAGCTCTTCCTGACGGAGCGTTTCCTGCTCGCTGTCTTCGGGATGGTGATACCAGTCTTTATGTGGAGAGAGCTCGCCGCATGCGAGGCACTGCGTTTTCTGCCAATGGTGACTGCAGCCCGGGCACACGCCGCCGGTCCAGAATGTGTTCCAGACCGTGCCGCAGCTCGGCACGCACATCCAGCGATCTTCCGCGCGCGGACGCCATTTACACCTCGGGCAATAGATCTCGGGCTCTATCATCCCTGGAATCTCATTGCAGATCGAGCGAGCGCACTCCTTTTTTCGTCCGGCAGTCTTCGACGTTGCGGCGGATCAGCTCGCGCACGTGCTCGCTGTTCGAAATGGCGCGCAAAGTTACGTGTGGCTGCGATACGTCGGTGCTGGTGACCATGACGTTGCCGAGCGAAACGATGCGCAGCCAGAACGGCTGCTCGAGCTTGTAATCGCGCACACGATAAAGCTCGAGCTCCTCCAGTTCCTTGTTCAGAACGCCGCTCCGGATGCGCAGACGCTCGGACGTGAGCTCGTAGCGGATGTTGTGGACGACGAGCCATTTCCAGATCGCTATGAATATCGGCACGATGAGCCAGCAGAGAAGAGTGCATACGAGAAAGACCGGAAAGTTCAGGAGCTGCGACGGAGATCCGCTCCAGACGAGGGGCTCGCTGGTGGTCGCTTCCACGGGTGCAGGGTGTGTGCTCATTCCATCGCCTTGATGCCGTATTCCTTCACCGCTTTCGACCAGCGCGCTACTTCCGACTGCAAATACCTTGCAAATGCATCGGGCGTGGTCGGTGTCGGTTCGTATCCCCGTGTTGCCAGAAGCTTGGGCGTATCACCCGTCGATAGCACCGCGACGATATCCGAGTTGAGGCGGTTGATGATGGCTTTAGGCGTCTTCGCCGGCGCCATGATGCCGTACCAGCCGCTGATCTCGAAACCCTTATAGCCGGATTCATCGAGCGTGGGAATGTCCGGCACTTCGCGCGAGCGCTTGAGTGTGGTGACTGCGATGGCGCGTATCCTTCCGGCTTTGATCTGCGGGATCGCCGCACCCGGTCCGGAGAAAATCGTCTGTACTTCGTTCGTCAGGAGCGCCGCCACCGAAGGACCCGATCCGCGGTACGGGATGTGCTGCAGCGATATCCTGGCGGTGCGAAAAAACACTTCCTGCATGACGTGCGCGGTTACGTTGCCCGAGCCGTAGTTGAGCGCCCCTGGCTTGGACTGCGCAAGCTTTATGAATTCCGCCAGATTCTTTGCGGGAACCGATGGATGTATCGACATGATGTAGGGCTGCACGATGAGCTGGCTGATCGGCGCGAAATCCCTGACGACGTCGAATTGCAGGTTGGGGGTGAGTGCCGGCGCGAGAGCGGTCGCGCCGATTTCAGCGATCACCAGGGTGTAACCGTCGGGTGCTGCGGTAGCCGCGATTTGTGTCCCCAGGATGCCTTGTGCGCCACCGCGATTGTCGATGACTATGGGTTGCCCGAGCCGCGCCGAAAATGCCGGGTGTATGGTGCGCGAGACGATATCGGTGCCCCCGCCGGGCGGGAACGGGACGATGAGCCGGACCGGGCGGTCGGGGTAGCTCGCCGCCGAGGCCGCGAAAGTTGCCGGTGCAAACAGCGCCGCAATGAGCGCCGCCGCGGCGCGCATCGTATGGCTGTGTATCATGTTCGGGATCTCCTGGAGGGCCTGGCGCTTCGTGGTGACGTGATTGATGCGCCTTCCTCGCCTATCCTAACAGGCTGTCCGGCGAGCGGCGATATGGCCGCCTGCGCTTGAAAACCCGGCGCCGCCCCCCAATCTGAAATGCAGTTCCAATCGGAGTCCACAAGATGTCAGAGACGAGCACCCGCGAAACGCTCGGGTTCCAGGCCGAAGTAAAACAGCTGCTCAAGCTGATGATTCACTCCTTGTACAGCAACAAGGAGATTTTCCTGCGCGAGCTCATTTCGAATGCGTCCGACGCGGCCGACGAGCTGCGCTTCGAGGCGCTCACCGACAAGGCGCTGTACGAAAGCGATCCGGAATTGAAGATCCGGGTTGCTTTCGATAAAGACGCGGGGACGATCACCGTATCGGACAACGGCATCGGTATGTCGCGGCAGGAGGTGATCGAGAACATCGGCACGATCGCGAAATCGGGCACGCGGGAGTTCTTCGACAAGCTGACCGGAGACGAAGCGAAAGACGCGCATCTCATCGGCCAGTTCGGCGTGGGCTTTTACTCGTCATTCATCGTCGCCGACAAAGTGACGGTGATCACGCGGCGCGCGGGTCTCACACCCGAGCATGGCGTGAAGTGGGAGTCCGACGGCGGCGGCGACTACACGATCGAGATGATCGACCGTCCGGCGCGCGGCACCGAAGTGACCCTGCACCTGCGCGAAGGAGAAGACGAGCTTCTCAACGGTTTTCGGCTCCGCTCGATCGTCCGCAAATACTCCGATCATATCGCGCTGCCCATCCTCATGAAGAAAGAGGAGTGGCAGCAAAACGAAAATGCGGACAAAGGCGAAAAAACCGCGGCAAGCGACGAGGACGAGCCCGTCAACCAGGCAGGCGCGCTGTGGGCGCGGCCGAAGAGCGAAATCACTGAAGAGCAGTACCACGAGTTTTACAAGCACGTCGCGCACGACTTCGAGCCGCCACTCGCCTACACGCACAACAAAGTCGAAGGCACCAAGGAATACACGCAGCTTCTGTACATCCCGTCGCGCGCGCCTTTCGATCTCTTCGAACGCGAGCACCGGCGCGGGATCAAGCTGTACGTGCGCCGCGTCTTCATCATGGATGACTCGGAGCATCTGATGCCGGGGTACCTGCGCTTCGTACGCGGGGTCATCGATTCGAACGACCTGCCGCTCAACGTGTCGCGGGAAATCCTCCAGGAGTCGCGCGACGTCGAAATGATCCGCGCCGGGTCGGTGAAGCGCGTTCTCTCGATGCTCGAGGATCTAGCCGAGAATCAGAAGGAGAAATTCGCGACGTTCTGGAAAGAGTTCGGGCGCGCTTTCAAGGAAGGCCTTGGCGAAGACCACGCCAACCGCGAGCGCGTGGCGAAGCTCTCCAGGTTTGCTTCTACCCACAAGGACACCGAAGAGCAGGACGTTTCGCTGCCCGACTATATCGGACGCATGAAGGAGGGGCAGGACAAGATCTACTACGTGGCGGCAGAGACTTTTGCCGCGGCGAAGAACAGTCCGCACCTCGAGATCTTCCGCAAGAAAGGCATCGAAGTGCTGCTGCTCAGCGAGCGCGTGGACGAGTGGGCGCTCTCGTTCCTCACCGAATTCGAAGGCAAAGCACTGCAGAGCGTCGCCAAAGGCGGACTCGATCTTGGAAAGCTCGCCGAAGAGGAGAAGAAAGAGCAGGAGAAAGACAGTGGCGACTACAAGGACCTGATCGAACGCATCAAGAAAGCGCTCGGCGAGAAAGTCAAAGACGTGCGTGTGACCCAGCGCTTGACTGAGTCACCGGTGTGCCTGGTGGCCGACGAGCACGATATGGGCATGCACCTCGAGCGGCTGCTCAAGGCGGCCGGACAGAAAGTACCGGCTTCGAAGCCGATACTCGAAGTGAACCCGCATCACCCGCTGGTCGAACGGCTCAAAGCCGAGACCGATGAAGCGCGCTTCGGGGACTGGAGCCAGGTGCTCTTCGACCAGGCGCTGCTGGCCGAAGGCGGACAGCTGGAAGATCCCGCGGGATTCGTGAAGCGGCTGAATCAGCTGGTGCTGGCTATAGAAGCACGCGCGTAGGAGGCGGCGCTCGCCTGAAGGCTCGGGCCTCGCCGCCCCACGAACAGAGGGACCCGACCGCTCCGCTACCTTCCACGGTTTCCCTCCGTAACCTCCCTTCCCCCATTGATGCTGCCAGCGCGATCGGACAAGTCCGACACGCTGCTAGGGACCGTCAGCTATTCGACGACGCCGAGCCGGCCATTGTGCGAGCCCATGTACCAGAGCCGGCCGGAGGCATCGACGATCATTTTGCGAATGCCGACGTTCGATGACGGCAGGGCGACCACGCGCATCTGCTGCGTCCTGGGATCCAGCCTCACGACCGTATCGGTGTTGATCTCGTTCACCCAGATGAGGCCTGTGCCGTCGATCGTCACGGCGTAGGCCCCTGCGTTGCCGGCCGGCAGCGGATATTCCTTCACGACTTTCATCGCGGCCGGATCGACCTGCGCCAATTTGCCGTTCCCGTACAGCGTGACCCACAGCATGCCGTCGGGCGCAGTCGCCATGCGCCGCGGCGCCGAGCCGCGGCCCATGTCGAGCTCGGTCAGCTGACCCGTGCGCGGATCGAGCTTGCCGATCTTGTGATCGCCCATGCGGCAGAACCAGACGTTGCCTGCCTTGTCGAGCGCGATGCCGTAAGGCCCGCCCGAAGTTTGATATTCGCGTATCGCGCCGCTGCGCGTATCGAGGCTCGCGACTTTGTTGCCGCTTTGCATCGTGAACCAGATCGTGCTCCCGTCGTCCGTGATGACGAGCGTGTGCGGGCCGCCTCCGCCGGAAGGCGTTTTGAACTCGGTGATCTTGCCGGTCGCCGGATCGAGCCTGCCGATGGTTCCATTGCCATTGCCGGTGGTCCACACGATGCCGTTCTTGTCGACCAGCACACCGTGCGGATGATGACCGCGCGGCATCTCCCATTCCCTGAACGCGGCCGTCTTCGGATCGAAGCGCGCAATCTTGTTGCCGCTCATGACCGAGACATAGATGCTGCCATCCGGAGCGGGCGCGGGATCGCGCGCGAAGCGCGGTGTAGGTACCGGCCACTCGCTGACTTTTGCCGCAAGCTGGGGGTGAGCGCCCGGTGAGACCCCGTAATTGGAACCGCCGGCCAAAGCGACCACAGGCGCGAAAGCCCATATGCAGAGGACTGACTTCACAGCAGTCTGATCAATCATCGCGTCACCTGCCTTTCCATTCGGGCTTGCGCTTCGCTTGACGGTTGCGGCTGATGTTTGCATCGGGAAGCCTTAAGCGGGTGCAGGACCCGATTATAGGCCGGGGCCTCGCGCTCACGTGAGCGACGCATGTGTCCGCGCAGCCGCTTCGGTGACGAGCCGCTCGTCGAAGATTCGCTTCGCCTCCTTGCGTGCGAAAGCGACGAACGTCTGCGCGACGAAAGGCAGCTCTCTGCCGACGGCATGGATGAAATGCCAATGATGATCGCCCGGCAGGCCTCGCACGTCGAGCATGACGAGGCGGCGCGATGCGAGGTCGAAGCCCAGCGAATAGCGGTACAGGAGCGTGACTCCGAGGCCGGCAATCATCGCCTCACTGACCGCTTCGTTGCTGCCGAGCTCCATCGCGATTGCAGGGCGCACGGCGTGTGCCGCGAATACCTCGTCGAGCGCAAGCCGCGTCCCGGAGCCGGGCTCGCGCACGAGCAGCGGCTCGCGGGCGAAGCGCTCGAACGCGATGTTCCTTTCCGCCGCCAGCGGGTGATGCGCCGGCGCGAGGGCGACGAGCGGGTTGGGCAGTATCGGATGCGCGATGGCCGTCCCGCTTGCGGGCGGATTGGTGAGGAGATAAAGATCGTCCGCGTCGCTTGCAAACCGTTCCAGGATGACCTGCCGCGAGCTCACGTGGAGCGACACTTCGATGCCCGGATGGCGCTTCACGAAATGCGCCAGCAGCTGCGGCAGCAGATACTCTCCCGCGGTCGTCGTCGCGATCCGCAGCTTGCCGGCTTTGAGCCCCCGGATATCGGCGATCGCTTCGTCGAGGTCGCCGAATGTCTGAAATAGACGCTGGCACGCCGCGTAGACTTCTTCGCCCGCCGTCGTCAGGCGAACGCGTTTGCCAGCCTGCTCCACGAGCGGAACGCCGATCGTCTCCGCCAGTTTTTTCAGATGGACGGATACGGTGGGCTGCGCCATGTGGGTCTCTTCGCCCGCGCGCGTAAAACTGCCCAGGCGCGCGACCGCTTCGAACGCTCGCAGCTGCACCAGTGTTCCGTGCCGGAAATAACGTTGTATCTTGCCGATCGACATGCGACACCTCCGCCCAGTGGGTTGGACAAAGGTCTCGCTTACAACGCGTGGAGGTTGCCAGCGCGACCGGAGGCTTCAAACCCCGGAATGACGATCGCGCTGAAACGATGCGACGCACCGTTCAAGCTACTCCCCTTTGCAGGGAGCGCTCCAAAGCGGAGCACGGCGCGATTACAGCACGCGCCTGTAGCTTGGTCAACGAGAACCCCATTGCGTTCCCTAATGCGCCCCATCACGTTTCGTGAGCGCCTTTAAGAAACGTGATTGGCGTCATCGGCACTCTTCATTTCACTCGCGCAACCGGCCCCGACATAATCGCCGTGTCTGTCGAAGTGACAGGCGTCCTCGATGAGGGGAGTAGCTTTGCGGCAGCCGTGAGCTGCCGGCGGTGCAGCCGTCAGTCCGGGCCTCGCGGCCCCGGTTGCCCGGCGAGAGCGGATCACGCGCTCTTGCAAGCGAGACCTCGCCGGCTCGGCGGGTCTCGTACCGCTCGCTGTCCGGAGAGGTCTCAACGGACCAGGAGCGGAAACAATGGATCTCATTTCTTCTGAATTTCTTGCCGCGCTCGCCGCGATCGTCGTCATCGATCTCGTGCTGGCGGGCGACAACGCCATCGTCATCGCACTCGCCGCGCGGAGCCTCCCGGTGCACCTGCGGAGGCCAGCGATCGTCTGGGGCACCGTTGGCGCGATTGCCGTGCGTACGGCGATGACTCTGGTCGTCGTATGGCTCCTCAAAGTGCCTGGATTGCTCGCTGCAGGCGGCCTCTTGCTCGTGTGGATCGCATGGAAGCTCGTGATCGACAACGACAGCGGCCAAGCGCACGAACTTCGCGGCGGCGTCACGTTCTTTGGCGCGATGAAGACGATCGTCGTCGCCGACGCGCTGATGGGTATGGACAACGTGCTCGCGGTCGCAGGTGCCGCACAGGGCAGCTTCGTGCTCGTGATTGCGGGACTTTTGATCAGCATCCCGATCGTGATCTGGGGCAGCCAGCTGATACTGAAGCTGGTCGAGCGCTATGCGGTGATCGTCTATATCGGCGCGGGCGTGCTCGCGTGGACGGCAATCAAGATGATGAGCAGCGAACCGCTGCTGCACGACGTGCTTGAGCGCTTTCCGGCCATCGTCTGGACGGCGTATGCCCTGGCCGTGGGTGGCGTCGTCATCGGCGGTTTTCTTGTCAACCACGCCGAGGTGCGCAGGCGCATCGCCCGGCATCTCGTAGAAATTTCCACTGCGCCCGCGGAGATCAAACCCCGAGCGGGCATCACCCGAGGAGGCACTGCCATGAGCAAAATCCTGTTGCCTGTAGACGGCTCCGCGAACGCACTGCGTGCCACGCGTCATGTCTTGAATCAGTTCCTGCACGACCGCACGGTCGAAGTGCATCTGCTGCACGTGCGAACTCCGCTCTCGCAGCACATCGCCCGCTTCCTGAGCGGAGGCACGCGCGCACGTTTCCACCGGGAGGAAGCGGATAAAGCGCTCGCGCCCGCCCGCGAGCTGCTCAAGCGCCACGGCGTGCCCAGCGTCGAGCACGTCAAGCTCGGCGACAAGGCGCAGATGATCACCGGTCTTGCACGGGAGCTCGGCGCGACCCAGATCGTGATGGGCACCGCGCGGAAGAACTCGCTGACACGGCTCGTGGAGGACTCGTTGACGAATCGCGTCCTCGAGCTGACCGAAGTGCCCGTGGAAGTGGTCGCAGGCGAAGCGGTGTCTTCGTTCGAGCGCTTCGGCATACCCGCAGGCCTTGCCGCCGCGGCTGCGCTGGTCGTGATCGCATTGGATTGACGCGTGAATAGAGCGGGCGGCTCGGGACCGCTGTCCGGCGGAAGCTCATGCATGCGGTTCGCCGGGACCGTTATCGAATAGACGGCGCGTCAAACGTGCTACGATTTCGGTCCGCAAAGGAGGGCCCCCATGAAGCTCTATATGACCGATTCGTCGGGCAACGCGTACAAGCCGCGCCTGCTGCTCGAAATGCTGAAAGTGCCGTACGAGAAAGTCACCGTCGACACTAAGAACAAGGAGCACAAGCAGGCGCCTTATCTCGCGGTCAATCCGCGCGGCCAGGTGCCCGCGCTGGAAGACGAGGGCCGGGTTTTCTGGGATTCGACGGCGTGTCTCGCGTACATTGCGCGTAAAGCTGGCGGGGATCGCTGGCTGCCGAACGACGCTGCGGGCCTCGCTGAAGTGATGCAATGGCTCGCGCTGTCGAATAACGAGCTCCACTACGGCCTGCAATGGGCGCGTGGCGTGAAGAACGGCATCAAGCAGGGCAACGTCGACGAATACCAGGGCTACGGTAAGAACGGTCTCGCCGTGCTTGAAGGGCGCTTGAAAGCGAACGAGTGGCTCGCACTCGGCCGTCCCACGATCGCCGATCTCGCGTGCTATCCGTATGTCGCGGTTTCGCCTGAAGGCGGCTTCAGGCTCGAGGAATACCCTGCGGTCCAGGCGTGGGTGAAACGCGTCGAAGCGCTGCCGGGCTGGGTCAAAAGAAATTAGAGTCCCATAGGGGCTCTCATGTCGCAGTTTCGCTACGCGCACGCCGGCGGCAAGGACTGGCGCGCGGTCGCGCAGTCGTGCGCCGACCAGCTCGCGGGCGCCACGGGCAATCTGGGTTTTCTGTACGCAACCGACCGCATCGCAGACCACCTGCAGGAAGTGCTGGCGCTCTGCAGAAAGACCACCGGGGTCGCGCACTGGGTCGGCAGCGTCGGCGTCGGCGTGTGTGCGACCGGACGCGAGTATCTCGACGAGCCCGCGGCTGCCGTCATGCTGGGCGATTTCGAGCCCGACTCTTTCAAAGTCTTCTCCGGCATCGCAACCGAGGAAGACGTCCGGCGGCTGGAGTTGAAATGCGGCGGCGCGCAGGCGGCTTTCGCGCTCGTGCACGCGGATCCGACCAACTCACAGCTTACGGAGCTCATCACCCGGCTCGCGGATAAAACCGAAAGCGGCTTTCTCCTGGGCGGCCTCACGAGCTCGCGCCAGCAGAACCTGCAGATCGCCGATCGCGTGCTGGAAGGCGGGCTCTCCGGGGTTGCTTTTGCGGACACGGTAACGATTGCGACGCGCCTGACGCAGGGCTGTTCGCCGATCGGTCCCAAGCATGCGGTCACGCAATCGCAGCGCAATATCATCGTCACGCTCGATTCGCGTCCGGCGCTCGAAGTGTTCCTGGAAGACATCGGAGACGCGCTGGCGAGCGAGATCGAACGCATCGGCGGCATCGTCTTCGCCGGGCTCCCCATACGCGGCAGCGACACCGGCGATTATCTGGTCCGGAATCTCGTCGGCATCGATCCTTCGAACAAGCTGATCGCGATCGGCGAGCTGCTGCAGCCCGACGCGAAAGTCATGTTCTGCCGAAGAGATGCGCAGACCGCGCAGGAAGACATGCACCGGATGCTCGAGAGCATCAAGCAGGGCCTTTACGCGCCGCCGCGCGGCGCTGTCTATTACTCTTGCCTGGGCCGCGGCGCGAGCCTCTTCGGATCGAACTCCGAAGAGCTCGGGTTGATACGCAGCGCGCTGGGTGACGTGCCTCTGGTCGGCTTCTTCTGCAACGGCGAAATCTCGCACAATCGCCTCTACGGCTATACCGGGGTCCTGACGCTCTTTCTCTAGACCTCGTCGAGGAAGATACGTCGACCACGCTGCGGACTTAGCTCGCTCGCCTGACGGAGCTTATAAGTCCCCGCGCGGGATCGTCGCCGAAAGCTCGTCTCTGAGCAGGTTCAGCGCAGCCCCGATGCGCTGGAGATCGCGCGCGAAACGATTCTGCATGCCCTGATCTTCCGGCGCGAGCGCACGCATGCGCGCGGGGCTCATGTTGTCGAGGAGGTCCGCGAGCTTCACCCGCAGCGCCTTCGCATTGCGGCTCGCGACGATGCGCTCGAGGTACTGATTGTGACTTTCGCCGGCCGGCTTCCTGCGCGTGAGTATGTCGACGAGCTCGAGGATCTCGTCGCTGTAGCCCAGAGCCTTGAGATCGTCGAGCGTGAGGACAGTATCCTCCACGACGTCGTGCAGCAGCGCCGCGTGCCGCTCGGCGGGCGTACATTGAGCGAGGCGCATCGCGACGCGGAGCGGATGCAGATAATAAGGGCGTCCGGACTTGTCGATCTGGCCTTCGTGCGCCTTGCGCATGATTTCGATCGAATCGCCGATGTCGGGATGTACCACCGCGTCGCTGTTCATTCAGGCCGCTTCGCGGTGGCGGGCGCAAGGAATTTCAGTGCACCGCGCTCGACGCTTAACTCGATGTGCGTGAGCGCCGGTTGCTCGTCACGATCACTGCCTTCCGCCGGCCACGCCTCGTCGTCGAAATGCACGTCGTAACCGCTCCACTCGAGCTGGACGAGGCGCGCTCTGCGCCGCTGGAGATCCGGACGCCGCAAATCCCCCTTCTGCCAATTCGCGAGCGATCGCTGCAGCTCGTCGCGCTCGGCGGTCGTGACGAGCACCACGTCGAGCAATCCATCGTTCGGGTCCATCTCCGGCGCCAGATACAGGTTCGGTCCGACAAACTCCATGTTCATCGCTTCGAAGAGAACGTATTCACCGCTGATCGCCTGTCCGTCTATCCTCATCTCGAGCCGGTGTGGGGCGCACCTGCGCAGCCGCTCGCGCAGCATGCCGATCGCATAGGCGACTTTCGCATCGGCGTCCTGCAGCGCCGACAGTGTTTTGCTGCGCTCGGCGACCGGTATCGTGCGCGCGAAAAGGCCGACGCCGGTTGCTTCGATGAAGTAGCGCGAGCCCCACGGGCCATTCGCGAGGCCCACGTCGAACGCGACGTGCCGGGCTTCCCGCCAGCCTGCCACGATCTCATCGAGCGGCATGTCGGCGATGCCCAGGGTGCGTGAAATGTTATTGGCCGTGCCTAGCGGCAGCGGTGCGACCGCAATGTTGCGTCCGATGAGTTTCTTCGCGACGCGGCCCACGGTGCCGTCGCCGCCCGCTACGGCGATCAGGTCGGCCGGCGCGTCGAGAGCGGCCGTCCACGCGTCGTCGTCGCAGGGTTGATAGCGAACCGTGTGGCCGGCAGCACGCAGGAGCGCCTGCAGCTCGTTCCCATCCGGCTGCTCGTCGTCACCCGCGCCCGGATTGTGGAGGAGCGTTACGCGCACGAAGATTGCGTCTCTAATTGGATTCAGGCCCGTCTGGTGCAACAAACATACCGGGGCGGCAGGCGGGAGAAGCGCATGCGAATCTTGATTGCAAACGATGATGGTGTATACAGCCCGGGAATTTGCGCGCTCGCTCAAATCGCGCAGGATTTCGGCGAAGTGCGCGTCGTCGCACCGGACGTGGAGATGTCATCGGCAAGCCACTCGATCACGGCCTCGCGGCCGCTGTCGTACAAGCGCACGCCGATCAAAGGCATCGAAGCCTATCGCGTGAACGGCACGCCTGGAGACTGTGTCGCGCTCGGTGCCCATCACTGGGAGAAAGTAGACGTCGTGCTCTCCGGCATCAACATGGGGCCCAATCTCGGCAATGGCCTGTGGCATTCGGGGACGCTGGCCGCGGCGAAGCAGGCGGTGCTGTTCGGCATGCGCGGGTTCGCCTTCAGCACGCCGGTGGGCGAAGACGAGCCCGATTTTGAAATGCTCAAACGCTGGACGGCGAAGGTACTCGAGATCGTGCTGCCAGACGAGCGCCTCACGCTCGTCAACGTCAATTTTCCAATTACCGAGCCGCGAGGCATGCGCTGGACGCGCCAATCGGTGAAGCAGTACGACGGGAAAGTCGTGCCTGGGAGAGATCCGATGGGCCGCGAGCACTTCTGGTTCACGGTGATCCCGATCGAAGAGACGGAGGAAGGGACCGACCGCTGGGCCGTGGAGCACGGCTACGTTTCACTCACTCCACTGCGGCTCGACCTGACCAACGAGAAAGAGCTCGCCGAAGCGCTCACGCGCCATCCTCTCGCTTAGGGTCGCGCCGCTCGCCTTCGGCTCGGGCCTCGGCGCTCACGAACAGAGGGAAACCTTCCACGGTTTCCCTCCGTAACCTCCCTTCCCCCACTGATGCTGCGAGCGCGATCGGACAAGTCCGACAGGCTGCTCGTCGCGCGCGATGCCGTTTGGTGGAGAAGCCTATGCCCGCGCCGGCGCGGGCATAGGCGCGGGCGCGAGCGCCAGGTACGGCGTCACATCGACATCGTCGATCTGATCCGGCTTCAGATATTTTTCCGCGTATTCCTTGTAGATGCCGGACTCGAGGAACAGCCGGAAGAGATCCGGATCGATGTGCCGGTCCTTCACCATGAAGCCCATGATCTTGATCGATTCCGCCAGCGTCTTCGGCGGTTTGTAGGGCCTGTCCGCAGCTGTGAGCGCTTCGAAGATATCCGCGATCGCCATGACGCGCGCCGGTATCGACATCTGGTCTCGCTTAAGTCCCCGCGGATAGCCGGTACCGTCCATCTTCTCGTGGTGGCCTCCGGCGTATTCGGCGACACGCCGCAGATGGCGCGGGAAAGGCAGTCCCTCGAGCATGATGATCGTCTGCACGATGTGATCGTTGATCTTGTAGCGGTCCTCGTCGGTCAGCGTGCCGCGGCCGATCGACAGGTTGTACATCTCGCCCAGATTGAACTTCCTCTCGGGCACTTTCAGTTTGAAACCCCACTTGTTGTCGGGCGGCATGAGATCGGTCGCATCGCGCTCGATGATGTGGTCGTAGCGGTCCTGCAGCAACGGCTCCTGCGCCGGCAGCGCCTTCTCGGGCTCGCGCTCCCTGCGCTGCCTTTCCGCCAGTGAAATGCCGATGCGGTCGGAGAGCGTGCGCGTGTACTTCCGCTGCGCGATTTTCTGCATGCGCTCGATTCTCGCAGGCGCCATGAACTCGCCGCCGACATTGCATTCGCCGATGAATGCGAAATCCTCGTCGAGCGCCTTCAACTGCGCTTCGAAAGCGGCTTTGAGCTTCGGCTGATCCCCGCCTTCGAGGCGGGCTTTCAGATACTCGATTTCGGCATCGCGTTTCAGCACCTCGAAGCGCATCCGCACTTCGTGTATGCGGTCGTAGATTGTTTCGAGCTTGGTCGCCTTGTCGACCACGAACTCGGGCGTCGTGACCTTGCCGCAATCGTGCAGCCAGCAGGCGATATGGAGCTCGTACCACTCGTCTTCGGTCAGGTTGAAGTTCTTGAAGGGCTCGGCATTGCTGTCGCACACCGCGCGCGTCAGCATCTTGGTGAGCTCGGGCACCCGCTGACAGTGGCCGCCGGTGTAGGGCGACTTGGCGTCGATGGCCGCTGCAATCAGCTCGATGAAGGAATCCAGAAGCTGCTTCTGCGCTTCGATGAGCTGGTGATTGTCGATCGAGACGGCCGCCTGCGAAGCAAGCGCTTCCACCAGGGGCAGGCGCGCGCTGTCGAAAGGCACAACGGCCCCGGTTGAGTCTTTCGCGTTGATGAGCTGCATCACGCCGATCACCAGGTTCTCGTGGTTCTTGAGCGGCACGGTCAGGAAGGACTTCGAGTGGTACCCGGTGGAATCGTCGAAGCGCTTGGTCCCGGAGAAATCCCATTCGTCCTCGTCCGAGTACGCGTCGGCGACGTTGATCACCTTGCCGGTGAGCGCGCTGAAGGATGCGACGTTGTGCATGTTCGGCGCGCCGGTTTCCGTGATGAGCGGAACGGGCTTGAACTTGATTTCCGCGCCGGTCGTTCCGCCGTACGCAATGTTCAGCGTGTCGTTGCGCACGATCTGGAACGTGAGCTCCTTCTCCTTGTTGTTCAGGTAGAGCGTTCCGGCGTCGGCGTTGGTGAAGGCTTTCGCTTCGAGCAGGATGCGCT
>DATLEF010000057.1:0-17186 GCA_035525455.1 Burkholderiales bacterium
AGAATTTCGAACGGTTCGTCGACGGCAAACCGCTGCAAAACGCGGTCGACCCGGGGCGCGGATATTGACTAAGAGTCCCTAACATAATGAAACACGTGTGCGTTGCTGCCAGAACGGTCGGTAACGCGAAGCGGGGCGCAGCTGATATCGCGAATATCAGCAAGCCGCGCGACAAAGTTAGCGGCCGTTTCTGGCTGCAACCCTTCGGGCTGGCACGACTTTTCGCCCATCTCCGCGTCGTGCTCCTCGCCAATATTCGCGATATTGGCTTCGTCGCACTCCTTGATCTGAGCGAAAATCGTGACAGCGCATCACGCGTTTCATTATGTTAGGGACTCTAAACGCAGCGTCGCAGCAGCTCCCGCCTCCGGGGTCGATCAACGTCGACCACGTCGCGCATTTCGTTCCGGACAGCGAGCGTGCTGCGGCCGCATTGACGCAGCTCGGATTCACGCTGACGCCATTCTCCGTACAAGCGCACAGGCTCACGCCGGACGGACCGCTCGTTCCCGCAGGCACCGGCAACCGTTGCGTGATGCTCGAGCGAGGCTATATCGAATTCCTGGTGCCGCTCGCCGAAACGCCGGTTGCCGATCAGCTGCGTACGGCCATGCAGCGCTACGTGGGCGTGCATCTGATCGCCTTCGGAACGGCAGCCGCGGAAAAGGATCATGCGCGGCTCGTGCACGAAGGCTTCGCGCCACAGGTGCCTATCGCATTGCAGCGGCCGATCGCGACGGAAGGTGGGACTGACACGGCTCGCTTTACAGTCGTGCGTGTGGCGCCCGGGACGATGCCCGAAGGGCGTATCCAGTATTGCCAGCAGGTCACGCCGGAGCTCGTGTGGCAGCCTCGGTGGCTGACGCACGCGAATGGCGCGACGGCGCTCACGAGCGTTCTACTCTGCGTGGCCGATCCCGCAGAAACCGCGCAGCGGTATGCCCGCTATACCGGCCTCGCGACGGCTGCCCGCAACGCAGCCTGGGAAATCGAGACCGCGCGCGGCAGACTCGTGTTCGTCGATGACGCAACGCTCACCCGCGCCTTGGGTGTTCGCGCACCTGCCCTCCCGTGGATCGCGGGTTACAGCCTCGCGAGCCAGGATCTCGCGGCAACGCGCGAGTACCTGCAAGCGGCAGGGATTGTCGCCGCTGAGCTGCCCGGGAAGCTCATGGTGACTTTGCCCGAGGCGCTCGGCGGGCTCGTGTTGTTCGAAGACCCGGGCAGCGGTCGCCTCGAATTCACCTGATCCACATCGCGCTCAGACCTTTCAGGCGGGAACATTGCAGAGTACTGGGGCAAGAACGCTTGATCAGCTGGCCGCCCGAAAGTTGAGGATCCAAACGTGAACGCAATGGAATGGCAAGCGAACCTCATCAACGATGAGCGCGGAATGCGCGACCTGCTCGAGAACACGCGTACGATCGCCGTCATCGGCATCAAGATCGAGGCTCAGGCAGGCCAGCCGGCGTTTTACGTCGCGCAATATCTGCAGACCGCTGGTTTCGACGTGATACCTGTTCCGGTCTACTACCCGGATGTGACTCAGATACTGGGCCGCCCCGTGTATCGGAAGCTCATCGACATCCCGGCCGACGTCGATCTCGTCAACATCTTTCGCCGCCCCGAAGACGTCCCGCAGCATGTGGACGACATACTCGCCAAGAAACCGAAAGCCGTGTGGATGCAGCTCGGCATACGCAACGATGCGGTTGCGCGGCAGCTCGCCGAAACGGGGATCAAGGTCGTCCAGAACCGCTGCCTGATGGTTGACCACCGGGCTCTCTCGCGCTAAGCGCGAGAGGCCCGGTTTCCGGCTGTTGGCGCGCCAGCCGCACGCGTCAGCCGGATCGGGGCGGAAAACGAACAGAGAGAAACCTAGGTTTCTCTCCGTAACCTCTCTTCCTTCGGCGATCTGACGATCGCTCCACCGCCTGACCACCGAGGATCGGAGGGCCAGCAAAGCAACACGAACGAGCGGTAGCGAAGCACAGGATGGGAGGTAACGGAGGGAAAACTTGGTTTCCCTCTGTTCGTGTGCTCGGGCGTGCGCCCCCGGCGCTTTTTTTTGCGGGCTTCGCTGGCAGCGAAGCGGCAAAAAAATAGCCGGGGGCGACCCGGCTATGAATCTATGGTGCAGCTTTGTGTTTGGACCTTTAGTACTGCACCACCGAGCAAGACTCACATCGATTCACTGCTTTTTCTCTCCCTGTTTCCCACCGCCCCTGCAATCAAAAGTGGATCTGCAATTTGACGCCCACCAGATCCATCCGCGTCTCCGGCTGGAACATCCCAACGGTCCCGGCTGCTGACGTCACGACTTCGGCATCAGACTGTTTGAAGCGATAACTGTCGTAGTACGCGACGAGATCCCACGACGGATTGAAGCGATAACCTACGGTCCCGTAGACACTGAGCTGCCGGCCTGGATGCAGGCGTGGATTGCGGTCGAATCCGATGTCGGTGAGATGTGCATTCTCGCGTATCCAAATCGGGTATTTGACACCGAGGCTCCCGATGGGCCCGGCGCGCGCTGCCGAGTTGACCGTCGCACCGAGTCGCGCGTACAGCACGTCGTACGTTTCTTTCTGGGCTACGCTCAGGTCCCGAGTCCAGCGGTCCCAGCCGAGCGCGCCAAAAAAATCCACGGGGCTGCGAGTCAGCCGATAGAACACCTGGGCTTCGTTGGTGATACCGCGGTAGTGGGTCTCGCCGCTGATTGGCGTCCCCGTGAAGAGCAAGGCGCCGTCATAGTTCACGTTGCCGACGATCAACTTGCCGTTATAGCCGGCGGAGAAGCCCGGCTGTCTGCTCTGGGTCCACGTGAGATCGAGTGCCAGGCGCAGGCCGGTTTCCTTTACCGTGGGCGTGGTCGTTTCCTTCCAACTCATGTGCTCGCCGCCGAATCCGGCAGCCCACTCCGCGTGCGCACTGCCGAGGCCACTCAGCGCAGCGCATAAAGTCAGCAGTACGGCGACTGTTCGCTTCATCCGGTCCTTTGATTTCGATCCTTCCTGCTGCCCTGCAGGCTAAAGAAAATGGTTTAAGTTGTCGATATAAGCGCCTCTGCAGAGGCATAATAATCTCCGCCATGTTGCATTTAGGCAACACTCTCTTCTCTACTTTCTCTTGAGGCCATCATGAAAATAACCAAGTCGACCTCGTCGTTCTCGCGCCTCGCCAAGTGGACGTGCCGCATCAGCGGCAGTCCCGCGGCATTCGCTATCGCCCTGACAACAGTGGTTGCCTGGGCGCTCACCGGACCGCTGTTCGGATTCAGTGATACGTGGCAACTCGTCATTAATACCGGCACGACAATCGCAACGTTCCTCATGGTCTTTCTGATTCAGAACACGCAGAACCGCGATGCGCAGGCCATACAGGTGAAGCTCGACGAGCTGATCCGCTGTACTCAGGGCGCGCACACGGCGCTGCTCGATCTGGAGGAGCTCGAAGAGGAAGAGCTTGCACGCATACGCGACGAGTACGAAAAGCTCGCGCAGCGCGCACGCAAAGACTTGCGACACGGCAAGAGCGATACCGGAACACCCGAAGTACATGTTCATCGATAGCATCGAGCGCCGCTAATCTGGACACCAACGAGACCGAATACTTATTCTTGCGATTGCAGTGCCGGACTGACATCAATCGGAGGCGCACATGGCGAAGTACGGCAGGAAAGCACAAAAGAAAGTGAAGAAGGCGATGCACGAGCGTAAACGCGGCACACTGAAGAGTGGTCGCTCGGGCAACAAGGTGAAGAGCAAAAAGCAGGCGATCGCGATCGGTTTGGCCGAAGCGCGCAGAGAAGGCGGCAAAGTGCCGGCGAAGAAATCGTCTTCGCGCAAGCGCTCTTCAGCTCGCAAATCGTCGAGAAAGTCGACGAGGAAATCAGCGTCTAGGAAGAAGTAACCGGTTCCTCCGGTCTCGAAAATTGACGCGCGGCCCGAGCTGCGCGGGAATTTTTTTATATCAGGCCAGTTGGTTGTGAGGCGCCGCCGCCGCATCCACGCACGACAGGCGATGTTCCTTCACGAACCAGCGCCGCACGAAATAAATGAGTACCGCGAACAACATTACGACGCCCGCGATCAGCCAGTAATTGATCCGCGAAGGATCGGCGAGCGCAGTCTGGATCTGATCGCCGAATACGCTCGTCATCAGTGTGCCAGGAGCCATGCCGAGCACCGTGCCGAGCGCGAAATGCCAGAGCTTGATGCGCACGGCGCCGGCGACGATGCCTTCGATCGCGAACGGCGCAACGGGCACGATGCGCATTGCGAACACCGCAAGAAGCCCCCTGCGGCGCAGAACCTCGCTCATCTCGTGCAGCTTGTCTCCGGTGAGCCGCCGCACCGAGTCGCGCCGGAGCGCACGGCCGGCGAAGTAGGTCGCCAGCGCAGCGCCGAGGATGCCGATGATGCTGTACGTGAAGCCGACCACCGGACCGAAGGCGATGACCGCAAACAGGGTAATGAGAGGCCGCGGAAACATCACGAAACATGCGGGCGTATAGGCGAGCATGACGACCAAAGGCGCCCACGGCACGTTGCCTACACCCTGCGCCCATTCGATGATGCGCTCCGCGGTCACGAGGGCCGAGAGCGGCGTATAACGCCATGCGGCGGCGAGCCCCGCGAACAGCAATGCGATTGCCGCTATTTTTCCCCAGGCGGGACCGGCCCGCGGCACCGCGGTGCTCGGCGCCAACGGATCGGTCAACCGCTTGAGCAATACCGGAGGTTCCGGTTCGGCGGCCGGGGCCAGGTCTGCGTCATGGGGTTTTCGCAAGCGCATGATCTCAGACTGCAATCGGCAGGCCGGCGGGTGTGCCGCGATACGCACAACAAACGTGCAGGCCCTTCCTGGTACTCAGCTTGCTCCGCCCTCGAAAATGTCGCTTCCAATCGTTCGAGGTCATTTCGTGGCTGATCCAGGCAAGGCGGTCGCGTCGCCCAGCTTTCTCTGGTGGCAGCGCGGGATCGTCTACCAGATCTATCCGCTGTCGTTCCAGGACCTGAATGGCGACGGCAAGGGCGACCTGAAAGGCATCACGCACAGGCTCGACTACCTCGCTTGGCTGGGGGTCGACGCGGTCTGGATCTCTCCGATCTACCCCTCGCCGATGAAAGACTTCGGCTACGACATTTCGGACTACTGCGATATCTCGGAAACGTTTGGCACGCTCGCCGATTTCGACGAGCTGATTGCGGCCATCCATCACCGCGGCATGAAGCTGATTCTCGATTTCGTGCCGAACCACACTTCGGACCAGCATCCGTGGTTCGTCGAAAGCCGCTCGTCCCGCGAGAGCGCGCGCAGAGACTGGTACATCTGGCGCGATCCGGCTCCCGGCGGAGGACCGCCGACCAACTGGCTCGCACAATTCGGCGGCAGCGCATGGGAATACGATCCGCACACGGGGCAGTACTACTATCACGCGTTCCTGAAAGAACAGCCGGACCTCAACTGGCGCAACCACGACGTGCGCGCCGCGATGTACGATGTGCTGCGGTTCTGGCTCGACCGCGGCGTCGACGGATTTCGCATGGACGTCCTGTGGCACCTCATCAAGGACGAGCAGTTTCGTGACAATCCGCCGAATCCCGGTTTCCGGCCGGGCGACTCCGAGCACCGCGGCCTGCTCGAGCTCTATTCGACCGACCGCCCGGAAGTGCACGAAGTCATCGCTGAAATGCGCGATCTCTTCGAGCGCTACGAGGAGCGGCTCATCATCGGCGAGATCTATTTGCCGATCGAGCGCCTTGTCGCCTATTACGGTCTGGACCGGCCCGGCGTGCATCTGCCGTTCAACTTCCAGTTGATACAGGCGCCGTGGAACGCGTGCGAAATCGAGCGCATGATCGTCGAGTACGATCAGCGCGTGCCCGAGGAGGAATGGCCTAACTGGGTCCTTGGCAATCACGACCAGCACCGCATTGCGACGCGTTGCGGCGAAGGTCAGGCGCGAGTCGCCGCCATGTTGTTGCTAACGCTTCGCGGCACTCCGACGCTCTACTACGGCGACGAGATCGGCATGCACGACGTGCCCATACCCTCGGAACGGGTGCAGGACCCGTACGAGAAAAATCAGCCGGGACTCGGACTCGGCCGCGATCCGCAGCGCACGCCTATGCAATGGGATGGTTCCGCGCACGCAGGTTTCAGCACCGTGGAGACGTGGCTGCCGGCTGCGGAGGATTTTCCAAAGCGCAACGTTCAGGCGCTCGCGCCCGACGAACGCTCGATCCTCTCGCTGTATCGGAGCCTGATCGCACTGCGCCGGGAGCGCCGCGCGCTCAGCGTAGGCGATTACGCCAAAGTGTCGTGCGCCGGTAACCTGATGATCTACGAGCGCCGCCATGCGAACGAGCGACTGCTCGTCGCTCTCAATTTCGGGCACAACCCTGAATCGGTATCGCTCCAGGGCGTGAAGGGAGAGATGCTGCTCTCCACTCACCTGGATCGTGCGCGCGGACCGGTCCCCAGCCATTGCGATCTTCGTCCCGACGAAGGCGTCATCCTGGCGCTGGGGTAGGTCGGCGCTCGCCTTCGGCTCGGGTCTCGCCGCCCGACGAACAGAGGGAAAACCTTCCACGGTTTCCCTCCGTAACCTCCCTTCCCCCATTGGTGCCGCCGCTCGCAAATTGCGCGTAGCGCTTCCGGTTTGTCGCCACTCCCGCGATTGGCTAGACTGCGCATAGCGTGACGCAGCATCAATGATCAGAGCTGGTTAGTTGCCGGCCACAAGCGGGTCACGCCGCGTGGGGGAATTTCGAGTGACAGCGGTCGTAAAGCGAGTCTTGTACGTGGACAGCGACGCCGAGTCGTGTCTGCTGATGAAAGATTTGCTCGCGCCGCATGCCGTGGACATCGCGGCGAGCGACGTCGATGCACGCCGTGCGGCGCGCCAGGACAGCTATGACGTGTACATCGTGACCGGCGGCGCACCCGGTTCGACAGGGCTTGCTCTTTGCGCATGGCTGCACCGCGTCGACCCGCGCACGCCTATCGTCTTCTGCTCCTCCAACGGCAGTGCGCAATACCAGAAGCTCGCACTGGCGGCCGGAGCTTTGCGCTACCAGGTGAAGCCGATCGATCCGCCGCTGCTGCGCTCGACCATGGGCCTGCTCCTGAAGCTTGCCGAGCTCGAAAGCACGCGCGCATTCGCGGCCGCGCAGCACGCGATACGGGATCTCGACGAGCGCGTGCCGAAAGCACACGAACCTGCAGCAGCCGCGGATGCGAACGAGCAAAACAGACGCGAATGCGTGCTGCGGGCGAAAGCGTATCGCGCCTTTCGCGATGCCGGAGGAAATCGCGCGAACTTCGAGAGGTTGTGGAGATAAAGATCCACGTTGCTTCCTGCTACGCAGGGCATGTACTGCGTGCTTAGGCGGCTGGCGCCGCTACAAATTATTCGAGTTTGATATTGGCGGCTTTAATGACTTTGGCGTACTTGTCGATCTCGGTGCGCACGAGGCGTTCGAGCTCGATCGGTTGAGCGTTGGTCGCCGGCTCCGCGCCATTACGCTCGAACTGCTGTTTCATTTCCGGTGATGTTGCGACCTTGACGAGCTCGCTATGCAGGCGAGTGATGATCGGCGCCGGCGTTCCGCGCGGCGCGAAAAAGCCGAGCCACAGCGACGCCTCGAAACCTGGATAACCCGATTCTGCGACGGTCGGCACCTTGGGGAGGGCCGGCGAGCGCTTGCTCGTACCCACGGCGATGGGGCGCACTTTCCCTGACTGCGCGTGCGGCAGCACGGCGGGCATGCTGCCGAACAACGCCTGTACCTGGCCGCCGAGCACCGCCGTGCCTGCGGGGGCGTTGCCATTGTAGGGAACGTGCACGATGTCGAGGCCGGCGGCCATCTTGAGCATTTCCATCGCGAGCTGTGTCGTGGAGCCGGTCCCGGCCGAAGCGTAGTTCAGCTTGCCGGGTTGCGACTTGGCGAGCGCGATGAACTCTTTCAGGTCGTTCGCTTTGACGCTGGGGTTCAGCACGAGCAGGTACGGCGTAGAAGCGACGAGCGTGATCGGTGCAAAATCCTTGATCGGATCGTACTTGAGATTGGTATACGCAGCCGGCGCGATCACATGCGTGCTGGTAGTGCCCATCGTGAGCGTATACCCGTCAGGCGTCGATTTGGCCGCAATCTCGGTGCCGATCGTGCCGCCTGCGCCGCCGCGATTGTCGATGATGACCTGCTGTCCCAACCGCTGCGACAACTGCTGCCCAACGAGCCGGCCGATGATGTCGGTCGATCCGCCCGGCGGAAAAGCGACGATGAGCCGGATCGGTTTTGTCGGATAGGCGCTTTGTGCGCAGGCCGGCGCGCCGGCGGCAAGCAGACACGCGCCCGTGACGATACCAATGCGAAAACTGACCTTCATGATTCCTCCTCGTTAAGTACTTGGGGGCGTCAGGCGCCCGTGGCCGCAAGTTTATTCTGTCTTTAGCAAACCCGCCTTGATGAGCCGCGCGACTTTCGCTGCTTCTTTCCTGACGAATGCGTCGAACTCCTCGGGCCGGCCGCCCGCGACTTCGAGCCCCAGCTGATCGAGCCGCTGTTTCACGTCGGGCAGCGCCAGCGTCTTGTTGACCTGTCCATTGAGCTTGTCCACGAGCGCGCGCGGCATCTTCGGCGGACCGGACATGCCGAACCATACGATCGCTTCGGCGTCCCTCACGCCTGATTCGGCGAGCGTCGGCACTTCGGGGAGCAGCGGACTGCGTTTCGCATTCGCGATGCCGATAACTTTCACGCGGTTCCCTTTGATCATCGCCTCACCGCTCACGGTCGTCGTGTACATGAGGTTAATCTGCCCTCCTGCCGTGTCCGTGATCGCCGGCGCGGCACCTTTATAGGGGACGTGGACGACGTCCGTTCCGGTCGCCGCCTGGAAGAGCGCAAGACCGATGTGCAAACTGCTGCCGTTGCCCGAGGAGCCCCAGTTGATCTTGCCTGGATTCGCTTTCGCGTACGCCAACAGCTCTTTCGGATTCTTCGGCGGGAAGCCGGGGTTCGCAATGATGATGAGCGGGGCATAGCCGATGAACACGACGTTGGTGTAGTCGCCCACGCTGTACAGCGGCTTTTTCATCATGAGCGGAGTATTCACGCTCGGTCCCGGGTTCGCGAGGAGCAGCGTGTAACCGTCCGGCGCAGCTTTCGCTACTGTTTCGGCGCCGACCGCGCCGCCTGCGCCAGGCCGATTGTCTACTACGACTTGCTGGCCCCAGGCTTCTCCCAGCTTCTGTCCTATCAGCCGCGCGATGATGTCGTTTGACGCGCCCGGCGTGAAAGGCACTACCCATCGTACCGGCCGCGACGGATACGTGCTTGCCGCATCGCCTTGAGCCGACGCCGCCGCTGTTGCGAGCAGCAGCGCGAGCGCAGTCCCAAGAGGAAACACAAACCTGCTGAACATACTTCTCTCCTCGTTATTGGAAACGTCAGTAACGCAACACCCCTGCGGCGGCTGACCCTCTTTCTGCTATCGCTTGACCTGCAGCGCTTCGGGATTGATCACATTGATCGGTTTTCCGGCCGCATAAGCCGGTATCTGCCCGAACGTGCTCGCGAACGCCGTTTCGTAGCCGTCGCGTTCGACATAGCCGAGATGGGGCGTGCAGACCACGTTGTCCATCTGCAGCAAGGGATGGGTCGCGCCGATCACAGGCTCGTCCTCATATACATCGACGGCGGCCATCCCGGGCCTGCCCTTGCGGAGGGCCTCCACGAGCGCGTCCGGCGCGATCAGACCGGCGCGGCTCGTATTTACGATGAGCGCGGTCGGCTTCATGCGCGCGAGATCCACCGCGGTCACGATACCGCGCGTTTCGCTTGTCAGTCGCAGGTGCAGCGACACGACATCGGAGCTTTCAAAAAATGCCGCACGGCTCGGTGCCGCGGCATACCCGTCTGCGCTTGCGCGCGTGAGCGAACCTTCACGGCCCCACACGGCGACATTCATGCCGAACGCGCGCCCATATCCCGCAACCGTGGAACCGATGCGACCGTAACCGAAGATACCGAGGTTGCGCCCGCGCAGCCCCGTGCCGACGGTCGATTGCCACTTCCCTGCTTTGAGTGCCGCCATTTCCTGTGGGATTTGGCGCAGCGCAGCGATAACGAGACCCCACGTGAGCTCCGCCGTCGCAAACGAGGGCTTCCCGGGATGCTGATCGGAAGAGAGCACGATGCCGCGGCGTGTCAGCGCATCGACGTCGACGTGCGGGTAGACGCTGCGCTGGCTGATCAACTTCAGCTTAGGCAGACGCTCGATGAGCGCCGCGCGTATCGGCGTGCGCTCGCGTATGAGCACCAGCGCCTCCGTGTCCTTCAGACGCTCGGCCAGGACGTCGGTGTCTTTGGTGTGATCGTTCCATATCGTGACCTTGTGGCCTTCGACCTTCTTGAAGGCTTCGAGCGAGCGCACGACGTTCTGGTAGTCATCGAGGACCGTGATGTTCATTTTTACTCCGTGAGTCGTGAATCGTAATGCGGTATGGTGATGGAATGTCGTGCAGTAGCGGTGCGATCAACGATTTGCGGACTCGCCGGCGCTCGAACGCGAGCGCGTTTGGACGCTGCAGACCATGACCCGATAAACTTGGCGGTGCGAGGGACCGCCCCGCCTTGAGCAACATCGATTCTACAGCCCCAAAGCTGCCTGATGATCGCATCGCGAGCGCATCCTCCACACAAGGACCGGCGGGTTCGCTAATTCGGATGGCATGTACACCGACGCATGAAACAGAACTCGACCGAGGCCAGCAAGGCGCGATTATGGCGGGACTATTAGGCGTGCTCGGCGGGATGGGCCCGATGGCCACTGCCGATTTTTTCAGGAAGCTGATCGAGGAGACTCCGGCCGAGCGCGACGAGGATCACGTTCCGGTCATCGTCTATTCCGTTCCGCAGATGCCCAGCAGGGACAGTGCGATCACGCGCGGCAGCGAATCGCCGCTCCCGCACATGCTCGCGGGCATGAGGGCTTTGAAAGAGCAGCGTGTGGGCTGCGTCGCGATTCCGTGCAATACCGCGCATTATTGGTACGACGAGCTGCGGCGCGAAAGCGGCCTGCCGATACTGCACATCGTCGATGCGGCGTGCGAGGAGCTGCGCAAACGCGGCGGCGCAGAAACGCGCGTCGGGCTCCTGTGCACCGAAGCCACGATCGACGCGCGGATTTACCAGGACCGCTTATCGGCTCACGGCATCGAATGCGTCCTGAACCCACTCGAGGAACGCAAAGAATTCGTAAGAGTCGCGATCGATCAGGTGAAACGCGGCCGGCTGGAGGACGCGGGGCACGTGCTGGAGCGCGCGACGGCACGCCTGTTCGAGCGCGGCGTCGACACGCTGATACTCGGGTGCACTGAGCTTCCGGTCGCGCTGGAAGCCATACGCTCCGCGGCGATGACGCGATGCGTCGATGCGACGCGCGCTCTTGCCCGCGCTTCGGTCGAGTGGTCGCTGGGGCGGCGCTGAGGAGCCCATTTAAGATACAGGGCCCACATTTCCAGGGATTACACATGCAAAACGACGAGCAGGAAATCCGCGATCTTGTTTCCACGTGGATGGCTGCGACGAAGGCGGGTGACGTCGACACGGTCCTGTCGCTCATGGCTGACGATGTTGTTTTTCTCGTGCCAGGGCAGCCCGTCATGCGCAAAGCCGATTTCGCCGCCGCCGCGCGATCTCAGGCTGCCGCAGACGGCCCGCGCTTCGACGGCACGAGCGAAATTCAGGAAATCAAAATCGTTGGCGACTGGGCTTTCATGTGGACGAAGCTGACGGTCGTCGTGACGCCGCCGAACGGCGCCCAATCGATGACCCGCGCGGGACATACCCTGACCATTCTGAAAAAACAAAATGGAAAGTGGGTCCTTGCGCGCGATGCAAACCTGCTCGCTCCTGTGCAAAAGTGATTCCATAGAGTCCATACATGGCGCGAATTCGCATAGTCACACTCAACATGGAGCAGGACCACAAGCGCTGGGAATCGCGGCGCGAGCTCATCGCCGGGCAACTCATCGCGCTCAAGCCCGACGTGCTTGCCCTGAACGAAGTGTGCGTGCCGCTGCAGACTGCGCGCTGGCTCCAGAGCGTTGCGAAAGAGCGGATGGGCGTCGAGTACGCATTAGTGCAGCAGACCAAGGTGAACACTCGTGCGGGAATCGAAGCCGAGGCCCTGCTCACTCGCTTCCCGCTAATCGAGACCGGAAATCTCGATTACCAGTCGCGTGACATGGTTGCGCTGGTTGCCCGTATCGTCGTCGGCGGCAAGCCCGTCGATGTTTACGTCACGCACCTCTATATGTCGAGAGGCGACGATTCGCTGCGGCTTTATCAAGCGCAGCAACTGCTGGCCTGGATAGACAGCCGCAAGGATGCTACCGCGCGCATCGTGTGCGGCGACTTCAACGCCACGCTGGACAAGTCCTCGGCAGCGCTCATGGCGACGCGCTTACGCCCCACGCAGACTGCGCCGACCGCATTCACGCCGCTCGCCGAAAGCGACGGCACCGTCTCGCACCCTTATTGGCCACGGATGGACCGATGCATAGACTACGTCTGGGTCTCCGACCGCGTGGAGATCGTAGCGAGCGGTGTATGCTTCGATAAGGCGAGCCCGGACGATGCCGCGCTGTGGCCATCCGATCACGCGGGCGTATGGGCCGATCTCGAAATTGTCGGAGCTTCGAAACAGTAAGGCTTACCGACGCAGCACAACCGAAGGAAGGAGATACCATGTCCAAGCCAGCCCAGGTCACGATCGTCTCGCTCCTGCTTCTCATTGGCGGCTGCGCAAGCCAGAAGCCCGCGACGGTTAACGTTCCGGACAAGTTGAGACCTGCATCGAACGAGTCGCTGACGATGATCGTTCCCGCAAAGGGCTTCCAGATCTATGAATGCCGCGCACGGAAAGGCCAGGCTGCAGCGTACGAGTGGGCGTTCGTGGCGCCTGAAGCCGATCTCTTCGACCAGGGCGGAAGGCGCATCGGCCGGCACTACGCGGGCCCGCATTGGGAATCCACCGACGGCAGCAAGATCGTGGGCACGCCGAAGGAACGTGCAGACGCACCCGCGGCCGATGCGATTCCCTGGCTGCTCCTTACCGCGAAATCTGTCGGGCCGGCAGGCTCGTTCAGCCGGGTGACGAGCATCCAGCGCGTAAGCACCGTGGGCGGCGTTGCGCCCAAGACGGATTGCTCGCAAGCCGCACTCGGCAGCCAGGCCCGCAGCGCTTACACGGCGGACTATTACTTCTTCTCCGAGCGCTAGGCTCGCCTCCGTTTTCAGCATATGGCCCCGGATGGTAATCTGCGACTTCGGGAAGGAGGCGCCTATGCTTTTCAGGAAGTTGCGTACGATCTTTTCGCATCGCGACGACCGTGATTACGACGGCGAGCGCCGGCGCGATGGCTACATGGACGTGCTGAAACAGATGCAGACCACCGCGCCGAAAGAACCCTCTCAGGCGGCTCGGGAGGCGGCGGAGAATGCGCACAAATCGCCGCCCGCGCATAATTCAGGCGGGAAACGCCGTTAACCCGCGTCGCCCGACGTAACCAGCGCCGCCGCGTGTTATCAGCTCAACGTGGCGGCGATCTGCCGGATCTGTTCGGGCGAGCGCTCGCCGGCGAGCGGCGCTCCGGGGATCAGGTGCTTGCCCATCGCGAGCGGCCCGATCAATACCGGCTCGAAGCCGACTTCGCGGATCAGACGCGATGCCACCGCGATGGCATTCGCATCGTCTCCCGCGATCGGCATTCCAGGTCGGTCGGTTCTTTGCGCGATTTCCGGCAACCTCGCGGCACCGACTGCATTAAAGGCGCGGACGATGCGCGCGCCCGGCAGCAACTCCGCGGACGCGATACCGGCGCCTTTCTCGCGTGCCCAGGTTGCGATTTCACCATCGCGCGAGACGATCGGATTGGACGCATCGATCAACACCTTGCCTTTGATCACGTCCGCCAGATCCTTGCCGAGCTGCGGGAGCGCGCGATAAGGCACTGCGACCAGTATCACATCGCCGAACGCGGCCGCCTCGCGCGGTGTTCCGGCGCGCGCATTGGTCCCGATGCTTGCCGCGAGTTTCTTGTCGTGCTCGATATCGAGCGACGAAAACATCACGGTGTGGCCCGCCTTCGCCCAGATGCCGCCGAGCGCGCTGCCGATACGGCCCGAACCGAGTATCCCGATCTTCAGTTTTCCAGCCGTGTCGCTCGCCGCGCGCGCCGCGAAGGGCAAAGCGAAAGTTGCTGCGGCGGCTATCAGGAAACTGCGGCGGTTCTGTTTCATTTTCATTTTCGATACTCCGTCAGGTACATGTCTCGAATTGTTACGATTCAAATCGCGTTTCCCGCCTCGTGGCCCTCGGCGGTCGCGGCCATGACGGCGCGCGGCGAAACGCAATCGCCGACAAGCCTCACGTCGATGCCCGCGGCACGCAGCGGTTCGGCGAGTGAAATATCCGGCGCGCGCGGCGACGAATACGCGAGAAATGCCACATCTGTAATCGTGCCCGCATCGCCGTTATACACGTTAACGTATTCCAGAATTCCATCTTCGAAGCTCGCGGACCAGCGCGGTTCGGCGAAAGTGATGACCTGGATGCGCTTCTGGTGGAAGCGCCGCAGGATTCCCTGGCGTGTCACGAGTGGAACGTCGTGCGCAATCGATTCGCGCGGCGTGATGATGACGACGCGATCGAACACGGAACGGAGCAGCTCCGCGGCGGCGTAAGTGCCTTCGGTGTGGTCGGTGTCGAAAATGACCGCACTGCCGGGCTGATGCGCAGCGTGCCCGCGCAGCGCCGCCATTGCGCTGCGCAAGTCCGGTACGAGATTCGCCTTGCGCGCTTCGGCCGGCACCCACGGCGGAACGATCATTTCTGCGCCGCAAGCCAGCACCACGGCGTCAGGTTTGAGCGCGATCACGTCCGGAGCGCCGATTGTGACGCCGAGCTCGAACCGGGCGCCGGCCTTGATCGCCTGCGCATGCTGGTAATCGTAAATGCTCGAAAGCGCTTCACCGCCGGGCAAAAGCGCGCGCAGCCGCGTCTTGCCGCCGACTTCGCTCGATCGGCCATACACGGTGACATGGTGTCCGCGCGCCGCTGCGATCCACGCGGCTTCCATTCCTGCGACGCCCGCGCCTACGACGACCACGCGTTTGCGCACAAGGGCGGGAGTGGGACGCCAGTCCACCTCATCGCTCAGGCCCACGCGCGGATTGTTGTCGCATGAGATCGGCCGGTGCGTCGTGACCGTCGTGTCCCAGCACATGTTGCACGACACGCAGTAACGAATGTCATGCGCGCGGCCTTGTGCGGCTTTGTTGAGCCATGCGGGGTCGGTCACCAGCGCGCGGCCAAGCGCAACGAGCTCGGCATCGCCGCGCTCGATGATGCTGTCCGCTTCGGCGGGGTCGGTAATGCGCCCGAGCGCGACGACAGGTACGCCGCAGGTTGCACCGCGCAGCTCGCGAATCAGCGGCATGTAGGGCGTGCGCGGCCCGTGGCCATCGGGGACGTGCAGCTCGAGCGAGCGCGCGTGGCTGCCCTGCGCGAAGCAAACGTAATCGACTTTACCGCCACTCGTGACCTGCTTTGCGATGCGCGCGGCTTCAGCGGGGTCGATGCCGCCTTGAACCCCGTCGTTGCCCGGCAGCTTCACGCCGACGATGAATCCGCGGCCGCACTCGGAGCGCAACGCATCGATCAGCTCCGTGAGGAACCGCGTGCGTCCTTCGAGATCGCCGCCGTACTCGTCGCCGCGGCCGTTCGACCACGGTGACAGGAACTGGTGAAAGAGGTGGCCGTGACCTGCGGAAATCTCGACTCCGCTGAAGCCGCAGCGCTGCAGGCGTTGCGCGGATTGCGCAAAGTCCGTACTCATGCGGCGAACTTCCTCCGCGCTCAAGGCGTGCGGAACGGTCCAGCTGATATCGTCGGGGAGATATGACGCGCCGACGGCGGCGGGGTTTTTTCCGGGCGCATGGCGGCCGCGGCCGGGATCCTGGATCTGTCCGAGCAGCCGGCAATCTTCGGACTCCACTGCATCGGCCCAGCGCTCGAGACCCTCGAGGTTGTCGTCGTTCCAGACCCGAACTTTGTTGGGCAGCGTCTGGTGCGGCGCCATGCTGAGCGGCTCGGTGACGATGAGCGCAGCGCCGCCTCGCGCGCGGTTGGCGTGATACTGAATGAGGCGATCGGTCACGCGCGTGTTCGCGCCCAGGAGCGTCGTCATCGACGCATGTATGAGCCGGTTTCGCAGACGCTTGCCTGAGAGCTCGAACGGCGCGAGAAGTGAGGGATACAGCTCCGGGCTCAATCCACTCTCGCTCCTGACGCTTTCACCACGCGCGCCCATCGCGTGGTCTCTTCGGCGAAAAATTTCGAGAACGACTCAGGCGTGCCTCCGATCGGGCGTGCGCTGAGTGCCTGGAGCCGCTCTTTCATTTCAGGCGAAGCCAACGCGGCGACGATCTCCCGGTTGAGCTGCGTGACGATCTCTTTCGGCATCGCGGCCGGACCCATGAGGCCCCACCATACCGAGACGATGAGCTCCGGGTATCCCAACTCGACAAAAGTCGGAACCTGAGGCAGCGCCGGTGAACGTTGCACGCTTGCAACACCGAGCGCTTTCAATTTCCCGGCGTTGATGTGCGGCAGCGCTGCCAGCTGATTGACGAACATGAGCGCGATCTGCCCCGCCGAGTAAATCGGTCATGACCTGCGCGCCGCCTTTGTATGGAACGTGCAGGATGTCGACGCGCGCGGCGGACTTGAACATCTCTCCCGCCAGATGCTCGGTCGTGCCGCTGCCGCCCGAGCCGTAGGTCAATGCACCGGGCTGAGATCTTGCGAGCGCGACGAGCTCCTTTACGTTCTGCACCGGCAGCGAGCGATTAGCGATGAGCACCGTCGGCACCGATCCGATCAGCCCGATGGGAGCGAGATCGCGCATCGGGTCGTACGGCATTTTCGTGTACAGGCTCGGGTTGATGGTATTCGCGGGCGACGCGATCAAGAGCGTGTAGCCGTCGGGCGCCGCTTTCGCGACTGTCTCGGAGCCGACATTACCGCCGGCGCCTGTGCGGTTCTCGACGAGCACTGTCTGTCCGATACGCTTGGCGAGCTCCTGGCCCACGGCGCGCGCGACAATG
>DATLEF010000064.1:0-2099 GCA_035525455.1 Burkholderiales bacterium
CTCCCGCTTATGTGGGTGGCAGGTGAAATCTCCAACTTCAAACGCTACGACTCGGGCCACTGCTACTTCACGCTGAAGGACGAAGCAGCGCAGGTCGACTGCGTCATGTTTCGGCAGAAGGCCATGCTGCTGGGCTGGCACCCGGACGACGGCATGCAGGTGGAAGTGCGTGCGTGCCCCACGCTGTACGAGGCGCGCGGCAAATTTCAGCTGAATGTCGAAGTCATGCGACGCGCCGGGCTCGGCGCGCTGTACGAAGCGTTCGAGCGATTGAAGGCGCGGCTCGGGCGCGAAGGTCTTTTCGATCCTGAGCGCAAGCGCGAGCTGCCGCGCTTTCCCCGAACGATAGGCATCGTGACCTCGCCGCGTGCTGCGGCACTGCGCGATGTGCTCACGACGCTCAAGCGGCGCATGCCCGGCATTGCGGTGCTGATCTATCCCGCGCCCGTGCAGGGAGAAGGCGCAGGCGGGAGGATAGCGCACGCCGTGGCAAAGGCGAGCGCGCGTGCCGAGTGCGATGTGCTCATCATATGCCGCGGTGGAGGCAGCATAGAAGATCTGTGGGCTTATAACGACGAGGCTCTCGCGCGGGCGGTCGCGGCGTGCTCGATTCCGGTCGTCTCCGGCGTCGGTCACGAAACCGATTTCACCATCGTCGACTTCGTCGCTGATGCGCGCGCACCGACGCCCACCGGCGCTGCGCAGCTTGCGAGTCCCGACGGACTGGAGCTGTGTGAACAGCTGAAGTCGTGGCAGCTCCGTTTGCGCCGGTCGCTGATGCGCGGTCTCGAAAACCGGATGCAGCGGCTGGATTTTCTGTCGAGGTGTCTCGTCCATCCGGGCGATCGCATCACGCATCAGATCCAGCATCTGACGCATCTCGCAAACCGCCTGTGCGGGGCCTGGCGCCGCTTTTCCGAAGCGCAGCGCTGGGAGCTGCGCGGTCTTGCGCGTGAGCTTGCTGCGGCACGCCCTGATCTTCAGGCCCTCGAACGCATACGCGTCGATCTCGGACGCCGTTTGAGCGATGCGTTGCATGCGCGCATCGATATCAAGGCCTCTCGTGTCGCATCGATCGAGGCGCATCTGAAGCATCTGAATCCCGATCTCGTACTCGAGCGCGGCTACAGCATCGTCATGAACGCGGCAGGGAGCGTCGTTCACGACGTCGCGCAGATCGCGCCGGGTGAAGAGGTCACGATCAGCCTGGCCCGCGGATCGGCTCAGGCTGAAGTCAAAAGCACTCGAAACTAGTATCGTGTCCCGAGAATATCGTCGTGCCGGACTCGATCCGGCATCCAGTTTGACTTTAGCATCAGTCGCTGGGCGCGAGCCGGCTCAATTCGGTTTGCACGTGTTGCAGGACGGTCGCGGCGAGGCGCTCGTCGAAACACTCGAAGACTGTCGCGTCGGTCATCGAGCGCAGCCACGTGAGCTGGCGTTTGGCGAGTTGACGCGTAGCGGCTACGCCGTGGGCGACGAGCTCCTCGCGCGTCAAGTCGCCATCGAGATGCTGCAGGGCCTGCCGGTAACCGACGCAGCGCATTGATGGCGCCGTGGCATCCAGCCCGTACTCTTCACGTAAACGTTCTACTTCTTCGACGAGCCCGCTCTCGAGCATGCGCTGAAACCGCTCCTCGATCCGCTCGTGCAGTAGAGCGCGCTCGTCCGGTATGAGCGCAATCTTGATCGGCGTGTAGGGGAAATAAACGTACCGCGGCTTCTGCAGGAGCTCCGCCATCGTTTTGCCCGTGATGTAGTAAATCTCGAGGGCGCGCTGCACGCGTTGTTTGTCGTTCGGCTCGAGCCGGGCGGCAGTCGCCGGGTCGACCTCCTTGAGCTTGCCGTAAACGGCGGGCCAACCTTGCTCCTGCGCGATCGTATCGATGACGAGCCGTATCATGGGATCGGCTTCCGGAAGCTCGTTCAGGCCTTCGACCAGCGCCTGGAAATAGAGCATGGTGCCGCCGACCAGCAGCGGTATGCGCCCGCGCTCGGTTATTTCGCGCATCGCGGCGAGCGCGTCGTCGCGAAAACGTGCCGCAGAATACGCTTCGTGCGGATCGATGATGTCGATCAGGTGGTGCGGCACCACGCTC
>DATLEF010000072.1:0-8851 GCA_035525455.1 Burkholderiales bacterium
TGGTGAGTATCGCCGCGGTCGCTTGCGACTGAACGAGACGCTCGGCGATGCGCGCCCGCAGGCGCGACATCGGCACGCGCTGCTCCGGCCGGTCCCCAAGCGCACCGAGATCGACCGCAGGTGCCGGCGCACGCTGCGATACCGCAGGCGCTGGAATGCGCGTCGGTGTGGAGGATGAGGGTAACGGGGGAAACCTAGGTTTCCCCTGTTCGTTCTCCGCTGGGGCCGCTGTAGTCGGCGAGCCCGCCAGGGCTTGCAGCACATCACCTTTAGTCACACGTCCGCCGCGACCGGTCCCAGCGATCGCCGCGGTGTCGACCTGCGTCTCTGCCGCGAGTTTCTGGGCTGCAGGCATGGCAGGAGCAGTACCCGATTTAGCGGGCTGACCTTGCTTCGTCGGCGCAGCCGCTGGGGCTTTTTCGGCCGCAGGAGCTGACGCAGTAGGCGCAGCAGCCGCGGGCTTCGCCGCTTCGGTATCGATTTGCGCAATCACTTCATTGCTGGTGACTGTGCCGCCATCGCCTTTGACGATCTTTACCAGGACTCCCGCTTCAGGCGCGGGCGTTTCGAGCACCACTTTGTCGGTTTCGATGTCGACCAGGTTCTCGTCGCGATTGACGTACTGCCCCGCCTGTTTGTGCCAGCTGAGCAGCGTCGCTTCCGCGACTGATTCCGACAGCTGCGGCACTTTCACTTCGATCAGCATGCGTCAGTCCTGGATTTGCGCGCGCTCGCCGCGGGACAGGTCTGAACCCGATTGCGCACGTTCAGTGATCCTCCCCAGCAAGTAATGGACGCGGCGCGCTCCCGCCGCCGCGGATCAGCGCTTGCTCGACGAGCGCCTTTTGCTGCTCGTCGTGCAACTGCTTGTAACCCGCCGCAGGCGACGCGGAGGAATCGCGCCCGGCGTAGTACAGCTTCTGGTGCGGCAGCAGATGGCGCAGCAGATAATGCTGGATATGGCGCCACGCGCCCTGATTCCGCGGCTCTTCCTGGCACCAGACGATTTCGGTCGCACTCTTGTAGCGTTCCATCAACGCCTTGAAGTCGTCGTGGGCGAAAGGATAGAGCTGCGCGATGCGCACGAGCGGCAGATTCTCTATGCCGCGCGTCTTGCGGCCCTGGCGCAAGTCGTAATAGACCTTGCCACTGCACAACACCATGCGCGCCACTTTGGCGGGATCGATTTCCTGCGCATCCCAGTCTTCGTTGATCGGACGGAATTTGTCGTTGGCGAATTCCTCGAGCGGCGATACCGACTCCTTGTGCCGCAGCAGGCTTTTCGGCGTGAAAATGATCAGCGGTTTGCGCTGCGGCCGTACCATCTGCCGCCGTAAAAGGTAATACAGCTGCACGGGTGTCGCCGGTATGCAGACCTGCATGTTGTAGTCCGCGCACAGTTGAAGATAGCGCTCGATACGCGCCGATGAATGCTCGGGGCCCTGGCCCTCGTAACCATGAGGGAGCAGCATCACGAGACCGCACATGCGGCCCCACTTCACTTCACCCGCCGCGATGAACTGATCGATCACGACCTGCGCGCCATTGGCGAAGTCACCGAACTGGGCTTCCCAGATCACGAGCTCATTGGGGCTGGAGGTCGCATAGCCGTATTCGAAGCCGACGACCGCCGCTTCGGAGAGCAGGGAATCGATGACGACGAAATCGCCCTGCTTCTCGCTCACGTGCTGCAGCGGCATGTAGCAGCCCTGGTCCCAGCGCTCCCGGTTCTGGTCGTGCAGCACCGCGTGGCGGTGGAAGAACGTGCCGCGTCCGCTGTCCTGGCCCGAGAGCCGGATCGAGTAGCCTTCCTGCAGGAGTGAAGCGTAAGCCAGATGCTCGGCCATGCCCCAGTCGAGCGGCAGCTCGCCGCGCGCCATGAGGCGCCGATCATCTACGATCTTCTGCACGCGCGGGTGGAGCTTGAAGTTGTCGGGCACCGTCGTGACGCGCTGGCCGAGCTTCTTCAGTGTTTCGAGCGGCAGGCGCGTATCGTCGCGCTCGTTCCACTTGCTGCCTTTATAGCGGCTCCAGTCGATCTCGAACGGCGGCTTGTAATTCGAAAGTATCGTCTGGTTCGTGTGATAGCCGGCGTCGAGCGCCTTGCGGAAAGTCGCAATCATCTCTTCGCCTTCGGCTGCGGTGAGCACGCCTTCGCCCGCGAGCTTGTCGGCGTACAGCTTGCGTGTCGTCGGCAGCTTCTGGATGCGCTTGTACATGAGCGGCTGGGTGACCATCGGCTCGTCCTGCTCGTTGTGCCCGAGCCGGCGGTAGCACACGAGGTCGACGACGACGTCGCGGTGATACTGCATGCGGTAATCGAGCGCGATCTCGGTGACCAGGCAGGCGGCTTCGGGATCGTCGCCGTTCACGTGGAAAATCGGCACCTCGAGCATTTTCGCGACGTCGGTGCAATAAATCGTCGAGCGCGCATCGCGCGGGTCCGATGTCGTGAAGCCGATCTGATTGTTGACGACGATGTGCACCGTGCCGCCGGTGCCGTAGCCGCGCGTCTGCGCAAGATTCAATGTTTCCTGTATCACACCCTGCCCGGCAAACGACGCATCGCCGTGGATGAGCACCGGCAGGACCTGGTCGCCCGTGAAGTCGCGGCGGCGGTGCTGGCGCGCGCGCACCGAACCTTCGACCACTGGATCGACGATTTCGAGATGCGAGGGGTTGAAGGCGAGCGTCACGTGCATCGGGCCGCCCGGCGTCATGATGTTCGACGAAAACCCCATGTGATATTTGACGTCGCCGACAAGGAGATCGGGATCGTGCTCGCCCTCGAATTCGGCGAAGAGATCCTTGGGCATCTTGCCCATCGTGTTGACGAGCACGTTCAGCCGCCCGCGGTGTGCCATACCGATCACGAGCTCCTGCACGCCCGCTTTGCCCGCGCGCTGCAGCAGGAGGTCCAGCTGGGCGATCAGAGATTCGCCGCCTTCGCCTGAAAAGCGCTTTTGTCCTACGTAACGCGTGTGCATGTACTTCTCGAGCGTTTCGGCAGCGGTGAGCCGCTCGAGGATGTGTTTCCTGAAATCAGCGTCGTAAGCAGGTGTCGCGCGAATCGACTCGAGTCGCTCCTGCACCCAGCGCTTCTGCGCCATGTCGGTCATGTACATGTACTCGACGGCAATGCTGCCGCAGTACGTATCGCGCAGAAACTGCAGGATCTCGCGCAGGGTAGCCTGCCGCTGCCAGAAAAGCGTGCCTGTGGAAAACACCGTGTCGAGATCGCTGTCGGTGAGTCCGTAGTGGGCTGGGTCAAGCTCGGCGATGTACGGCTTTTCAACGCGGCCCAGCGGATCGACGTTTGCGTGGCGTGCGCCGAGCGTCCGATACGCCGTGATCAGCTGGAATACCGAAAATTGTTTCTCGGCGAGCTGCGGCCGAGCCGTTTCCGCCGCCACCGCGGGACGCCGCTGCTTGGCGAGATCGATGAAACGGCGCTGCACCTCTTCGTGAGAGACGTCGGCCGGGCCGTCGTCGAGGCGTTGCAGTTCGTCGAAATAGCTCCGCCAGCGCGGCTCGACCGATTGCGGGTCGTGCAGGTACGACTCGTACAGGGCCTCGATGAAAGGCGCATTCGAGCCGAACAGATAGGAGCTGCCGAGGAACTCTTTTATCATTGCAGTAAGTCTCCGGCTTGAACCTCAGAATTGAGCTTCAGCATCCAGAATAGACCGTGTGCAGCCAAATCGCGGCTGCGCACGGTCCTCTGATTTCCGTGTGCCGCAGCCTGATTACTTCCGCTTCTCGACCGGCACGTAATCGCGCGTCGTCGGACCGCAGAAGAGCTGCCGCGGACGGTTCAACTTCGAATCGGGGTCGCTGAACATCTCGTTCCACTGCGCGATCCAGCCGACGGTGCGCGCCAGCGCGAATATCGCGGTGAAAAGCGGCACGGGGATGCCGAGTGCCTTGTAGACGATGCCCGAGTAGAAATCGACGTTCGGGTAGAGCCTGCGCTTGATGAAGTATTCGTCTTCGAGCGCGACTTTCTCAAGCGCCAGTGCGAGCTTGAACAGCTTGTCATCCTTCAGGTCGAGCTCTTCGAGCACTTCGTGACAGGTCTTCTGGATGATCTTCGCGCGCGGGTCGTAGTTCTTGTACACGCGATGGCCAAACCCGAACAGCACCGAATGATCGTCGCGGTCCTTCACGCGCTTGATGAAGGCCGGGATGTTCTTGGCGTCACCGATCCCATCGAGCATCTTGAGCACCGCTTCGTTCGCGCCGCCGTGGGCAGGACCCCAGAGGCTGGCGACACCCGCGGCGATACACGCGAACGGGTTTGCGCCAGTCGAGCCCGCCAGACGCACGGTCGACGTAGAGGCGTTCTGCTCGTGGTCGGCGTGCAGGATCAGAATGCGATCCATGGCACGCGTGAGCACGAGATTGGGCTTCCATTCCTCGCACGGCGTGCCGAACGTCATATAGAGGAAGTTCTCGACGTACGAGAGCGAGTTTTTCGGATACATGAAAGGCTGGCCGACGTTGTACTTGTAGGTCATCGCCGTGATCGTCGGCAGCTTCGCGATCAATCTGAAAGCGGAAATCTCGCGGCTGCGCGGGTCGTTGATGTCGATCGAGTCGTGGTAGAAAGCCGACAGCGCGCCGATCACGCCGCACATGACGGCCATCGGGTGCGCGTCGCGCCGAAATCCCGTGTAAAAGCGCGAGAGCTGCTCGTGCACCATGGTGTGATGCATGACGATGTCGACGAACTCATCGAGCTGCTGCTGATTGGGCAGCTCTCCGTTCATGATGAGGTATGCCACTTCGAGAAAAGTGCAGCGTTCCGCGAGCTGCTCAATCGGATAGCCGCGGTACAGCAGGATTCCTTCATCACCGTCGATGAACGTGATATTGGAGCGCGTGCTCGCCGTGGAGAGGTAGCCCGGGTCATAGGTAAACATTCCGGTTTTCCCGTACAGCGCCCGCACGTCGATTACTTCGGGGCCCATGGTTCCGCCCAGCACGGGAAAGTCGATTGACGGTTTGCCGTCGCTGAAAGACAGGGTTGCGAGTTTCTCGGTCATAACGATCTCCGGTGTATCACTCTAAGACTCTAATGCAATTGAACCATGTTATGGGGCCGCGCGGCACGCAGCAGAGCCACGAGCTCGCGCTCTTCCGTGGCGACAGGCTCCTGGTGACCCATGACGAAATCGAGCAGCTCGGGATCGGGCCGCTCGAGCAGCGCGCAAAAGGCAGCAACGCTCCGCGGCGCAAGCGTCGCGAAATGGCGGTCGAGAAAGGCGGTCAGGACGAGATCGAGCTCGAGCATGCCGCGCCGGCAGCGCCAGCGTATGCGATCGGCGTCGCTCATAGCGCGCGCTTCACCATGAGATCGCGGATCTTGCTGATCGCGAGCGTCGGATTGAGGCCTTTGGGACACACGTCGGCGCAGTTCATGATCGAGTGGCAGCGGAACAGGCGGTACGGGTCCTCGAGATTGTCCAGCCGGTCGTTGGTCTGCAGGTCGCGCGTATCGGAAATGAAGCGATACGCCCACAAGAGGCCCGCGGGCCCGACGAACTTGTCCGGATTCCACCAGAAGGACGGGCACGCCGTGGAGCAGCATGCGCACAGTATGCATTCGTAAAGGCCGTTCAGCTCTTCGCGGTCTTCCGGGGACTGCAGGCGCTCGCGCTCGGGCGGCGGCGTGTCGTTCTGGACGTAAGGCTTGATCGAATGGTACTGCTTGAAAAATTGCGACATGTCGACCACGAGATCGCGAATGATCGGCAGCCCGGGCAGCGGTCGGATCACCACAGGTTCCTTGATCTCGGTGAGCTTCGTTATGCACGCGAGGCGGTTCTTGCCGTTGACGTTCATCGCGTCCGACCCGCACACCCCTTCGCGGCACGAGCGGCGGAACGAGAACGTGTCATCGTTCTCCTTCACGCGGATCAGTGCATCGAGCAGCATGCGGTCGGTCGGCTCGAGCGCGATGTCGTAATCCTGCATGCGCGGCTTGTCGTCCGCGTCCGGGTTGTAGCGATAAATCGAAAAACGCATCGGTTGCTCCAGTTCCTTCCGCTCAATACACCCGCGCTTTAGGCTCGAAGGCTTCGACCGTCAGCGGCTTCAGCTTCACGGGTTTGTAGTCGAGGCGGTTGCCTTCCTTGTACCAAAGTGTGTGCTTGAGCCAGCTCACGTCGTCACGTTCGTGATGATCGCTGCGATCGTGCGCGCCGCGGCTTTCCTTGCGTGCTTCGGCCGAGATGATCGTCGCCAGCGCCGTCTCCACCAGATTGTCGAGCTCGAGTGCTTCGACGCGCGCGGTGTTAAAGACGCGGCTTTTATCCTTGATGTAAGTGTGTTGCACGCGTTGCGCGATTTCCTTCATCGCGCGCACGCCATCTGCAAGTCCATCCGGAAAGCGGAATACCCCGCAATTGAGCTGCATCGTGCGACGCAGATCGGCGCCCACTTTGCTGATGCTCTCACCGGAGGCGGCGCTGTCGAGCCGCGCCAGACGCGCGAGCGTCGCGTCGGCTGCGTCTTTCGGCAGCTCCTGCTGCGAACCATCCTCCGTCTTGAGATCCTCGATGATCGTTTCGCCGGAGGCTTTTCCGAACACGAGGAGATCGAGAAGCGAGTTGGTGCCAAGGCGGTTCGCACCGTGCACCGACACACAGGCGCACTCGCCCGCCGCGTACAAGCCGCGCACGATCGCTTCGCCGCCACGGCCGTCGGGCACGACCACCTGACCGTTGTAATTGGTGGGTATGCCGCCCATCTGGTAATGACACGTCGGCACGACGGGTATCGGTTCGGTCACGGGGTCGACATTCGCGAATTTCTTGGCGATCTCACGGATGCCGGGAAGCCGCTTGTCGATCACTTCGGCGCCCAGATGATCGAGCTTGAGCAGAATGTAATCCCCGTCCTTGCCTGCACCGCGGCCTTCCTTGATCTCGGTCGCCATCGCACGTGAAACGACATCGCGGCTCGCAAGATCTTTTACCGTAGGCGCGTAACGCTCCATGAAGCGCTCGCCGTTCTTGTTGAGCAGGAATCCGCCTTCGCCGCGCACACCCTCGGTTATGAGAACCCCCGCGCCGGCGACACCTGTCGGATGGAACTGCCAGAACTCCATGTCTTCGAGCGGAATGCCCGCCCGCGCGGCCATCCCGAGGCCATCGCCGGTATTGATGAACGCATTCGTGCTGGCGGCGTAAATACGGCCTGCCCCGCCGGTTGCGAGCAGCGTCGCTTTCGCCTGCAGAAGCATGACTTCGCCGGTTTCCATTTCGAGCGCGATGACGCCGAGCACGTCGCCCGCCTGATTGCGTATCAAGTCGAGCGCCATCCATTCGACGAAAAACTGAGTGCGCGCGCGCACGTTGCGCTGGTAGAGCGTGTGCAGCATCGCGTGTCCCGTGCGATCGGCGGCGGCACACGCCCTTTTGACCGGGCGTTCGCCATAGTTGCTGGTGTGACCGCCGAAAGGACGCTGGTAGATTTTGCCGTCGTCGAGACGATCGAACGGCATGCCGAAATGCTCGAGCTCGATCACGACTTCGTTCGCCTTGCGGCACATGAACTCGATCGCATCCTGGTCGCCGAGATAGTCGGAGCCCTTGACGGTGTCGTACATATGCCAGTGCCAGTTGTCGGGCTCGTCATTGCCGAGCGACGCCGATACCCCGCCCTGGGCCGCGACCGTGTGCGAGCGCGTGGGAAAGACTTTCGAGAGCACTGCAACGCGCAGATTCGCTTCGGCGAGCTCGAGTGCCGCGCGCATGCCGGAGCCCCCCGCGCCGACTACGACCGCGTCGAACTGTCTTTTTGCTATCGACATCCGCTACGCGCTCCACAATATCTGCAAAGTCCACAAACCGTACGCGACCAGCGTCAATATCACGAGCACGTACAGGATCAGCCGCACGCCCGTGTCCTTGACGTAATCCATGAAAATGTTGCGCACACCCACCCACGAGTGCAGGAGCACGGCGATCACGAAAAGCAGCGTGCCGTAGCGCATGAGCGGCAGCTGCCACAGCGCGCGCCAATGCGCGTAATCGATATTGGGAAGACTGAAGAGCACGCTCAGGAAGAAGAGCGTGAACATCAGCATGATTGCAGCGGTGACGCGCTGCATGAGCCAGCCGCGCCAGCCGTAATGCGCGCCTATGACCTCGCGCTCTACCATATGCACACCCCGATCGCCACTGTCAGCGCAAGGCTCAGCGCGAGCACGGCCCAGGCGCTCGCGCGCGCTTTTGGCAGGTCGACACCGAGGCGCAGATCGAGCCCAAGGTGGCGTATGCCGGCGAACGTATGATGGAGAAACGCCCAGATGAGTCCGAGCATCAGCAGCTTCACGAGCGGGTGGCCGAGCGTCACCTTCATCTCGGCGTAAGCCTCCGGCGTCGAAAGACTGCGTTCCAGCCCCGCAATAAAGAGCCACAGAAAGAGGAACAGGCCGGCGCCGCTGATCCGATGCAGGATCGATACGACGGCGGGCACAGGCTGGCGTATCTGGAACAGGTTGAGATGCTTCGGTCTCGCTTTCCGCATCGAGGGGCTTTCTTCGGTTTTTTTAACCCAGGTCAAATAAAGAAGTGAGGCTTGGATCGGCTTCGGCAGGCGAGTGCTGCGGACGACTGGACTGAAACATTTGCGACAAAGACAGGAAGCAGCACGATGCGGGCCGCACCTGAAACTTCAAGCCCGCTGTCGTGCAGCCGCTCATGACAGCGTGCTCCGATCCATCGCGCGAAATGCCAAAGTTACTCGTGTAACAGTGTGAAATTTTAGCAGCTTCGTCGAGGTCATGAAACGCTGTCGTACAGCGCACGCCCTCACTTCAGAGCGATGGGCGACGCGTCGGCCG
>DATLEF010000100.1:0-6056 GCA_035525455.1 Burkholderiales bacterium
GAGATCTCGCGAGTGCGTATGAGCGCAAGGAGCTCCAGCGCGTTCTTGGAAAGGAGCTCGCTCACGTCGTCATTCCTGCGCCAGGCAGGAATCCAGACAGAGAGCCCTTCGTCTGGACCCCAGCTTGGCGCGGGGATGACGAAGACCGCTCACTTGCGTTTCGCTTTGGTCTTCGTCAGTTCGTCGCGCACGATTTTCGCGCCGGCTGCCAGCGCCTTGAGCTTCGCCAACGCAACCGCACGCGGCAGTGGCACCATTCCGCAGTTGGTGCACGGGTAAAGCTTGTGCGGCGCCACGAACGCGAGCGCCGCGCGTAGGGTGCGTGCGACTTCCTCCGGCTTCTCGATGCGTTCGGTTGCCACGTCGATCGCGCCAACCATCACGTCCTTGCCTTTGAGCAGCGCAATCAGCTCGAGCGGCACTTTCGAGTTGTGGCATTCGAGCGAGACCTGGTCGATGCTGGAGCGCGCGATCACTGGAAACGTCTGCTCGTACTGCCGCCACTGCGAGCCCAGCGTTTTTTTCCAGTCGATGTTCGCTTTGATGCCGTATCCGTAGCAGATATGTACTGCGGTCTTGCATTTGAGGCCCTCGGCGGCCCGCTCGAGCGCTTCGACGCCCCAGTCGCGCACCTCGTCCGCGTACATGTCGACGTTGAACGCAGGCTCGTCGAACTGTATGACGTTAACGCCGAGCGCTTCGAGCTCGCGCGCTTCCTTGTTCAATATCTTCGCGAATTGCATCGCAAGCCGCCTGCGATCCTTGTAATAGGCATCGTGCAGCGTGTCGACGATCGTCATCGGCCCCGGCAGCGTGTACTTGATCGGATGCTTCGTCTCGCCGCGCAGGAGTCGCGCGTCACCCGAGTGAACGGAACGAGGACGCGTCACGGGCCCGACGACTTGCGGCACTTTCGCGTCGTAGCGCTGGCGGATATGCATCGTGACGAGATGATCGAAATCGATGCCTTTCAGGTGCTCGAGGTAACCGGTGACGAAATGGCGGCGCGACTGCTCCCCGTCGGTGAGGATGTCGATGCCGGCGCGCTCCTGATCGTGGATCGCGAGCACGGTCGCATCGCGCTTCGCTTCCTCGAGGGCGGCGCCTTGCGCGAGCCACGGCGCCCACAACTGATTGGGCTGCGCGAGCCATGCAGGCTTGGGCAGGCTCCCCGCAATGGTCGTCTGCAGCAGCGGCTTCTCCATGCGATCCCTCCCTCGGGCTCGTCGGCGAACGCACATTGTAGTCGCGCACAGCGGTAAGATGACGGCATGAGCTTCGTCCAGCCGCCGCCGCAGCTCGGAAACCAGTACGACGAGGACCGCGTGCTGCGCTCGTACGTGCAGCGCACGCTGCCCGACGATGTGCGCGTGGACATCGAGCCGCAGCTGGCAGAGATGGGCGCGCTTGCGGGCGGCGAGCTCTATCGCGACCAGCTTGCCGATCGTGAAAACGAGCCGCAGCTCGTGCAGTGGGACGCGTGGGGCAACCGTGTCGATCGCGTCGAAGTGACGGCGCTGTGGCGCAAAGCCGAGCGCCTCGCAGCCGAGCATGGACTGGTCGCGGCGGCCTACGAACGCCGGCACGGTGCGTACTCGCGCGTGCACCAGTTTGCGCTGGCGTATCTCTTCACGCCGTCCACGGATATTTACAGCTGCCCGCTCGCGATGACTGACGGCGCGGCGTGTGCGCTGCTTGCGTCCGGAAATGCGGCGTTGATCGAACGCGCCGTGGGCCATCTCACGAGCCGGGATCCGGATTTTTTCTGGACGAGCGGGCAGTGGATGACCGAAGCGACCGGGGGCTCCGACGTCGGTCAGAGCGCCACCGTCGCGCGCAAGGAAAACGGCGCGTGGCGGCTGTACGGTCGAAAATGGTTTACATCGGCGATCGCGTCCCAGATGGCGCTGACGCTGGCGCGGCCAGAAGGCAATCTCCCCGGCGGCAAAGGCCTCGCGCTTTTTTATGTCGAAACGCGCGACGAGAACGGCTTGCCGAATGGCATCGTGGTCAATCGTCTCAAGGATAAGCTCGGCACGCGCAAAGTGCCGACCGCGGAGCTCGGGCTCGAGGGCGCGCCGGCTCAGCTCGTGTGCGGGACGGCCGACGGCGTCAGGAACATCGCGCCCATGTTGAACGTCACGCGCACGTGGAACAGCGTGAGCGCCGTAGCGCTCATGCGTCGCGGTCTCGCGCTGGCGCGCGATTTCGCTTCGCGGCGTGTCGCGTTTGGCGGGCGCCTTTCGGAAAAGCCGCTGCACCTCGATACGCTCGCGGGCCTCCAGGCGGAATGCGAAGCGGCTTTTCATCTGACGTTCTTCGTGGTCGAGCTGTTGGGCCGGCTCGAAGCCGAACAGGCGAGTGCGCAGCAGGCCGATCTTCTGCGCATCCTGACCCCGGTTGCCAAACTCACGACGGGCCGTCAATGCGTCGCAGTGCTCTCCGAAGTGATCGAGGCTTTCGGCGGCGCCGGCTACGTCGAAGACACCGGCTTACCTGTACTCCTGCGCGACGCTCAGGTGCTGCCGATCTGGGAAGGCACGACCAACGTGCTCGCGCTCGATACGCTGCGCGCGCTCGAAGGCACGCGCGGGCTCGATGCGCTTCGGCGCGAAGCCGGATACCTGCTGCAAGGCGTGAAGCAAGCCGACCTGATCCGCATCTCGGCGCGAGTCGAGAAGACGCTGGAGCTGGCGCACGCGTGGCTCGAGCAGGCAACGCGAGTGGGCTCAGCTCAACTCGAAGCGGGTGCGAGGCGCTTCGCGATGACGCTCGGGCGCACGTTTGCGGCTGCGCTGCTGGCACGGCACGCGCAGTGGTCGCTGGAACACGAGCGCGACGAACGGCCGCTCGCTGCTGCGCGACGATTTCTGTCGGCGGGAATCAATCTGCTCGCGGACATGGATGCGAGCGACGCGCGCAGGCTGGCGCGCGACGAATGTTAAGCGAGGACGCGATGGACGCGACGATGATGCAGTTTCCTTTGACGTTGTCTCACGTGCTGCGGCGCGCGGGACGTCTCTTCAGCGCGTCCGAGATCGTCTCGCGGCTTCCGGACAAATCGCTGCATCGATATAAGTACCGCGATTTTCACAAGCGCGCGCTTGCGCTCGGCGGCGCGCTGCAGCGTTTGGGCCTGAAAAAAGGCGATCGTGTCGCGACGCTCATGTGGAACCATTACGCGCACCTCGAAGCCTATCTGGCGGTGCCTTGTATCGGCGGCGTGCTGCATACCCTCAACCTGCGCCTGCATCCGGACGATATCGCGTACATCGCCAACCACGCGGGCGACCGTTTCCTGATCGTCGACGACGTGCTGCTGCCGCTCTACGAAAAATTCCGTGCGGCGACTTCGTTCGAGCGCGTGATCGTCGTGCCGCTGAGCGGTGAGCCGGTCAGTGCCGGTGACAACTACGAGACGCTGATCGCCGGCAGTGCGCCGCTCGAAGCGCCCGGGCTGGATGAGAACGATGCGGCAGCGATGTGCTACACATCAGGTACGACCGGCCGCCCGAAAGGCGTCGTCTACAGTCACCGTTCGATCGTGCTGCACACACTGGCGACGGCGACGGTGGATTATCTCGGCTTGAGCCAGCGCGACAACGTGTGTCCTGTGGTCCCTATGTTTCATGTAAACGCCTGGGGCATGCCTTTTACCGCGCTACTGATGGGCGCGAAGCTTGCGATGCCGGGGCCGCATCTCGATCCCGTGAGCCTCCTCGATCTGTACGAGTCCGAGCACGTCACGCTGAGCGCCGGCGTGCCCACGATCTGGCTCGGCATACAGCAGGCTCTCGAGCGCGAGCCGCAGCGCTGGCGTCTCGAATCCGGTATGCGCATGGTCGTCGGCGGCTCGGCAGCGCCCGAAGCGCTCATCCGCGCACTCGACCGCTTCGGTTTGCGCGTCATACACGGCTGGGGCATGACCGAGACTTCGCCCGTGGGCGCCGTCAACTATACGAAGCGCGAAAAGGACGGCCTCGACGTCGACGCGGCGTATGCGCTGCGCGCGAAGCAGGGCGTGCCGCTGCCGTACTTCGAAGTGCGCGCGGTTTCCGATGAAGGCGAAGTGCCCTGGGACGGGAGCACGATGGGCGAGCTCGAAGTACGCGGCCCGTGGGTGGCGGCGCGCTATCACGACGCGCCCGGGGAAACCGATCGATGGAGCGCGGATGGCTGGTTCCGTACCGGAGACATCGTCACGATCGACGATGCGGGCTACGTGAAAATCACCGATCGCGTGAAGGATCTCGTGAAATCGGGCGGCGAGTGGATCAGCTCGATCGATCTCGAGAATGCGCTCGTCTCGCATCCTGCGGTGCAGGAAGCGGCGGTGATCGGCGTGCCCCATCCGAAGTGGGGCGAACGCCCGCTGGGCGTCATCGTCCTCAAACCGGCCGCCAGCGCTACGCCGGAAGCGCTCAAGGAGCATCTGCGGCCACGCTTTGCGGCGTATGCTCTGCCCGAGGCTTATGTGTTCGTACCCGAGATTCCGCGCACGTCGACGGGCAAGATGATGAAAGCTAAACTGCGCGAGACTTACAAGGAGTGGAGCTGGACATGAGCGAACCGCTGCGTATCGACATCGTCTCCGATGTAGTCTGACCCTGGTGCTACATCGGGAAGCGCCGACTCGAAGCCGCGCTTCAAGCGTGGAGCGAGAAGCATCCCGATGAGCCCAAGCCGGCCGTGCGCTGGCTGCCGTTTCAGTTGAATCCCGATCTGCCCGCGGGCGGTATGCCGCGCGCGGAATATATCGAGCGCAAATGGGGCGCGAAGCGCGGCCCGGAAGCATATGCGCGCGTGGCCGCGGTCGGCCGCGCGGTCGATCTGCCGTTCGATTTCGAGAACATCACGGTCCAGCCGAATACGCTGGATGCGCACCGGCTCCTCAACTACGCCGATCAACAAGGGCGCCAGGACGAAACGGCCGAAGAGCTCTTCAAGGCCTATTTCGTCGAAGGCCTGAACCTCACGGACCACGCTACGCTCGCGGACGTTGCAGCGCGTGCGGGACTCGACCGCGTGGCGGTCCTGGCTTATCTCGAGAGCGACACGGATCAGGACTTGATCAAGAAGGCCGATGTCGAAGCGCGCAGCGCGGGTATCGGCGGCGTGCCGTTCTTCATTTTCAATCAGCGCGTCGGCGTCTCGGGCGCGCAGGAGACGGACGTGTTGCTCGACGCGATGGAGCAGGCGAGCGCGGGCGAGAAGCCGTAACCCGCCGCGCTTCACCGCTACCCGGCATCCAGCAGGAAGTCGCGCACGACACCGATCTGATCGGGGCTCATGAGCATGGGCGCGTGCCCGATCCCCGGAAATTCGACGAGCTTCGCTTTCGGGCCGCTGGCAGACATTGCGCGCGCTGTTTCCTGCGGCAATACATCGGATTCGTCGCCGCGCAAGAGGAGTACGGGGACCTCGATTTTTTCCCAGAACGCCGACAGATCGACGTCCTGCAGCGCACCCTGTAGCGCATCGCCGATCGCAGGATCGTACGAATAACCCCACTGTCCGTCGGCGTGCTGTTTCGCTCCGTTCACGGCGAGATGCTGCCATTGGGCATCGCTGAGAGGACCGAAGCTCGCGGCGACATTTCGCAGATGGCGCTCGAGCTCGTCGAGCATCGCAAAACGGGGATCTTTGCCGACGTAACCCGCGATGCGTTCGAGGGCGGTTTTGGGGACCCTCATGCCGGCATCGTTCAGCACCAGCTTGCCGATGGGATTTAGCGGCGTGGCCGCCATGAGAATTCCGAGCAACGCGCCCATCGACGTGCCGATCCACGTTATTTTCTGTTGGGTGTCGTGCGTGACGCGGGCGATGAGCGCAGTCATGTCGGCCCTGTACTGGGCGTAGCCGTAATCGCTCTTGCTTTCGAGCCAGTCGCTTTTTCCGCGGCCTACTACGTCGGGACAGACGACGCGGAAGCGGTCGGCCAGCGCCGCGGCAAGAAAATCGAAGTCGCGTCCGTTGCGCGCAAGACCGTGCACGCAGATGACCACGTTCGGGTTCTGCGGGTCGCCCCAGTCGTAGTAGTTCATGCGGTGAAAACC
>DATLEF010000106.1:0-25354 GCA_035525455.1 Burkholderiales bacterium
CTCGAAGCCGCAGTCGTGGTCGATCCGGCAGAACGTGGGGATACCGAACAGATTTTTTTCGGCGCTACCGTGACTTACGAAAATGCCTCAGGCGAAGAGCGAACGGTAAGCATCGTCGGCATGGATGAAGTCGATACGCAGCGCGGGCGCGTGAGCTGGATATCGCCGATTGCAAAAGCGCTGCTGCGCAAACAGCCCGGCGACACGCTGAAGCTCACGACGCCCGGCGGCATCGAGCAGCTCACAGTTATCGATGTGCGCTACGATCCTCTGCCCTGAGCGCCGCCGCGCTCGCATGCGTGCCGACTGAGATGCCGGTTCCCTTTTTCACTGCGGCAATCGCGTCATGGCGCGCGGCGTATGCGGAGCTTCCCGGCCGGCAGGTATCGGCCGCAGCCGCTGACGCGGTCGTCAAGCTGAGCATCAAAGCAGTCGAGGGTGCGCGTACGGCCGACACGCTCGGCGCCGAGCGCGAAGGCACCGGCATCATCATCGACGCGAAGCGCGGATTGATCCTGACGATCGGCTATCTGCTGCTCGAAGCGGCTTCGATACTTGTCATGGCGCGCGACGGACGTATCTATCCCGCGAACGTCGCAGGCTTCGATCATGCCAGCGGCTTCGGTCTCGTGCGTGTGTCGAGCGGAGTTGCGTCCGCCGCGGTTCAACTCGGCGATTCGGGCTCGGTGCGCGAGCTCCACACCGGTACGGTTGCCGCACACGATGCAGCCGGCGGGATTTCAGCAGCGGCGATCGTGGCGCGCCGGCGCTTCACCGGCTGGTGGGAGTACATGATCGACGAAGCCATCTTCACGGCGCCGCCGCGTTACGAGCACAGCGGTGCGGGCCTGCTCGACGAGGATGGAAAGCTCGTGGGCATCGCCTCGCTCTGGGTGAGCGATGCGCTGGAAGTCGGGGCGGCGTTTCCGGGCAACATGTTCGTCCCGATCGATCTGCTCAAGCCGCTGCTCGATGACCTCATTGCGACAGGGCGTCGACGCGGCCCGTCTCGTCCGTGGCTCGGTCTTTATTCCGAGCAGCACGAGGGTCATCTCTTCGTGTCGCGCACGTTGCCCGGATCGCCGGCGGACCGCGCAGGTCTCAAACGCGGCGACGCCATACTCGGCATTTCAGGCCAGTCGGTGGGCGGGCAGAGCGATTTCTATCGCAAGCTGTGGTCGAGCGGAGAAGCCGGCTGTGACGTTACGCTGCACGTGCTGCACGAGAAAGCGGTCAAGCAGATCGTGGTGCGCACGGCCGACCGCATGGACTATCTGAAACCGTGGCGGGTGCTGTAGCGCATGGCTGCTCCCGTGTAGTTAAACGTGTAGGCTTCGGTTTCCCCCGGCTGGGAAATGCGCCTGGATTCCAGCATTGCGCTGGAATGACGACAAGACATTGGTCGCATTCGATGAAGATTTCAAGGGAGCACAAGATGCTGTTGCGGCTGATTTGCGCGGTCATGCTCGCGGTGGGCGCGAGCGGTGCGTGGTCCCAGGGCTATCCGGCGAAGACCGTGCGCATCATCGTGCCATTCGCGCCGGCAGGGTCGACTGACATCACCGCGCGAATAATCGCGCAGAAACTCACCGATGCATGGCGCCAGCAGGTGATCGTCGACAATCGCGCGGGCGCCGGCGGCAACATCGGCGCGGAGCTGGTCGCGAAAGCCGCGCCGGATGGCTACACGCTGTTGCTCGCAACGACCGGTGTCATGGCGATCAACCATCGCCTCTATCGCACGCTGTCCTTTGACGCGATACGCGATTTCGCGCCGGTCACGCAGATCGGCGGGCTGCCCCTGATACTTATCGTGCATCCGTCGCTGCCGGCGAAGTCGGTGAAGGAGTTGATTGCGCTTGCGAAAGCGAAGCCGGGCCAACTGAGCTATGCGTCATCGGGCGTAGGGGGTGCTACGCATATGACGGCGGAAGTATTTCGCATGCTGGCCGGCGTCGACATCGTCCACATACCGTACAAAGGCAGCGGCCAGGCAATGGTCGATTTGATCAGCGGCCAGGTGCCGATGGCTTTCGACCAGATTACAAGCTCGCTGCCGCACGTCGAATCGGGGAAGCTCCGCGCGCTTGCGGTGACCAGCGCCAAACGTTTCGCTTCAGTGCCGAACCTGCCGACGATGGCCGAGGCGGGCGTCACCGGCTATGAGGCCGTGTCGTGGAACGGGATCGCGGCACCGGCAGGCACCCCGAAGGAAATCGTTGTTCGTATACAGGAGCAGATAGCGCGCGTGCTGCAATTGCCGGACATCAAGGAGCGTTTTTTCAAGGATGGCATCGAGCCGGTGGGATCGACGCCCGAGCAGTTTGCGTCGCACATCCGTTCCGAGCGTGCCAAGTGGGAGAAAGTCGTCGAGCGTGCCGGCATCAAACCGATGTAATAGGAACTTCTGGAAAATTCCCTGATGCGCGTCGGCCTCTTTGTCACGTGTCTGGTCGATCTCATGCGGCCACGCATCGGGTTCGCGGCACTCGAGCTCCTGGAAGCTGCGGGCTGCGAAGTCGTCGTTCCGGAAATGCAGACCTGCTGCGGCCAACCCGGCTACAACTCCGGCGATAGAGTCTCCGCTCTTGCCCTGGCCCGTAAGCTCCTATCCGAATTCGAAGATTGCGATTACGTCGTGGCGCCTTCGGGCTCGTGCGCCGGCATGATCCGCACGCACTATCCGGACGTTTTCCAAGATGCGCCGCAGGAGCTCGCGCGTGCTCGCGCGCTGTGCGCGAAGACGTACGAGCTCACCGATTTCCTGGTCAATGTGGCCAAGCTCGATTCCGTGCCAGGACGCTCGAGCGGGTCCGTCACCTACCACGATTCATGCGCGGGACTGCGCGAGCTCGGTGTGAAAGCGCAGCCGCGCGCGCTGCTCGCGCAAGCAGGCGCCAGCGTGACCGAGATGGCTCAGCCCGAGCAGTGCTGCGGTTTCGGCGGCACGTTCTCGATCAAGTTCGGTGATATCTCGTCGCACATCGCCGATCGCAAATGCGCGGATATTGCCGCCACGGGCGCCGATGCAGTCGTGCTGGGCGATCTGGGCTGCATGCTGAATATCGAAGGACGGCTGCGGCGGCGCGGCGACACGAAGACGCAGGTGCTGCACATTGCCGAGGTGCTCGCCAAAGACGAAGGACAAAAGGCATGAAGACGCTCTGTAAAGGAAGGGAGGTTACGGAGGGAAACCTTGGTTTCCCTCTGTTCGTAAACCGGGGCGCGGCGGTTCTTGTTTTTGCCGAGCTTAGCGAGGCGCCGCGCCAATGAAAATCGCAGTCATGGGTTCCGGCGGCGTCGGCGGATTCTACGGCGGCCTCCTCGCCCACACCGGTTGCGATGTGACTTTCGTTGCACGGGGTGCGCACCTCGCCGCGCTGCGCGAGCAAGGGCTCACGATCGAGAACGAAACGCGAGGCGACATTCATGTGCCTCGTGTAAACGTAACCGATGATCCGGCAAAGATCGGCGTCGCCGATTTCGTCATCATCGCGGTCAAATTGTGGGACACCGAAACGGCGGCCCGTGCGGTCAAACCCATCGTCGGACCGCATACCGCAGTCCTCTCGTTACAGAATGGGGTCATCAAGGACGACATCCTGCGGCGCGAGTTCGGCGCGGCCGCGGTGATGGGGGGCGTGGGCTATGTCGGGACACACATCGCCCGGCCCGGTGTCATACATCAGGTCGGCACGCTGCAGAGGCTGGTGATCGGCGAGTACGACGGGCAGCGCTCGCAACGCGCCGAAGCGCTGCTGCAGGCGCTCGTGCGCGCTCGCCTAGACGCTGAGATTTCGGACGATATCCGGCGGACCCTGTGGGAGAAATATGTTTTCCTGGTCGGCCTCTCGGGGACCACGGCCACGATGCGGCTGCCGATCGGACCGATCCGTGAAAACCCGCAGACTCGCGCCTTCCTGTTCGATCTCATGAAAGAGACGGAGGCGGTGGGGCGCGCACACGGCGTCGACCTGCCTCCCGATTACGCCGCGCAGCGCCTCCAATTCGCGGACAGCGTGCCGCCGACGATGAGCTCTTCGCTGCACCATGATCTCGAGCACGGCAATCGTCTCGAAGTGGCGTGGCTCTCCGGCGGCGTGGTTGAGCTGGGGAAAGCGGTGGGCGTGCCTACTCCGGCCAATCGCGCGGTGTGGGACATACTCGCACTGCATGCAGGCGGCAAGCGCGCGCCCTGACATGAGCGGTCCCAGACTCACGGTGAAGTCGATACGCGCCACTCCGGTCAAAGTGGCGCTCACGTATGCGCTCGGGACGAGTGCCGCGACTGTTCGTGCAGCGCCGCTGGTCCTCCTCGATCTCGAGACGCATGAAGGCATCACGGGCCGCGCATATCAATTCTGCTACGTGCCTTCGGCGGCGCGCGCTTTGATCGTGGTCCTGAACGAGATGCTCGACGCGGTGCGCAACAAAGCTGTCGCGCCGCTCGACCAGTGGGCGCGGCTCGCTCAGCGATACACGCTGATCGGCGTGCAAGGCATCGTGCGCATGGGCATGTCGCTGCTGGACGTAGCCAGCTGGGATGCGCTGGCTCAGGCGGCGGGCATGTCGCTTTCGGCCTATCTGGGCGCGTCACCACGCCTCGTCCGCGCATATAACAGTAATGGCCTCGGTCTCATGCCGACCGCGCCGCTCGCAGACGAAGCGGAGAAGCTCATCGAAGGTGGATTCCGCGCCGTGAAGTTGCGGCTGGGTTATGCGACGCTCGAGGAAGACATCGCTGCGGTACGCGCGGTGCGCAAACGCGTACCGACCGAAGTCGATGTGATGGTGGATTACAACCAGGCGCTCAGCGTGGCGGAGGCATTACGGCGGGGCCGTGCGCTCGATGACGAAGGTGTGTACTGGATCGAAGAGCCGATACGCCACGACGATTATGCGGGCTGCGCCGAGCTTGCGCAGAGCCTGAAGACGCCGATTCAGATCGGCGAAAACTTTTCACAGGTCTACGACGTGCAGAAAGCGCTGGAGGCGGCTGCCGCCGATTACGTCATGCCCGATGTCGAGCGTATCGGCGGAGTCACCGGATGGCAGCGCGCAAGTGCGCTCGCCTTTGCCGCGGGAAAACCGCTGTCCTCGCACCTGTATCCCGAAGTGAGCGTGCATCTGCTCGCTGCGACGCCGACCGCGCACTGGCTCGAGTACGTCGACTGGCTCAACCCGCTCCTGCAGGAGCCGCTGCGCATTGTCGACGGGATGGCCTCCCCGCCCGAGCGGCCGGGGATCGGCCTCATGTGGAACGACGAAATGGTTAAGAAGTCGGTGATGGTCTGATGCAGCTCACTTCCAATCGTTTCAAGCAGACCGCGCGGGCGAAGCTCGGTGACGCCAATCTGCAGGTCGCGCTACAGAAGCTGCAGACGAACTTCGTGCAGGGCCGTGCGCAACGCGTCGCGGAGCTCGACAATTTTCCAGCGATACGCGATGCCGCGGCCGAGATCCGGGACCGCGCGCTCGAGCATCTCGACGTCTACCTCGCCGAGTTCGAACGCAATGCGATCGCGCGCGGCACGATCGTTCATTGGGCCGAGACTACCGAGGACGTGAATCGAATCGTCTGCGAGCTTGCGGCACAGTATGGCGTGCGTAAAGTCGCCAAATCGAAATCGATGGTGACCGAAGAATGCGCGCTCAACGATGCGCTCGAAGCCGCAGGCATCGAAGTGGTCGAAACCGACCTCGGCGAATACATATTGCAGCTTGCGAAGGAACCCCCGTCGCATATCGTCGCGCCCGTCGTTCATAAAACGCGCGCGGAAGTGTCCGATCTTTTCGAAGCCAAGCACGGGACTGCGCGGCGGACGGTCATCGCGGAGCTCACGCGCGAAGCGCGCGAGGTGCTGCGGCCGCATTTTCTCTCCGCGGGCATGGGCATTACCGGCGCGAATTTCGTCATCGCCGAGACCGGCTCGACGCTGATCGTCACCAACGAAGGCAACGGCCGCATGGTGACGAGCCTGCCGCGCGTGCACGTTGCGATCACCGGCATCGAAAAAGTCGTCCCGACCCTCGAAGACGTGACGACGTTGTTGCGGCTCCTGCCACGGCACGGCACCGGGCAGACGATGACCAATTACGTGTCCGTGACCACCGGGCCGCGCCGCGCGGGCGATACCGAAGGGCCTGAACACTTCCATGTGATCCTCGTCGACGGCGGGCGCACCAAGCTTCTCGGCGGCGAGATGCAGGCTATGCTGCGTTGTATCCGCTGTGGCGCCTGCATGAACCACTGCCCCGTTTACCAGAGCATCGGCGGCCACGCGTACGGATGGGTCTATCCCGGACCGATGGGATCGGTGCTCACGCCGACGTACGTGGGGCTGGAGAATGCGCTCGACCTGCCGCACGCTTCGACGCTGTGCAATCAGTGCGGCGTCGTGTGTCCGGTTAAAATCCCGCTTCCGGACCTGCTGAGGAAACTTCGCGAGCAGCAGTTCGAGCGTGGGCTGCGGCCCTGGCGCGAACGCGCCGGAGTCAAACTGTGGGGGTGGCTTGCGCAGCGGCCCCAGCTCTATGCGCTACTCACCCGCATAGGTGCGCGTGCGCTGGCGTGGCTCGGCGGAACGGATAAACGAATTCACGCTTTGCCCGGCGCGAGCGAATGGACCGGTGGCCGCGATCTGCCCGCGCCGGCGGGCGACACGTTTCGCGCGCTTTATGCAAGACGGCGCAAGGCGAAAGAGAAGTAGCAACTCGCCGCAGCCTGGCGATCAACAAGAGCTTCGCACTGGAGAACGACATGAACAAACCGCGCGAGATCGATTCGATCGAGACCCTGCCAATGTGGGTGAACGGTAAGAGACACGCTGCCGCGACCACGAGGCATGGCGACGTGACGAATCCCGCCACGGGCACGGTCGTGCGCCGCGTGCCGTTCTGCGACAAGGCAGACATCGACAGCGCAGTGCAGGCGGCGAAAGCCGCATTTCCGGCATGGCGCGAGACCCCGCCGCTGCGACGCGCGCGGATACTCATGCGCTATCGCGAGTTGATCGATACTCACCGCGACGAGCTCGCGCAGCTCATCAGCGAGGAGCACGGCAAAACCGTGGTCGATGCCGCCGGCTCGGTCCAGCGCGGGCTGGAAGTCGTCGAGTTCGCTACGGGCATTCCGCATCTGATCAAGGGTGAATTCAGCCAGGAAGTCGGGACCGGTGTCGACACGCATTCAGTGCGCGAACCGCTCGGGGTGTGTGTGGGCATCACGCCGTTCAATTTTCCGGCGATGGTGCCGATGTGGATGTATCCGGTTGCTATCGCGTGCGGCAATACGTTCGTGCTGAAGCCTTCCGAGAAAGTGCCGTCGACGGCAATGCGGCTCGCCGAGCTTTTCAAGGAAGCGGGTCTGCCTGACGGCGTGTTGAACGTCGTGCATGGCGATAAACAGGCGGTCGATGCGCTGCTCACGCATCCGGACGTGCGCGCGGTGTCATTCGTGGGCTCGACGCCGATTGCGAAATACATCTACGAAACGTGCGCGAAGCACGGCAAACGCGTGCAGGCGCTCGGCGGCGCGAAAAACCACGCCGTGGTGCTGCCTGATGCCGACCTCGATTTCGCAGCCGACGCGCTGATCGGCGCCGGATATGGCTCGGCGGGCGAGCGCTGCATGGCAATCTCGGCCATAGTGGCGGTCGGGGAGGTAGGCGACGCGCTTGTCGAAAAGCTGAGACAGCGTGCAGCAGACCTCAAGATAGGTCCCGGCAGCGGCAAGGACATCGACATGGGACCGCTCGTGACCGGCGCGCACCGCGACAAAGTCGCGGGCTACGTCGACAAAGGACTTGCCGAAGGCGCGAAGCTGGTGCTCGACGGACGCAGCTACAAAGCGCCCGGTCACGAACAGGGCTTTTTCCTCGGCGCCTCGCTGTTCGATCACGTCAAGCCCGAGATGACGATTTACAAGGACGAGATTTTCGGACCCGTGCTCGGTGTGGTGCGGGTGAAAACGCTCGACGACGCCATCGCGCTCATCAACGCGAACCCCTACGCCAACGGCACCGCGGTGTTCACGCGTTCCGGCGGCGCGGCGCGCAAGTTCGAGCGCGAAATCGAAGTCGGCATGGTCGGCATCAACGTGCCGATACCGGTGCCGATCGCCTTCTTCTCCTTCGGCGGCTGGCGCGGCTCGCTCTTCGGCGATACGCACGTGCACGGCATGGAAGGCGTGCGCTACTACACGCGCGCCAAAGTCGTGACCACACGCTGGCCTGACGCCGCTGCGCTTCCGACCGGCTTCCATATGCCGACCTTGGGCTGAAAGAGACGTGAGCGCGCGCAGCCGCATCCTCGAGCGCATACGCGCGCAGCAGGACAAAGGCGGCGATGCCACGGAGCACGAGGTCGCCGCCGTTCGAGCGTATATCGATTCGCATCCGCGCAGCCCCGCGCCGCGCAATGACTGGGAACCGGTCGCACAATTTTGCGAACGCGCGCGGGCGCTCGCTACGACGCTCGACGAAGCACCCGCGCTGAACGATGTTCCTGCTCTCGTCGCATCGTATTTGCGCGAACACGCGCTTCCACTGCGCGCGGTGTGCTGGCGCGAGCTCGGCACGCTCGACTGGCGCTCGAGCGGCGTCGAAGTCGAGACGCGAGCTGCTGCCGACGGCGACCTGGTCGGCATCACCGGCGCGTATTGTGCGATCGGTGAAACAGGGACACTGATGACGCTCTCCGGTCCGCACACACCGCCGAGCGTGAGCCTGCTGCCCGAAACTCACATTGCCGTCGTGGCGCGGAAACGCGTGATGCGCTCGATGGAGGATGCGTGGGCATTGCTGCGCGGCGAGCATCGTTTCCCGCCGCGCGCCGTCAATTTCATTTCAGGACCTTCGCGTACTGCGGACATCGAGCAAACCGTGACGCTCGGCGCGCATGGGCCTTACCGCGTGCACGTCATACTCGTCGGCGCGTGAATGCTATTCCGTTTTTGAGAAAACGTTGCACTCGGGTTTTTGTAAGAATTACCCAACCGCGACTCGTGCAACGAACGACTGCCGGCTGCGCTCGCGGGTTCAAGCCGAGAACTGCTCTCGTCGCATGTCGCGTGTGAAGCTGGTGCGAACGTTGCTAATGCAACGCACAACAAGGAAGTGACTCGCGTGCAGGTCCTGACACCCAGCGTCGACCTCGTCAGCTTCCTGGCTAAGGTGGCGGAAGCGAAGCACCGATTGCTGATGCTCGATTACGACGGCACGCTCGCACCGTTTCACGTGCAGCCCGAATGTGCCGTGCCGTATCCGGAAGTGCGCTCGATGCTGGCCGATATCGTGAACGCCGGTGGGACCCGGGTCGTCATCGTGAGCGGCCGGCCTGTCGACGAGGTGCCGCCCCTGCTCGCGCTGAATGAACCCCCGGAGATCTGGGGGTCGCACGGTTGGGAGCGCTTGCGTGCGGATGGCACACGCGTCGTGCAGGAGCCGCAGGCGGAGGTGCGTAGCGCACTGGCGAAGGCGGAGGGCGCCATACGTGAAGTGATGCCTCCGGGTGCGCGACTCGAGCACAAGCTCGCGAGCCTCGCGCTGCATTGGCGCGGGCTTTCGCAGAACGTCATCGACTCGGTGCGGGAGAAGGCGAGCGCGGCATGGCAGCCGATCGCCCGCGACAGCGCGGTCGAGCTGCTGCCTTTCGATGGGGGACTGGAATTGCGGGCGCAGAGTTGCAACAAGCAATACGCGGTCAAAACGGTGCTGTCGGAAACACCTGAAGGCAGCGCAGTTGCGTATCTCGGTGACGATACGACCGATGAGGACGCATTTCGCGCCATCAAAGCGCGCGGCATCGGCGTTCTCGTGCGTCCCGAGTTTCGCCAGACGCAAGCCGACGTGTGGCTGCGGCCGCCAGGCGAGCTGCTGAGCTTCATGCGCCACTGGCGTGTCGCGCGGGAGTCCGCATGAACACGCGGCCAAAGGCACACGCCATGCGTACGGCGCTGTCGGATGTTGCCTGACTCAGGGACTCTTATTATGCGGATAAGTCGAATTCGCTTATGCTAGGGAACGACGCATCTAACGCGGGGTCGCAAACAGCGAAGACGGCAAGCAGGGGAAGCAGCATGAAACGCAGCAAAGAGCGCCTGGTTGTCGTGTCGAACCGCCTGCCCTACGTGTTCGCGCGCACGCCATCGGGCGGCTGGAAGACCGAAGGCGGCTCGGGCGGACTCGTCAGCGCGCTCCTGCCGGTCCTGCGCGATCGCGGCGGCACGTGGATCGGCTGGCCGGGCACTTCAGGGGACACACGCGGGCTCGATCAGGAGCTTAAGACCGCAAGCGAACAGCTTGGCATCACGCTGCAGGGCGTACAGCTCGATGCAGCCGACGTCGACAACTTCTATCACGGCTTCTCCAACGAGATCATCTGGCCGCTCTTTCACGACCTCCAGTCGCTCTGCCTGTTCGATCCGAAGTACTGGAACAGCTACAAGGCCGTGAACCGGCGGTTCGCCGAAGCCGTGGTCGACGAGTGCGGGAAGGCCGACTTCGTATGGGTGCACGATTATCACCTTATGAACGTCGCCTCCGAAGCGCGTCAGCTCGGCTGCAAAGTGCGCATGGGATTTTTCCTGCACATTCCTTTTCCGCCTCCAGACATTTTTTTCAAGCTGCCGTGGCGCTCGACACTGCTCCACGCGCTGCTGCGCTACGACCTGATCGGCTTTCAGACTTTGCGCGACCGGCGCAATTTCATACAGTGCCTGCGCCTCTCCGAAGGGCAGCTCGTGGTGCAGGGAAAAGGCAACGTGGTTACGGTGACCGCCGGGGCGTATACGACGCGCGTCGGCCATTTTCCGATCAGCATCGACTACGGCGCGTTCGCGCGCCAGGCGGCATCGGCGGAAGTTTCCGCGCGCGCCGACGAGCTGCACCGCCTGCTACCGAACCGCAAGCTGATACTCGGCATAGATCGGCTCGATTACACGAAAGGCATACCGCATCGCCTGCAGGCGTTCCGCATTGCGCTCGACCGTTACCCTGAGCTGCGCGAGCGCATTTCGCTCATCCAGGTGGTGGTGCCGAGCCGCGTCGATATCCCGCAGTATCACGAGCTCAAGACTCAAATCGAGCAGCTCGTCGGCGAGATCAACGGTACGTTCATGCGGCCTGGCGGATGGGTTCCGGTGTGGTACGTGTACAGCAGCCTCAATCGCACCGACCTGCTGGCTTATTACCGCGCTGCGCACATCGCGCTGGTGACGCCGCTCAAAGACGGCATGAATCTCGTGGCGAAAGAGTATTGCGCGTCCAGCATCGAAGAAGAGTGCGTCCTCATCCTGTCCGAATTCGCCGGGGCCGCCGCGCAGCTGCAGCGCGGTGCATTGCTCGTGAATCCCTATGACGTCGAAGGTGTCGCGGACGCGATCTACCGCGCCTACACGATGAGCGATGACGAGCGGCGTAACCGCATGCGGCGGTTACGCCGCGGGGTGCGCGAATGCGACATCTTCTGGTGGGTCGATACCTACCTGCAGGCGGCAATCGAGCGGGATCTCTCCGACTATCCGCAGCCGGAGAATTACGTGCCCGAAGCAGCTCCCGACTACGTCCCGATCTGAGGCTGGAAAACCACCGATTCCGGCGTGGGCCTGCCGCTTGCAGGATTGTGCCCGAAGCGCCGGTGCGGGTGGGTATAGACCCAAGTCGCCGGATGTTTAATCCAACGAACGGCGAGGAGTACTACTATGCGTAAGCTTGGAATGGCAGTTCTGGTGGCCGCGCTGGCATCGACGGCGGCATGGGGTCAGAAATCGACCTTCGACAAGGATGGCGCGAACAAGCCAGCGGATCAGGGCGCGCCGGGTGTGGTGACGGGCAGTCGCGCGGACGGCGGTATCGCGCTGAAGAGCGATAGCGTGCAGGCGAACGCGAACGTGCCCGCAGTGAGCGGTGGGGTCAGCGTGAATGCGCGGGATAACATGCGCGCAGCCACACCCCCGCACAACGTCAAGATGGTTTTTGCGCTCACCACGGGTAACTATGTTTCCGACGTGCAGGTGAAAGTGACGAATCAGTCCGGGAAAGTCGTCATAGACGATACGTCGAACGGACCGTGGCTTTTCGCGCAGCTCCCGGCGGGCACCTATAACGCAACCGCCACCTACAACGGCAAACCGGTCACGCACCGTTTCTCGGTGGGTAAATCGGGCGTGAAAACTGCGCAATTCCGCTGGCCCGCCAGCGTAGAAGCAGCAGGCACGGGAGCCTCCGCCAATGATGCCGGCGGCCAGATCCTCGGCACCGGCCCGCAGGAACCGCAACCGCAGCCGCCGCGGTAAACATCGAAGCCGTGGCCTGAAGCCGCGGCTAAGACTATAGTTCGTCGAGCCGCCCGCCCGCGAGGGTGAGGCGGCTCGAACACGTACAGAGGTCGCAACGATCTCATGAGCCCGATTTCGCCGGTGCGGGTCCTGACGAGCGCTCTCGCAGCGCTCATCCTCGTACTCGGTTTGCTGTGCGACGGCGAAGCGGCATCGCCCGTGGTGGTTCTCACGCTCGACGGCGCGGTTAGTCCCGCGACCGCCGATTACACCGTGCGCGGTATGCGCAAGGCAGCCGAGCAGGGGGCCGCGCTCGTAGTCCTGAAGCTCGACACGCCGGGCGGGCTCGACAGCTCAATGCGCTCGATCATCAAAGCCATCATGGCCTCGCCCGTTCCGGTGGCCGCGTTCGTCGCTCCCGACGGCGCGCGTGCTGCCTCCGCCGGCACTTACATCCTTTACGCAAGCCATGTCGCTGCAATGGCGCCGGCAACGAACCTGGGCGCGGCGACGCCGGTTGCGATCGGAATCGGCGACGACGCGCCGAAAGCCCGGCGCGACAAGGACACGAAGAGCGACGAGAAGACACAGCCCTCGCACCGCGAAAGCATGCGCGCGAAGCAGATCAACGACGCGGCCGCCTACATCCGCGGGCTGGCGCAGATGCGGGGGCGCAACGGCGAGTGGGCCGAGCGTGCGGTGCGGGAGTCGGTGAGCCTCTCCTCGGCGGAAGCGCAGAAGCTCAAAGTAATCGACATCGTCGCGCGCGATGTTCCGGATCTGCTGCGGCAGGTGCACGGCCGCAAAGTGTCCGCGGCGGGAGCGGAACGCACACTGTCCACCGCTGACGCACCGATGGTCGAGTTGGAGCCCGACTGGCGTACACGCATCCTGATGGTCGTAACCAACCCCAGCATCGCCGTCATCCTCATGATGATCGGCATTTACGGTCTGCTGTTCGAATTCATGAGCCCGGGCTTCGTCGCGCCGGGCGTCCTCGGCGGTATCTGCCTCGTGATCGCGCTTTACGCGTTCCAGCTGCTGCCGATCAATTACGCCGGTATCGCCCTCATCCTGCTCGGCATCGCATTCATCGTTGCCGAAGCATTCGTGCCGAGCTTCGGCGCGCTCGGCATCGGCGGCATCGCGGCGCTCGCGTTCGGCATGTTCGTGCTGATCGATCCCGACGCGGCGCCGGGTTTTCAGATTCCGACGGCCTTTATCGCAGCGGTCTCCGCGCTTGCGGGGATAGTCCTTTTCGCCACGGTGTATTTTGCACTTAAGGCGCGCGGGCGGCCGATCGTGACCGGTCGCGAGGACCTGCAAGGCGCCGAAGCTCTGGTGCTCGGCGATTTCGAAAGCGTCGGTTGGGCGCGCGTGCGGGGCGAAACATGGCGCGTGACGAGCGCGGTGCCGATGAGAGACGGCGAGCGCGCGCGCGTGGTCGCGATTTCGGGCCTCACGCTCACGATCGAAAAACCATAACGGGGGGAGGAATCATGATGTGGAACGTGGGATTTGGTGGAATAGCGCTTCTGGTCCTGCTCGTGCTCGCGGTGTCGGGCCTGCGGGTGCTGCGCGAGTACGAGCGCGGCGTGATGTTCACGCTGGGACGCTTCGACGGAGTGAAGGGCCCGGGGCTCATCTTCGTCGTTCCTGGCATACAGCAGATGGTGCGCGTCGACCTGCGCACGGTCGTGATGGACGTGCCCAGCCAGGACGTGATCTCCCGCGACAACGTGTCGGTCAAAGTGAATGCGGTCGTTTATTTCCGCGTGATCGAGCCCGGAAAAGCGATCATCCAGGTCGCGAACTTCTACGAAGCGACGAGCCAGCTCGCGCAGACGACACTCCGCGCAGTACTCGGCAAGCACGAGCTCGACGAAATGCTCGCCGAGCGCGACAAGCTGAACCTCGACATACAAAAGATACTCGACGCGCAGACCGACGCGTGGGGCATCAAGGTCGCGAACGTCGAGATCAAGCACGTCGACATCAACGAGTCGATGGTGCGCGCCATTGCTCAACAGGCCGAAGCCGAGCGCACGCGACGCGCCAAAGTGATACACGCGGAAGGCGAGCAGCAGGCCGCGGAGAAGCTGCTCGAAGCGGCGCGCATGCTCGCACAGCAACCCGAAGCAATGCAGCTTAGATTTTTACAAACGCTCTCTTCGATCGCCGGTGACAAGAGCAATACGATCGTTTTTCCGGTGCCGGTCGACGTGATCACGCCGATCGCCGAAGCGATCGCGAAAATGCGCGAGAAGAAGGTCTGACGAGTCGCAAGCGCGCTTCATGCGCACGCGGCAACCGATGCTAGAATCGCCGCGTTCCTGGAGGAGGGAAGCTTTGCATAACAACAAGCGAGTGAAGAGCGCGCTTCTTTTCTTCGCATCGCTCGTCACGGCCGCCCCGTTTGCCGTATCTGCCGCGTTGGTCGGTGCGCCGGCCGTTCCCGAGCTCTTCGGCATCCCGATCGAGTTTGTGCTGTTCGCCGTGACGCTGCTCGGCGTTGCGGTGTTTCATCACTCCACGCTGGCGGTTGCGCTGTCCGGACTTGGCGCAATCGTTATTTACAAGCTCATCTTCACGGGCTTTCGAACAGGTGCGGGCTTCGGCGGCCTTGGTCAGCACCTTCTGCACGAATGGGTGATCCTCACGAATTTGCTCGGCCTGCTGCTCGGCTTCGCGCTGCTTTCGAAACATTTCGAACGCAGCCGGGTGCCGGCAGAGCTTCCCAGGTATCTGCCCGACGACTGGAAAGGCGGGCTGGTGCTCCTCGCGATGATCTTCGTGCTGTCGTCCTTCCTCGACAACATCGCGGCCGCGATGATCGGCGGGACGATCGCAATGACCGTGTTCCAGGGGAAAGTTCACATCGGTTACCTCGCCGCGATTGTTGCCGCATCGAACGCCGGCGGTGCAGGCAGTGTCGTGGGCGACACCACCACCACGATGATGTGGATCGACGGTGTGAGCCCGCTCGACGTGCTCGAGGCGTACGTTGCGGCGGCGGCAGCGCTGCTCGTCTTCGGCATACCGGCCGCGATCCAGCAGCAGCGCTACTCACCGATCACCACAGATGCGCCGGTCGGCATACGCATCGACTGGGTGCGCGTAGGCGTCGTCGCATTCATACTGGCCGCAGCGATCGCCGCGAATGTGTACATCAATGTGGCATGGCCGGCGTTGGCTGACAGATTTCCCTTTATCGGTGCAGCGGTATGGGTGGCGATACTCGTGAGCGCGCCGTTACGTGCTCCGGACTGGAGCCTGCTGCCCGGCGCATTCAAAGGGAGCGTCTTTCTGCTGTCGCTCATCCTCTGCGCATCCCTCATGCCGGTCGAGCATCTGCCTGCGCCTTCGTGGCAGACAGCATTGGGTCTGGGTTTCGTCTCGGCGGTCTTCGACAATATCCCGCTCACTGCGCTGGCGCTCAAGCAGGGCGGCTACGATTGGGGTTTTCTCGCCTATGCAGTGGGTTTCGGCGGCTCGATGATCTGGTTCGGCTCTTCGGCCGGGGTTGCGCTGTCGAACATTTTTCCCGAGGCGAAATCGGTTGGCCTCTGGCTGCGTCACGGCTGGCATGTTGCGATTGCCTACGTCATCGGTTTTTTCGTCCTCCTTGCGGTGCTGGGATGGCATCCCAACGAGCGCCATAAACCGCCCGCGGTTACGACGACCGCGCTTGCGATGGCGACCGATGCGGCGCTGATTTGCACATGCCGCTCGCATCTTTGACCTGGCTCAAGCCAGTCGCCCCGGGCGTGCTTGCTTTCGAATATGCCGGGGTATAGGATTACCGCGCCGTATTATCCGTCTAACAATAGAGCGGCTGCCTGCCTGAAATCGATGTGCGCATTTCTCATCTCGGACAACGAACCGCCGCACTGAAAATTCGACCCACTCACACGGAGGAAGCAATGCCCAAGAAGCCCGTGCACGACCAGCCCAGCCCATCCCGCCGCAAATTTCTGACGACCGCAGCCGCGACGACGGCAGCAGCGGCTGCCGTGCCAATGTTCGCCATGGCGCAGGACAAGAAAGCTGCGCCTGCACCGGCGGCGCCTGCACCCGCACCGAAACCCGCAGCTCCGGCTGCGCCCGCAGTCGTGTCTTCGACGGGCGCGCAAAGCATGCGCTGGCAGAGCACGTGGCCGGCCAAAGACATCTTCCACGAGTACGCACTCGACTTCGCCAAAAAAGTGAACGACATGACGGGCGGCGATCTGCGCATCGAGGTGCTGCCCGCGGGCGCGGTCGTGCCTGCGTTCGGTCTCCTCGACGCGGTGTCGAAAGGCGCGCTTGACGGCGGTCATGGTGTGCTGGTGTATCACTACGGTAAACAGAATGCGCTGGCGCTGTGGGGCTCGGGCCCGGGCTACGGGATGGACGCGAACATGCTGCTCTCGTGGCACAAATACGGTGGCGGGAAGGAACTGCTCAACAAGCTTTACCAGTCGGTCGGCGCGAACGTCGTGTCATTCCCTTATGGACCGATGCCCACGCAGCCGCTCGGCTGGTTCAAGAAGCCGATTACCAAGGCCGAAGACTTCAAAGGCCTCAAGTTCCGCACGGTCGGTATCTCGATCGACGTGTTCACAGGCTTGGGCGCAGCGGTCAATGCATTGCCGGGCGGCGAAATCGTCCCGGCCATGGACCGCGGCCTGCTCGACGCCGCAGAGTTCAACAATGCGACGTCCGATCGCCTTCTCGGCTTCCCGGACGTGTCCAAGGTGTGCATGCTGCAAAGCTATCATCAGAACGCCGAGCAGTTCGAGATCATGTTCAACAAGACGAAATACGACGCGCTGCCGGCCAAGATGCGAGCGATTATCGACAACGCAGTTGAAGCGGCTTCAGCCGACATGTCGTGGAAAGCGGTCCATCGTTATTCCCAGGATTACATCGAGATGCAGCAGAAGCAGGGGGTCAAGTTCTACAAGACTCCGGACTCAATCCTGCAGAGGCAGCTGACGGCCTACGATAGCGCGGTGGCCAAGAAGGTCGCGGAAAATCCACTCTTCAAGGAAATCGCCGAGTCGCAGAAGCGTTTTGCCGAACGCGCGGTGAAGTGGGATCTCGATACGAACGTCAACCGGCGCATGGCCTACAACCATTATTTCGGCGGCAAGAAACCGGCGGACGCGAAGAAGACTTAACAGTTCTACCGCAACAGAGACACCATCCGGCGATCCCCGGATGGTGTTTTTGTATGTAGCGCAGAGCAATACAACGTACGCCCGTAAGCGCGGCGAAGCCGGGCTGAGCGGAAGATAGAACGTAGCGCCGCCAGGCGCATAAGCACGCACTTAACGCCCGCAAGCGCGGCGAAGCCGCGCTGAAGGAGCGGAGTAGACCTTTATGCAAAAGCTCCTGCTAACCATTGACAAGATCAGCACGTTCATCGGCCACACGTTCTCCTGGTTCATTGTCGCGCTAACGCTGCTCATTTCATGGGAAGTATTTTCGCGCTACGCGCTCGACAACCCCCACGCATGGGCTTTCGACGTGATGATCATGTTCTACGGGACACTCTTCATGATGGCGGGAGCCTATACGCTGTCGGTGAACGGACACGTCCGCGGCGACGTTCTGTATGGCTTTTTCAGGCCGCGCACTCAGGCCATACTCGATCTCACGCTCTATATTCTTTTTTTTATACCGGGCGTGGTCGCACTCGTCTGGGCCGGCTATTACTATGCCGCCGATTCGTGGCGCATCAACGAGCATTCCAACATCACGGCTGAAGGGCCGCCGATTTACCCTTTCAAGACGATCATCCCCATGGCGGGCGGGATACTGCTCATCCAGGGCATCGTCGAGATCATCCGCTGCATCATCTGTATCAAAGAGGGCGAGTGGCCGTCGCGTACGGCCGATGTCCAGGAAGTCGACGTCGACAAGCTGAAAGAAATGGTCCACGTGAAAGACGAGGACATACAGCAGCTCGACAAGTTCGTCATTCAGCAGGAGCACGGCAAATGAAGATTCGCCGCGAGCTCTGGTTCGGGTTTTCGCTGATGGCCTTGATACTCCTGACCATCGTCATTTTCATGCCCTGGAGCAACATGAGCAGCGGCCATCTCGGGCTCCTCATGCTCGCGCTGATCGTCGTCGGCATCATGCTCGGGTTCCCGACCGCATTCACGCTCATGGGCATGGGTGTATTTTTCGCGTGGCTTGCGTATCGCAGCGTGAATCCCGATCTCGCCATGCGCCAGGTTCTCGACCTCTTCGTGCAGCGCTCCTACGGCGTCATGTCCAACGATGTGCTGATCGCCGTGCCGCTTTTCGTTTTCATGGGCTATCTGGTCGAGCGGGCGGCGCTCATCGACAAGCTGTTCCGCGCACTGCACCTGGCGACGGCGCGGGTTCCGGGCTCGCTCGCGGTGGCGACGATCGTCACATGTGCCATTTTTGCGACTGCCACCGGTATCGTCGGCGCGGTCGTCACACTCATGGGGCTGCTGGCGTTCCCGGCCATGCTGAAGGCGGGTTACAACGTTAAGGTCTCGGCGGGCGCGGTAACCGCCGGGGGGTGCCTCGGCATCCTGATCCCACCCTCGGTTTTGCTGATCGTGTATGGGGCGACGGCAGGCGTCTCGGTCGTACAGCTTTATGCTGGCGCATTCTTCCCCGGCATCATGCTCGCCGGGCTTTACCTTGCCTATGTCATCGTCCTCGCCAAGTGGCGGCCGGAGCTCATGCCGCCTCTCCCTGAGGAACAGCGGCACGTGCCATTGCCTGCGGTTGCACAGCGTCTGTCGCAGCGCGGCAAGCATGCGCTGGCAGGTCTTTTCTCAGCCGTACGCAGCAGCCCCCCAGACGTCTCCAAGCGTACGGTGCTTGGACAGCTCTTTGTGTCGCTCACGCCGTTATTCGCAGTCGTTGCCCTACTCGGCATGATGTGGCATCTGGCCACGGTGCCCGTTATCGAGGTGAACACGGCAGGATTGGGCCTGACTACAGGCAGTTCGGCCGACACCAAGGACGAAGCTTCGACGGGTCTGGAGGCGCCGCCTGCTGAGAGCGGCGGGTTGAGTGAGCCGCCGGCCGAGAGCACAGCGACCCCGTCGAGCGGTGTGGCCGAACCACCCAAAGAAGAAGCGAAACCGGAAGCCGCTGCCCCGCCCGTAACGAGCACACCAGCCGGAAGCAAAGCGACAGCCGGAGCTCCTGTCGCAGAATCCAAGGCGCCGGATGCGACAGTCGCAGCGGTTGCGCCCGCACGGCTTCCCACACCGGACTGGCTCTGGATCACGCTGTGCATCAGCGTCGTGGTTCTGGGCATCGTCTATTTCCTGTGGACGTGGGAACGCCTCGAAGTATTCAAGATGCTGCTGACGTCGTTTTTTCCGCTCGCGCTGCTCATACTCGCCGTGCTGGGCTCGATCGTGTTCGGGCTCGCGACGCCGACGGAAGCCGCTGCAGTGGGCGCCTTTGGCGGGTTCCTGCTTGCGATTGCGTACCGCTTTATCGAGCACTGGCGGTCCGTGCCGAAAGGCAAACCGAAATCGGCTGCGATCGGCAGCAGTATCAAAGAGCTCGGATCGATTTTGAAAGACTCGTCGTTCCTCACGGCAAAAACCAGCGCCATGGTCTGCTGGCTTTTCATTGGATCGGCTATTTTTTCAGCGGCATTCGCGCTGCTGGGCGGCCAGGAGCTGGTCGAGAAGTGGGTGTTGTCGCTCGACATGACGCCGATCCAGTTCATGATCCTCGCGCAGTTCATCATTTTCATACTCGGCTGGCCGCTGGAGTGGACCGAGATCATCGTGATTTTCATGCCGATCTTCATTCCGCTGCTGCCGCACTTCAACATCGATCCGCTGTTCTTCGGGCTCCTCGTTGCGCTCAATCTGCAGACGGCGTTTCTCTCGCCGCCGGTGGCGATGGCGGCGTTCTATCTGAAAGGCGTCGCGCCGCCGCACGTCACGCTCAATCAGATTTTCGCGGGAATGATGCCGTTCATGGCCATACAGGTGATCGCGCTCGTGCTCCTTTATGTTTTCCCGGGGATCGGCCTCTGGCTGCCGCACACGCTTTACAAGTAGCGACCGGCCATTCAGCTGACAGCAGGACACAAGCGCGCGCCGGTCCGGCCCGCGCATGACGCCCGCGCGTCTGCGCGGCGTCGCATTTGCGCTCGGCGTCAGCGCATTTTTCCTGTCTTTTTTTCATCGCATCGCGCCCGCCGCGCTGGCAGGTGAGCTCACTCGCGCCTTCGACGTCAGTGGAGCTACGTTGGGCGCGCTCGCCGGGACGTACTTTTACGTGTACGCGCTCATGCAGCTACCGTCGGGCGTGCTGGCCGACACGCTGGGGCCGCGCAAGGTGCTCTCTGCAGGAATGCTGGTAGCGGGCATCGGCTCTCTCGTATTCTCTCAAGCCGAATCCGTTGCGGCTGCGGCGGCCGGACGAACACTCGTCGGTCTGGGCGTATCCGTCGCCTTCATCTGCGTGCTGAAGCTCAATGCAAACTGGTACGAGGAGCGGCGCTTTGCCACGGCGACAGGCTGGGCGAACGTCGTCGGCATCGCCGGCGCATTCGCGGCTACGGCACCGCTTGCGTGGCTTATCGGCGTGGTTTCGTGGCGCGTGGTTTTCGCCGCAGTCGGCGCGCTCTCGCTCGCCCTTGCGCTCCTGATCATATGGAAGGTCCAGGATGGACCGCGCAGCGCTCCGCTCGCGACAACCGGACGCAGCCCGGCGCGCGGACACTGGTACCACGGCCTCACGGCGGTGCTGCGTAATCGGGCGACGTGGCCCGGTTTCTGGGTGAACTTCGGCCTTTCAGGCGTGAACATGAGTTTTGTCGGCTTGTGGGCGGTGCCGTATCTCACCACGGCCTACGGAATGTCAGCCGTCGCGGCGAGCAACCACACGAGCCTGATGCTGGCCGGTTACGCGTGCTCTACCGCGCTCGTCGGCTGGTGGTCCGACCGCATGCAGCGGCGGCGGCCGCTGATCCTCGCATCCGCGGTTCTCTATCTTCTCTGCTGGGGCGTGTGGTTTGCAGGCGTGCCACCCGAGTGGACGTACGCGCTCGCCTTCGTGATGGGCGCCGTCGTCAGCGGCTTTTCACTGTCGTGGGCGTGCGCCAAGGAAGTGAACGCACCCGCTCACGCAGGCATGGCGACGAGCGTCGCGAACGTCGGCGGTTTCGTGGCGGCCGGTATACTGCAGCCGCTCGTGGGCTGGGTCGTCGATCTGAGCGCGCCCGGCGATTTTCGCGCGGCGCTGGCCGTGCTTGCACTGTTTACGAGCATGGGGCTGGCGGGCGCGTTGTTTATCCGCGAAACCCGCTGTCGTAATATCTGGCCGGGAACCATTGGGGCAAATCGGTGAAGCCGAAAGTTCTGGTGACGCGCGAAGTTTTCGACGAAACGCTGGACTATCTTCGCGAGCACTGCGAAGTCGATTCCAACCAGGAAGACGTCGCGCTCACGCCCGACGCGATTGACGCCCGCGCCGGGCGGGCAATAGAGTGCCGTTGGGTGAAAAATGGGGTTTGAATTTCCTGTGCCCCCCGAATGCGCATGTCCGGAACTGAACTCCGTGCCGAAATTAACGCTTTGCCGGAAAGGTGAGCCATGCTGAAAACCGTCCCCGCCTTCGACCGCATCGGCGAGGAGAATGCCTTCGCCGTGCTCGCGCGCGCCAATGCGCTGATGGCGCAGGGCCGTGACGTGATCAACCTCGGCATCGGCCAGCCCGATTTTCGCACCCCGGAATTCATCGTCGAGGCGGCTGTGAAGGCGCTGCGCGACGGCCATCACGGCTATACGCCGGCGGTCGGCATTCCGCCGCTGCGCGAGGCGGTAGCGGCCGACCTGCACAAGCGCTTCAAGGTCAACGTATCGCCCGACGAGGTGATGATCCTCCCGGGCGGCAAGCCGACCATGTTCATGTCGATCCTGATGTTCGGCGAGCCCGGCGTCGACATCATGTATCCCGATCCCGGATTTCCGATCTACCGCTCGATGATCGAATACACCGGTGCGCGGCCGATCCCGGTGCCGATCCGCGAGGAGAACGGCTTTGCGTTCTCGGCCGAGGAGACGCTGAAGCTGATCACGCCGCAGACGCGGCTGCTCATCGTCAACTCACCCGCCAATCCGACCGGCGGCGTGACGCCCAAGAGCGAAGTCGACAAGCTGGTCGCCGGGTTGGAGAAATTCCCCGACGTCTGCGTCATGTCGGACGAGATCTACGACCACATGGTCTACGACGGCGAGACCCATGTCTGCCTGCTCTCGTACCCATCGATCCGCGACCGGCTGATCCTGCTCAACGGCTGGTCGAAGACCTACGCGATGACCGGCTGGCGGCTCGGCTACGCGATCTGGCCGGGCAAGCTCTACGACTACGCGCGCAAGCTCGCGGTCAACCTGCATTCGTGCGTCAACGCGTCGGCACAATTTGCCGGCCTCGCCGCGCTCACCGGCCCGCAGGACGAGGTGCACGCGATGGTGGCCGAGTTCGACCGGCGGCGGAAGGTCGTGGTGGAGGGGCTCAACCGCCTGCCGGGCGTGACCTGCGCCACGCCCAAGGGTGCGTTCTACGCGTTTCCCAACGTCAAGCGCACTGGCTGGAAGGCGAAGGCGCTCGCCTCATCGCTCCTGGACGACGCCGGCGTCGCCATCATCGGCGGCCCGGACTTCGGCGTTCTGGGCGAGGGCTACGTGCGGCTCTCCTACGCCAATTCGACTGAGAACATCTTGCGTGCGCTCGATCGAATGAGCGAATTCCTGCGAAGCCGCAAGGCGGCGTGAGCTGCCAATCGTGAAACCTAAAGTTTTGGTAACGCGCGAAGTCTTCGACGAGACGCTCGCGTACCTGAGCGAGCATTGCGACGTCGAATCGAACCAAGAGGACGTCGCGCTCACGCCGGACGCGCTCGCGCGGCGTACGGCGGACAAGGACGGCGTGATCTGCGCCATCCCCGACCGCATCGACGCGGCGCTCCTCGAGCGCGCGCGCGGACTCAAGGTCGTCGCGAATATCGCGGTCGGCTACAACAATATCGACGTGCCTGCCTGCACCGCGCGCGGCATCCTGGTGACGAACACGCCGGCCGTGCTCGACGACAGTACCGCCGATTTCGCGTGGACGCTCATGCTCGGCGCGGCCCGCCGCATCACCGAAGTCGAGCGCTACGTGCGCAACGGCGAGTGGACGGCCTGGCGGCTAAAGCAGTGGATGGGCATCGACGTGCATCACGCCACGCTCGGTGTCGTCGGCATGGGGCGCATCGGGCAGGCGATCGCGAAACGCGCGGCCGGCTTCGAGATGCGCGTGCTCTATCACAACCGCAAGCGCGTGGACGAGGGTATCGAGCGGGCGCTCAAGGCGTCGCTCGTGAGCCTGGACGAGCTTCTGCGTGAGTCCGATTTCGTCGTGCTCCAGGTGCCCTATTCGCCCGAGACGCACCATCTCATCGGCGCGGCGGAGCTTGCGAAGATGAAGCCGACGGCGGTGCTGATCAATTCGACGCGCGGCGGGGTCGTGGACGATGCGGCTCTGATAGACGCGCTGAAGAAGGGCACGATACGGGCCGCGGGTTTGGACGTTTTCGAAAACGAGCCGAATCTGGATCGCCGCTTTCTCGAGCTCGATAACGTGGCGCTCGCTCCGCACGTCGGGAGCTCCACCGAGGCGACGCGGCGCGCGATGGCGATGACCGCTGCTAAGAACGCGGTGGCGGCGCTGACGGGCGGGCGCCCGCCCAATCTCGTGAATCCGGAAGTGGCTGACCGTTAAGCGCGTTAACACGAAGTCGTGGTTTTCCTTCGTGTTCTCTGTGTCCTTTGTGGCTGATCTGTGATCGTGAAACCGCTGCATACACTCACATTGCGCGACCTTGCCGCGGGCATACGCGATAAGCGCTGGAGCGCTGCAGAAGTCATGCGTGCGCATGCGGCACGCATCGTGGAGCTCGAGCCGCGCGTGCAAGCGTGGGCGCATCTCGATCTTGACCGCGCGATGAGCGCCGCCGAAGCTGCAGACAGCTCGCAGCCGCGAGGCCCACTTCATGGCGTGCCGATCGCCGTGAAGGACATCATCGACGTGGCAGGCATGCCGACGCGTTACGGCTCTCCGATCTATGCGAGCGCAGCAGCCAAAACCGAGTCCGCGGCGTGCGTGCAGGCGATCGAACAGGCGGGTGCGACGATCGTCGGCAAGTCGGTGACGACCGAGTTCGCTTACTACACGTCGCGCAAAACGCGTAATCCCTGGAATGTCGCGCATACGCCGGGCGGATCGTCGATGGGCTCTGCCGCCGGGGTCGCGTGTGGCATGGTTGCCGGCGCCCTCGGCACGCAGACCAACGGCTCGGTCGTGCGCCCCGCCGCGTTTTGCGGCGTCGTCGGATTCAAGCCGACCTTCGGCACGTCTTCCAACGAAGGCGTCCTCGATCCCTGGCCGACGCTCGATCACACCGGAGTTTTCGCACGCAGAGTGGGCGACGCGGCCGTGCTGGCTGCATGCATTTCGGAAAGCAGGATACGCGGCGCCATCCAGATGCAGGCGCACGCTCCGCGCCTCGCGTGCGTGCGAACTCCCGTGTGGGATCTCGCGGAGGCCGCTCAGAAAGCAATGCTCAACTCCAATGCCTCGACGCTGGCCGATGCCGGCGCTCATGTCGAAGAGGTCGCATTGCCCGCCGGTTTCGAGGATGCGCACCGGGTGCACCGGTTGATCCTGGCGTATGAGGGCGCGCGCCATTTCGCGGGACTGCAGCAGCGCCACCGCGGGGACATGAGCCCGCGTTTCAACGATCTGATCGACGAAGGCGCTGCTGTATCGGAGAACGACTATTGCGACGCGCTGCAAAGGACAAGTCGTTTGCGCAGCGAGTTCGCTCGTGTCGTGTCGGGCTATGACGCGATCATTACGCCGCCCGCAGCGGGCGAAGCGCCACCGACACTCAGCGAGACGGGCAACCCCGCTTTCTGCACTATATGGACGCTGCTCGGTGTGCCGGCGGTCACGATACCCGTCGGTTTGGGACCTGCGGGGCTCCCGCTCGGAATGCAAATCGTTGGTGCGTCCGGGACCGACAACGCGACA
>DATLEF010000121.1:0-6974 GCA_035525455.1 Burkholderiales bacterium
AGCGGCTGCCGGCAAATCGAAACGAACGGCGGGCGGTCCGCTTGCGCCGGCCACGGCGGCCTCGCCGACAGAGCCTTATGGCCTGGGCACCGTTAATCCGGCGATGCGTGAAAAACTTGTGCGTCTCGGCATCGCGCGCAAGTTCGATTTCGTGCTGCACCTACCGCTCCGCTACGACGACGAAACACGCATCTACACGATCGACGAAGCGCCTTCTGCGCGCGATGTGCTCGTCGAGGGACGCGTGGTCGAATGCGAAGTCAAATTCCGTCCGCGGCGCCAGCTTGTGTGCCACATCGAAGACGGGAGCGGTGTCCTCACCCTGCGCTTTCTGCACTTCTATCAAAGCCAGTTGAAGCAGCTCGCGCCGGGCACGCGCGTGCGCGCCTTCGGCGAGATACGGCACGGTTTCTTCGGTCCGGAGATGGTTCATCCGCGGTGCAAAGCCGTACATGAGGAGTCGCCGGTCGCGCAGTCGCTGACACCCATATACCCGACGACATCCGGGCTCGGCCAGGAGGCGCTCCGCCGCATGATCGAGCGCGCGCTTGGCGACTGCGATCTCGCGGATACGCTGCCGGCAGCGACGCTCACGCGGCTGCGCCTGCCGAGTTTCCGCGATGCGGTGTTACTCCTGCACAATCCGCCGCCTGACATCGTCCAGGAAGGGCTGCAGGAGAGGATTCATCCCGCGTGGCGCCGCATCAAGTTCGACGAGCTCCTGGCGCAGCAGCTGTCGATGCGTATTCACTACCGCAAACGCAAGGCGGCGCGCGCGCCGGCGCTCAAGCCGCGGCAGACGCTCACGAGCCGACTGCTCGCGGCGCTGCCGTTCGATCTGACGCGTGCGCAGCAGCGCACGCTTTCGGAGGTACGGCGCGATCTTGCGCAGACCTATCCGATGCAGCGCCTGCTGCAAGGCGACGTCGGCAGCGGCAAGACGATTGTTGCGGCGCTCGCGGCTTTACAGGCCGTGGAAAACGGGATGCAGGTCGCGATCATGGCGCCCACCGAAATCCTGGCTGAACAGCATTACCGCAAGTTTGCCGCGTGGCTCGCGGAGCTCGGCGTCAATCTCACGTGGCTCGCCGGCGGACTCAGGAAACGCGAGAAAGCGCAGGCACTCGCTCAAGTCGCCGGTGGTACGGCACAAATCGCCGTCGGCACGCATGCGCTTTTCCAGGAGGAAGTGCGCTTCGCGAATCTCGGGCTCGCGATCGTGGACGAACAGCATCGATTCGGCGTCCATCAGCGCCTTGCGCTGCGGTTGAAAGGCACCGACGCCGACGAGACTGCGCAGCCGCACCAGCTCATGATGAGCGCGACGCCGATTCCACGCACGCTCGCAATGAGTTATTACGCCGACCTCGACGTTTCCGTCATCGACGAGCTGCCGCCGGGACGCACGGCGATCGCGACGAAGCTGATAGCGGATACGCGCCGCGACGAAGTGATACGCCGCGTGCGCGACGCGTGCATGTCAGGAAGCCAGGCGTATTGGGTATGCCCCCTGATCGAGGATTCTGACACGCTTCAGCTGAAAACTGCCTTGGAGACGTACGACAGCGTTCGTGCGGCATTTCCGGAGCTCAAAGTGGGTCTCGTCCACGGACGTCTGAAGAGCGACGAGAAAGCGGCGGTGATGGCGGCATTTCAGGGCGGTGAGATCCAGCTTCTCGTCGCCACGACCGTGATCGAAGTGGGCGTCGATGTGCCGAACGCGACGCTGATGGTAATCGAGCACGCCGAGCGCATGGGACTTTCTCAGCTGCATCAGTTGCGGGGCCGCGTTGGTCGCGGCACCGACGCAAGCGCATGCATTCTGCTGTATCAAAACCCGCTGACGCCAACCGCCCGCGAGCGCCTGAAAATCATTTACGAGAACGGCGACGGATTCGAAGTGGCACGCCACGATTTGCGCCTGCGCGGCCCGGGTGAGTTGCTCGGGTCGCGGCAGAGCGGAGTGCCAATGCTCAGGTTTGCGGATTTGAGCGCGGACCTCGACTTGCTCGACTTGGCGCGCGACGCGGCGGAGCGCCTGCTGCGTGATGCGCCCGGCGCGGCCCGATCCCATCTCGGGCGCTGGCTGGGCGGTAAGCACGAGCTTTTGAAAGTGTAGTTTGCGGGACACACCTCTCCCGCGTTCCGGCTGCGCTCTGGCGCGCCGATCGTTATTCCATCTGCATCATTCGCCTATACTGGTGACCGAAGTCTTTCTGCCGGAGATACTTCGCCTATGACGCTCGCCGAGCGGCTCGACGCGTACGAAGGGCTGATGCGGCTCGACAAGCCGATCGGCATGCTGCTGTTGCTGTGGCCGACGCTGTGGGGTTTGTGGCTTTCGGCTTCGGGCTTTCCGGACACGCGCATATTGCTCATTTTCGTCCTGGGCACGGTGCTCGTACGCTCGGCCGGCTGTGTAGTCAACGATTTCGCAGATCGGAACTTCGATTCGCACGTCGAGCGCACGCGCGATCGCCCGCTCGCGAAAGGCCTCATCAAGCCGAGTGAAGCGCTGGCGCTGGCTGCAGGGCTTTTTCTGACCGCGTTTGTGCTGGTGCTCTTTACCAACGCGCGCACGATCATGCTGTCCTTTGCAGCCGTCGCGCTCACGGTGATCTATCCTTTTCTCAAACGCGTGTTCTCGTTTCCGCAGGCGTGGCTCGGCATCGCGTTCGGCTTTTCGATTCCGATGGCGTACGCTGCGCAGCTGGATAAGGTACCGCCGGTCGCATGGGCGCTGATGATCGCAAATATGTTCTGGTCGATTGCTTACGACACCGAGTACGCGATGGTCGACCGCGAGGACGATCGACGCCTGGGCCTCAAATCCTCGGCGATACTGCTCGGAAGCTTCGACGTCGCCGGTGTCATGGCAAGCCACGCAGTGTTTCTGCTGCTAATGATTGCAATCGGTTTCTGGCAGTCCGCAGGGATATTTTTTTACGCCGGAATCCTGGCGGCTGCGATGCTGGTCGTGTACCAGTACCGACTGATCCGCAGGCGCGAATGTGAAGCCTGCTTCCGGGCGTTCCTCAACAACACCTGGGTGGGTTGCGCGATCTTCGTCGGGCTGGCGGCCGATCTTTTCCTGCGCATCAGGTTCTGGTGAGCGCGAAATACAGCGACCTGCGCGGCTTTCTCGAGCGACTCGAGACGCTGGGCGAGCTCAAGCGCGTCGGCGCCGAAGTCGATCCGTGCCTGGAGATCACTGAAATCTGCGATCGGGTGCTGAAAGCAGGCGGGCCGGCGCTTCTTTTCGAGCGGCCGAAAGGCCACACGGTGCCCGTGCTTGCCAATCTCTTCGGCACACCGCGGCGGGTCGCTCTGGGGATGGGGCGGGAATCGGTCGCCGAGTTGCGCGAGCTCGGGGAGCTGCTGGCCATGCTCAAGGAGCCCGAGCCGCCGAAAGGATTGCGCGATGCCTGGGAACGCCTCCCCCTCATGAAACAGCTGTGGGCGATGGAGCCCAGGACGGTGCGCAATGCACCGTGTCACGAGTGCATGCACGAAGGGGCGGCCGTGGATCTTGCGTCGTTGCCCATTCAGACCTGCTGGCCGGGCGATGCCGGTCCGCTCATCACCTGGGGCCTCACGGTCACGCGCGGACCGCAAAAAAGCCGCCAGAATCTCGGGATTTACCGGCAGCAGGTGATCGGCCGCAACAAAGTCATCATGCGCTGGCTCGCGCAGCGCGGCGGCGCGCTCGATTATCGCGATCACACGCTCGCGCGTCCGCGTGAGCCGTTTCCGGTTGCGGTCGCGCTCGGCGCGGACCCTGCGACCATGCTGGGTGCAGTAACGCCGGTGCCCGATACGCTGAGCGAATACCAGTTCGCGGGTCTTTTGCGCGGCGGCAAGACTGAAATCGTGAAGTCGACGCTGCACGATTTGTACGTGCCCGCGAGCGCCGAAATCGTGCTCGAAGGCCATATCCATCCCGGCGAAACCGCGAACGAGGGACCGTTCGGTGATCACACCGGCTATTACAACGAGCAGCAGCACTTTCCGGTATTTACCGTCGAGCGCATCACGAGCCGGCGCGATCCGATCTATCACACGACCTACACGGGCAAACCGCCCGACGAGCCTGCGGTGCTTGGCGTCGCGCTGAACGAAATCTTCGTGCCACTGCTCGTGAAGCAGTTCCCCGAAATCGTCGATTTCTATCTGCCGCCGGAAGGGTGTTCGTATCGCATCGCGTGCGTGAGCATGAAAAAACAATATCCAGGGCACGCCAAGCGCGTGATGTTCGGCATCTGGTCGTTTCTGCGTCAGTTCATGTACACCAAGTTCATCATTGTGACCGACGACGACGTGAATGTACGCGACTGGAAGGAAGTCATCTGGGCGCTGACGACTCGGGTGGACCCCCGCCGCGACACGCTCATCGCGGATGCGACGCCGATCGATTACCTCGACTTTGCCAGCCCCGTTGCCGGCCTGGGCTCGAAGATGGGCATCGACGCCACGAACAAGTGGCCCCAGGAAACGGTTCGCCAATGGGGTACGCCGATCGCGATGAGCGCGGAGGTCAAGGCGCGTGTCGACGCGCTGTGGGCACAGCTCGGTTTGACGTGATCAGAGCAACTCGACGATTTGTATTGTACGTTCGACCAGCATCGCGAGCTCGTCTTCCGAAATGACGTAGGGCGGCATGAAGTAAACGGTACTGCCGATAGGGCGCAGCAAGAGTTCCCGCGAAAGCGCCTCTTCGTGCACGCGACGTGCGATTTGCGGTTCGACAGTGTCGATCTCGAATGCCCAGATCATGCCGGTGTTGCGAAAATTGAGTATGCGCCGGTGCTCCGCAAGCGGTTGCGCAAGCGCGTTCATATGCGCAGCTCTGAGGCGATTCGTCTCGAGCACGTTATCGCTTTCAAAGATATCCAGTGTTGCGAGGGCCGCGCGGCACGCCAGTGCGTTGCCCGTATACGAATGCGAGTGGAGGAAGCCGCGCGTGAGCGCATCGTCGTAAAACGCGGCATATATGGAATCGCGTGTGAGAACGACCGACAGCGGCAGGTAACCCCCCGTAATGCCTTTCGAGAGGCACACGAAGTCGGGCGTTATTGCGGCTTGCTCGTGTGCGAAAAAAGTGCCCGTGCGCCCGCATCCCGTCATGATTTCGTCGGCGATCAGATGCACCTCGTATCGATCGCAGATCGCGCGTGCCCGCCGCAGATACTCGGCATCGTACATCGCCATGCCGCCGGCGCCCTGGACCAGCGGTTCGACGACCAGCGCCGCGACAGTCGAGTGATGGGCCGCGAGATGGCGCTCGAGCGCCCCGGCGCAGCGGATGGCGTACTGCATCGGTGTTTCACCGGCCTCGACGTGGCGTGAATCGGGACTGGGCACCTGCGCGTGGGTCTTGAGCAACGGCGCATAAGTGTCTTTGAAAAGGGCGACGTCAGTGATTGCAAGCGCCCCCAGCGTTTCGCCGTGATAGCTGCCCGTCAGGCTGACGAACTGCGTTTTTGATTCACGGCCGCTGTTACGCCAGAAGTGGAAGCTCATCTTGAGCGCAATCTCCACGGCCGAGGCGCCGTCGCTCCCGTAAAAGCAGTGTCCGAGCTTGCCGCCGGTCAGGCGCGAGAGCCGTTCGGATAACTCGACCACCGGCTCGTGGGTAAAGCCCGCGAGCATCACGTGCTCGAGCCTCGACAGCTGATCGATCAGCGCCGCGTTGATACGCGGATTCGCGTGTCCGAAAAGATTGACCCACCACGAGCCGATCGCGTCGAGATAGCGCCGGCCGTCGAAATCGTGCAGCCAGCAGCCTTTCGCCCATGCCACTGGAATGAGCGGCAGCGTCTCGTGCTGCTTCATTTGCGTGCACGGATGCCACACAGCCGCGAGGCTGCGCTTTAGCAGCATTTCATTGCGAGTGCTGGTTTGCATTTTGCGAAGTGAGGCTCAAGACTGTTGCGGCGAGACGTGGAGACTTCTGCTGCTCGCGCAACGTCGCAGTGGACGCATGACAAAAAAGGCGAATGTGCATATGACACGTCTTAATCGCGTCGTACGACCTTGTACATCTCGCCTCGGCGTGTCACTCTTGCGTCTGCAGCACGCTGGCATTGAGTTTGCTTTTTGAGATTTGAGTCTACCACTGCAACGGAGACGCTTAGACCATGCGCATACTCGAGTGCATCGAAGGTCAGATCGCTTCCACTAATCTGCCGCTCGTGGGAATTACGCTCGCGGCAGTGCCGTATCCGGACACGCCGGTCATACTCACATTGCATTGGCATGGCTTTATCAAAGAGAAGCTCGTTGAAATCGAAGAAGCCGAGACCATTTCGTACACGCCGATCCCGAGCTCGGCATTACAGTTGAACGATCGCTGGAAAAGCCTGGTCGCGGTCGATGAGGCGACAATGGCGGCAGCGTGGGCACTCGGCGCATGGGACGTCGCGCGCGCCGAGCGTCCTGGTTGTATGCGCGCCGGTGCCGCAGGCACCGAAGCGCTCGAGTGTCTGCAGGCGTTCGGCACCTTCCCCTATGGCATGCACGGGAACCAGGTGGTGGTCTCCGACACCCCCGATGCGGACGACCTGGTACATCTCGCCGCTCATCGCGGCTATCTCATGTGGGTTTTCCGCCCGGTCAAAGGCAGCATCTGGGCGGAGTACGCAGATGACGCGACGCTCGGACCCGAAGGCACCCGGGCCGGGCCCTGCCCGCATCGACCGATTCCCCCGGTGTGCGACGGGAAACGGCACACCGTGTACCGCTTCGGGGTCGCCGCAGGTCAGCCTGCTCACTTAGATAGTTAGTCCTCACTTCGGTTTCTTTTCGACACTCGGCACCCGGGCGTAGCCCGGGCGCTCTCCCGCCAATTTGCAGTTCCGCGGTTGAAATTACCGATAAGAGCCCTTATAATTAGCACTCGCCCGAGCTGAGTGCTAGCAATCAGCCAGGCTCCCGTTCGACCCCAACCGTTCAGAGGAGAGTTGAGATGAAAATTC
>DATLEF010000135.1:0-18932 GCA_035525455.1 Burkholderiales bacterium
CAGAGGAAAACCAAGGTTTTCCTCCGAAACCTCCTTTCCTCCACGGTTTCCCTCCGTAATCTTCTCTAATCGCGCTGGCACATCATGGGGGAAGGGAGGTTACGGAGGGAAACCGTGGAAGGTAGCGGAGCGGTCGGGTCCCTCTGTTCGTGAGCGCCGAGGCCCGAGCCGAAGGCGAGCGGCGCGATCGATTACTCTAGCCGAACGCCCGCCACTTTGACGGCTTTTGCCCAGCGCGCAATTTCGCTGCGTATGAAGGCGGCGGCTTCCTGCGGAGTGGCGGACAGCGGCTCGGCGCCCTGCGCATGCAGCTTCTCGCGCACGTCCGCGAGCTGCACGATGCGCACGACCTCGCCATTCAGCCGCGCGACGATCTCGCGCGGTGTGCCCGCGGGCGCAAGCAGGCCGTACCAGGTGCCCGATTCGAATCCGGGCACGCCCGATTCAGCGGCGGTCGGCAGCTCGGGCGCGATCGCACTGCGCTTGGCGCTGGTGATCAAGATCCCGCGCAGCCGTCCGGAGCGCGTGTGCGGAAGCGCCACCAGGATATTGGCGAACGCCATCGAAACATTGCCGGCGATGACATCCGCAATGGCCGGCACGGTACCTTTGTATGGCACATGCAGGAGGTTGATGCCGAGCTCCATCTTCAGCATCTCGCCCGCGAGATGCGGCGAGCTGCCCGTGCCGGGTGTCGCATAGGAGAGCTGGCCGGGCCGCGCTTTCGCCAGCGCAACGAGCTCCGACAGGGTCTTTGCCGGCAGCGACGGGTGGGCCGCGAGCACCAGCGGCGCCGAGGCGATCAACGCAACGGGCGCAAAATCGCGGACGAGATCGAAAGGCGCTTTCGCATACGCGGACTGGCTGATGGCCGCCGCGGCCGTGACTGAGAGCAGCGTATAGCCATCAGGCGCGGCGCGCGCGGCGAGCTCCACGCCGATATTGCCGGCGGCGCCCGCGCGATTGTCGACGACGAACTGGCGGCCAAGCGCCTCGCTCAGCCTGGCTGCGACGAGTCGCGTCGCGATGTCGCTTCCGGCGCCCGGCGGAAACGTGACGATCACGCGGACCGGGCGCACCGGATAGGCCTGCGCGAGCGCGCTGCACGCAAGACACGCGCACATCACCGTCGCGAGCGACCGCAATACCCCACACATCGTGTCAGTCCTCCCCAGGCCCGCCGACGAGGGATCGTACCACGCTCTTCCGCCGCGATGCCTGTGTAGCCAGTGGGCGACAACTGATTTTCCGGCTCGGCGTTTGCAAGGTATCGAATTGACCGCGCATCGTTAATGCGCTCAGGTCCGTATCGACTACTTGAGGAGATCACACATGAAAAAGCTTCTATCTGGAACGCTCGCAGCGATTTCGCTGGGGCTGTCCGCAGTTGCGATGGCCCAAATGGGCCCAGGTCCCATTGATGCAGCCGCGAATGCGCTGCCGCAATGCTCCGGAATGACCGGGAATGGGCGCGACTCGTGTTTGCGCCTGGGAAACGGTCGTATACAGGCGCTCAGTGACAACGCGCCCCCACGCGTTTCATCGATGGGCTCTACCGCCGGGATCGTCAGCACGCCCGGAATCGGGGGAGGCAGCACTATCGGCGGCGGCTCTTTGCCAGGGGCACCGCGGCAGTAGGCAGTAACGAAGCAGCTCGAACGGCCCGGGCATGGCGTGACACTCGCGCCGTGCCGCGCCGCCTTCAACGGCCGAAAATACCCTTTAACCGGTCTTTGACCGCGTCCTTGATGTCCCCGCCTCCGCTCCCGCCGCCGGGTTGCGCTTGGCCTGTGCCCTGTCCAGTCACACGTTTCATAATCTGATCCTGCAGCTGTTGTTTTGCGACGTCGGTGACCATGCTGCCGAAGTCGAGCGCGTACTGAGGGGACCCAAGCGCGCCGGTGAGCTTGACTGGCACGGTGAGGCCACGCAAATCCGTAACTTCCTTGCCGCCCTGGCCGCGCGACGTCGCCACCAACGTCGCCTTCAGCAGGTAATTCAGCCGATCGTTGCCTATATCGATATCGCCTTCGCCGGCAACTCGGAGAAGGGGCGATTTCATCGACAAATCGTTGTTGTGTGCGACGCCATTTTTCACGTTGAAGCTCGCCTTGAGCTCGCTGAAGTCGGTTTTCTGCGCCATGTTGCTGGCCTGGACCTGTTGACCGCGCAGCTCGCGCAGCTTCGTTTGCGCGGAGCGGAGCGTCCCGGCGATGTCGATGCCTTTGATCGCGCCGTCTGCGAGGTTGATTGCAACCGTGCCGTTCAGCGCTTTCTTGAGCGCGGCCATCGTCGCACCCTGCGCCGTGACATCCACGCTGACGGTGCCCTTGCCTTCGAGCGTGTCGATTTGCGCGGCGTCGTGCAGCAGCGGCCCCACCGCGACCCCTGACAATGTCTGTTTCACCCTGAACGCATTGTCGGCGGCGCTTGCGGAAAGCGCGCCGTTGAGTGTCCCCTGATAGAGCTGCGCCGAGAGCGGCGTAACCTCCACGCGTCCGCCGGCGGCCTTGACCTCCGCGCGCACCTGCGAGCTCTTCACGTTCATCGCCGTGAGCTTGCCGATCTTCAGGCTGCCCGCGGCGTCCAGGTCCTTGAGCGCTGAGAGGTCGATTTTCTCGTCCTTGTCCTTCTGCGCCTGCTGTTTTGCATCGCCCGCTTTGCCAGGCGCCTTGCCCAGCAGCTTGTCGACGTCGAGCTGATCCGCGGTCACGTCGAAGGTCAGCGCCAGCGGTGAAAATTTGGCCACGCCGATTTTCCCGTTGACGTTCGACTCATCGAGTTTGCCGTTGAAATCAAGGCTCGCGGTGTCCTTCGCGATGTCGGCACGCGCGGCGCCGGTGATCGACGCGTCGAATGCGCCTTTCGGTATCTTCGGATCGCTCACTTTCGCGTTGAGCGCGAGGTTCGGGATCTCGAAGCGTTTCGCCTCCAGGTTCCCGGTGAGCGTGCCGGCGAGCTTCGCCTTCGTCGTTCGTCCGTCGCCCTGCATTTCGATGTCCGCGTCGAGCGGGCCCGCTTTCATCTCCGTGAACGCGCCCTGCACGGCCGCAAGGGCGACTTTCGCCGTGAGCTTGCTCTTCGCGTCGTTGAGCGTGAGTTCCAGCGTGACCTTGCCGCCGTCCACCTTGTCGCGCGTAAGACTGAGTCGCGGTGCGTCGAGCTTGATCCTCGTGTCGCCGCCCGCCCGTTTGCCGCTGACATCGACGCTGAGATCGCTGGCGACGAGCTCGTTGGAGGCGGTCCGTGCCTCGACACTGCCCTTGGCGCTCGCCTTCATATCGGTGAATGCGCCGTAGTTGCCTTTGCCCGAGAAATCGAGGTCCTGCACCCTGTAGAGCTTGCGCTCGAGGTCGAAGGTGAGCTTGCCTTTGAGCTTCGTTTCGACCTGCGCCTTCTGCCTGGGCGCGGCGATCGATGCGCTCAGGCTGATCGGCGTCGTGACGCCGTTCGCGATGCGGCCTGTCTTGAGATCGAGCTTGGAGATCTGGTATTGCGCATCCGCCGCACGATCGATATACGAGAGCTCGCCGTCGTTGATGTCGACGTGGTGTATATCGATTTTCACGCGCGTTTTTTCTTCGGGCTTGCTGTCGCCGCCGGTGAGATCGTCGAAGTTGAAACGGCCCGCTTTGTCGCGCTCGATGCTCGCGCGAAGCCCTTTCAGCTCGATCGCGTCGACGATGACCTCCTTCGAAAGCAGCGGCAGGACTTTGACCGAGACCACCGCGCTGGTGAAGCTCGCGAAAGGCTTGCTGCCGTTGCGCTCGGACAGCGCGGCCTGCCCGAGCTTTGCGCCGAGGGTCGGGAAAAACGCGAGCGCGATGTCGCCTTTCAAGTCGAGCGTGCGGCCGGTCTTCTTCTGAACAGCAGATACGATTTCAGCTTTGTATTTGTTGGGATCGAACGTCGCTGCGATGTACGCGACGATTACGCCGGTCAAGATGATTACAGCGCCCACGCCGGCCGCGACCCATTTGACGGCCTTGCTCAATGCGGTTCTGCTGCTTTTCGACTGTGTCATTTCGATCCGTGCGTAACAGGATGGTCGAGTATAGGACTTTCAATGAGAATGCTCATCGCATGAACGAACCCGACGCAACACGGCCCGGCCGCATCCTGCCGATCATCATCGCCTCGCAATTCGCCGGCACATCCCTGTGGTTTGCAGGTAATGCAGTGCTCGACGACCTCCAGCGGCAATGGAACCTCGGCAGCGAGGCGGTGGGATATGTCACTTCCGCGGTGCAGCTCGGTTTCATCGCGGGCACGCTCGCGTTCGCCTTCTTCGCAGTTTCCGACCGCTACTCGCCGCGAAAAGTATTCTTCCTGTGCTCGCTCGCCGGCGCGGCCGCGAACGCGGGGGTATATCTCTTCGCACATGGCCTGCAATCGCTGCTCGCGCTGCGTTTCGTCACCGGCTTCTTTCTCGCGGGCATTTATCCGGTCGGGATGAAAATAGCAGCGGGATGGTACCGGCGCGATCTCGGCAACGCGATCGGTTTTCTGGTGGGCGCGCTTGTGCTGGGCACCGCTTTTCCACATCTGCTCAAAGCAGCGGGCGCAGCACTCCCGTGGGAGGCGATTACGCTGACAGTATCCGTGACCGCCGCGGTCGGGGGGCTCCTCATGCTGCTCTTCGTGCCGGACGGCCCGTATTCGGCCAAAGGCGCGCGGTTCGACCCGCGCGCGCTCGCCCTGATTTTTAGCTCGCGGCTTTTCCGTGCATCGGCCTTCGGCTATTTCGGCCACATGTGGGAGCTTTATGCGTTCTGGGCCTTCGTGCCGCTGGTGCTGGCAGCGCACGCAGCGCAGCCCGCGCATGCGGCGCTCAACGTGCCGCTGTGGGCGTTTTGCGTAATCGGCGCGGGCGCGCTGGGATGCGTCTGCGGGGGGCTCGTCTCGCTGAAGCTCGGCAGCGCGCGCGTCGCGTTCGCGCAGCTCTGCATGTCCGGCGTGTGCTGTCTTCTCTCGCCATTCATGTTCCACGCGCCGACTCCGGTGTTCCTCGCTTTTCTGCTGGTGTGGGGCGTCACGGTGGTGGGCGACTCGCCGCAGTTTTCGGCCTTGAACGCCCGCAACGCGCCGCAGACGCTGGTCGGTTCCGCGCTCACCATCGCCAACTGCATCGGGTTCGCGATCACGATCGTCAGTATTCAGCTCCTGAACCATATCCGGCCGATCGTCGGCGCGGACTATCTGTTCGTCGTGCTCGCCATCGGCCCCGCGCTGGGCTTGGCTGCGCTCATGCCGCTCCTCAAAACCGAGCGGCGCGCGTAACCTACAATAATCAGCAACTCAGGGAGGACTCACGTGCCGCGCATCCCGCTGTTATCGCTTGAAAGCAGTTTCACACCCGAACAACAGACATCTGTGCGTACCGACCGACTCCCATATGAAGCTCAACACTGAACAGCTCGAGCAATTCGAGCGCGAAGGCTATCTCTTCTTCCCGAGTCTGTTTTCCCGCGAGGAGATCGCGGTTCTCGCTGCCGAAGTGCCGCGTCTGTACGCGGAGCACCGGCCGGAGAACGTGCGCGAGCGCGGGAGCGAGGCGGTGAGGACAAATTTCGCGGCGCACATGTACAGCTACCCATTCGCGAAGCTCGCGCGCCATCCACGCATGATCGAACCGGTGATGCAGATCTACGGCAGCGAGCTGTACATGCACCAGTTCAAGATCAACGGCAAGATGGCTTTCGACGGCGACGTGTGGCAATGGCACCAGGATTACGGAACCTGGAAGAACGACGACCTGATGCCCGAGCCGCGCGCGATGAACGTCGCGATCTTTCTCGACGACGTGAACGAGTTCAACGGTCCCCTCATGTTCATCCCGGGAAGCCATCAGCTCGGCGTCATCGACGCGGAGCACGACACATCGACGACGAGCTACCCGCTATGGACGATCAGCAACGATACGATAAGGAAACTCGTCGGACGCGGCGGCATCGTCGCGCCCAAAGGACCGGTAGGCTCGATGATTCTTTTTCACTCGTGTCTCGTGCACGCGTCGACTTCCAACCTGTCGCCGTGGAATCGCGTCGCCGTCTATCTGAGCCTGTGCGCGGTGTCCAACCACATCCGCCGCTTCAAGCGTCCGGAATACATCGCGCATCGCGATTTCACACCGATCCGCTGTCTGCCCGACGATTGCCTGCTGAAAAACTATGAAGTGCCTTTGCCGTGGAAGGAAGGCACCCCTCAGGAAGCGCTCGTACCCGCGCTCTGAGCCTCGTCTATCGCAGTCCACACGCGCGCCGGAGAAAACGGCATATCGATGTGATCTATGCCGAGCGGTCGCAGCGCGTCCACGGTCGCATTCGCGAGCGCCGGTAAAGAACCGCTGCAGCCGGCTTCGCCGACGCCTTTTGCACCGAGCGCGTTCGTCGGCGTGGGAACCGGGTGATCGTGCACGCCCATCGCCTGGAACATGCCCGCGCGCGGCATGAAGTAATCGCTGAAGCTCGCGGTGAGGAGCTGCCCAGTCGCGGGGTCGTAGACCGCGTGCTCGCCGAACGCCTGTCCAGCACCCTGGGTGACGCCGCCGTGCACCTGGCCTTCGACCAGCGTTGCGTTGATCACATGGCCCAAGTCGTCCACCGCCGTATAGCGTGCGATCGTGGCAGTGCCGGTTTCCGGATCGATTTCGACTTCGGCGATGTGGCAGCCATTGGGAAAAGTCGTGCCGAATACGCCTTCGGCGGTGGTATCGAGCGGATGCGGGTCGGGTCCGGCCAGAGCGCGTGCGAGCTCGATGAAACCGATCGAGCGATCTCCCGCGTGGAAACGTCCCACGCTGAAACGCAGATCGCTTTCGGATGCGCCGAGCTTTGCGGCTGCGTGCGGGCGGGCGATTTCGATGAGCTTGCGCGCGAGCACGAGAAAAGCGCTGCCTGTTCCGAGCACGCCGCGCGACCCGCCGGTGCCGTTGCCGATGAGATCGCCGCCCGGCGGAGTCGGATCGAATCGTATGCGCTCGACTTCGACACCGAGCGTGCCGCCGACGATTTCAGGAAACACCGTTTCATGCCCCTGGCCTGACGACTGCGTAACGGCGTGAAGCGTCATGCCGCCGTCGGCGTCGAACTTCACCCCGACCTGGTCCTTGGGCGCGCCGCCGCCGCCGCCGGCTTCGAGATAGGTCGCGATGCCGATGCCGCGAAGCTTGCCTGCGCTGCGCGCCGCCTCGCGCCATGCGGAAAAGCCTGCCCAGTCCGCGCGCTCGAGCGCATCTTCCATGACGCCGCGAAAATCGCCGGAGTCGTATGTCGTCCCGTTCGCGGTTTTGTACGGCATGGCCTCGGGTGGAATGAAGTTCTTGCGCCGCAGCTCGAGCGCATCGAAGCCGTGCTCGTGCGCCGCGTAATCGACGAGCCTTTCCACGGCGTACGCGATATCGGGACGGCCGGCGCCGCGGTATGCCGAAACGGGCGCCGTATTGCTGTACGCGAGACGCGTGAGTCCGTAAATCGCAGGGATGCGATACACGCCGCCCATCGTGATCGTGAGATTCTTGGTTGCGATGAAAGAGCCGAAAGGCCCGCCGTACGCGCCGAGATTGGCACGATCGTCCCAGCGGATCGCGAGCATGCGGCCTTCTTCGTCGAGCGCAAGCTCTCCCGTCAGGGACAACGCGCGTCCCTGGTGATCGGCCATGAACGTCTCTGCGCGGGTCGACACCCATTTGACCGGACGCCCGAGCTTACGCGCAGCGATCATCAGCGCGAAATATTCCGGATAAGCGCCGCCACGCACGCCGAAGCTTCCGCCGACATCCTGCGCGACGAGCACGATATTGTCCTTGTCGAGCCCGGTAACGTGCGCGAGATGTGCTTTCATGCCGCCCACACCCTGCAGCGGAAGATGAAACGTGTAGCGGCCGTTCGAGGCGTCGAACGCCACCAGACATGCGCGCGGCTCGAGCGCATTGCCGACGAGGCGCTGACTATCGACCGTCAGCTTGCTCACGTATCGGGCGCTCGAGAAAGCGGCGGCGACCGCTTGTGCGTCGCCGGAGTCGAATTCGAACGCGAGATTGCGGGGCACGTCGGCGTGCAGCTGCGGTGCGCCCGCGGCGACGGCGTCTTCGAACGCGGTGACCGCAGGAAGCTCTGCATAGTCGATGTCGATCAATTCACGCGCGTCTTCGGCGATTGCCGCGGTGTCGGCAACGATCATTGCGACGGGCTCGCCCACGTAGCGCACACGGTCCATGGCGAGCACCGGATGAAAGGGTTTGCGTATTGCCTGTCCGTCCTTGCCGGGATAGGTGACGCTATTCGGCAGCGACTTGAATCCGGCTTCGCGCGCGTCGTCACCCGTAAGCACCGCTTTGACCCCGGGGTGTGCAAGGGCTCGGCTGGCATCGAGCCGCACGATTTGCGCATGCGCGCGATCGGCGCGCAGAAAGACGGCGTGCAGCTGTTCCGGCAGATTCCAGTCGGCGCTGAATCGGCCTTCGCCGGTGACCAGACGAAAATCCTCCCGCCGCGCGGGCCTCGGCAGCGCGCTTTCTGCATGTCGCATATTTTTATTCCGGTTTGTGGCTTTTACGGATGAGCTTCGGATAAACGATGTCATCGCCGCGCGCGAACATATATTCGAGCTCTTCTTTCGAGATGTGCTCGGGTGTGGTGCCTTTGGCGGCGCACAGCAGCTCGACGATGATCTGACGCTTTACTTCGGACGCGTAGGTGGTGACGCGGTGATAACACTCGGACACGGTGCGCCCAAGCACGGTGATGCCGTGCCGCTTCATCACGATGCAGTTCGTGTTCTGGATGAACGTCTTGATCGGGCCCACGTCTTCCTCGACATTCACGTGTGCGGGCAGATAGGCGATTGGCTTCTGCATGAGAAAGCCGAACGTGAGCGAGAAGCTTTTCACTTCCTCGGCGCCCGAGGCCAACAGCGCGATCGTTTCGTCGTGATGCAGGTGGATCACGCAATTCACGTCCGGACGCAGACGCAGAATTTCGCGGTTCATCTGATGGCCGACGCTGGTAGCGGCGCTGCCGTGAAGGATGCGGCCGTAGGGGATGTCGGTGATGACCACGTCCTCGACCGTCATTTCCTCGAGCGAGACGCCTGCCGGCTTCGCATAGGCGACGCCGAAGGGATATTTCGAGTGCGGCACGCGGATCACGATGCCACCGAGCGTGCTCTGGACGTAGCCGCGCGCGGCCAGCATGTGCGCATAGCGCACGTACTGCTCGCCGATGGCGCGGTCGAAAGTGACAGCCGGATCGGGTGCGTATTCGTTGACCTGATACGGCGCGGACGGAATATCCATGATGCGGCTTCGTGTGGCGGGGACGCTGCCCATCTTAGCACCGCGGCCTGCTCGTGGCGTGGTCTGCAACGCGCGTATCGCCGATAATCGATGGCACATCCAACGCAAAGGAACTTATGAAAAGCGCTGTGGCGTTCGTATGTTGCGCATTGTGTGTCACCGCGGCCGTGCCGGTTATCGCGGGGGAAGCTGCCTATCCGCAGCGCCCGATTCGCCTCATCATTCCGCAATCGCCCGGCGGCGCATCCGATACCGTAGGCCGCACTGTCGCTCAGAAGCTCGGCGAACGGCTCGGGCAGCAAATCGTTGCCGACAACCGCCCCGGCGCCACCGGCAACATCGGCGCGGAGCTCGTCGCGCGCGGGACGCCGGATGGCTACACGATGCTGCTCACCGCGCCCAACCTGGTGACGAGCCCCAGCCTGTACGCGCGCACCGGTTTCGATCCGGTCAAAGATTTCGCGCCGGTCTCGCAGCTCACGATGTCGCCGAACGTGTGGATCGTCCATCCGTCCTTCAACGCGCGCAGCATGAAAGAGCTGATCGAGATTGCGAAGACGAAGCCGGGCCAGATCGATTTCTCGTCGTCAGGTCTGGCTTCGACGCAGCATCTCGCAGGCGAGCTGCTGAACGTCCTGGCGGGAATCAAGCTCGCGCACGTGCCGTACAAAGGCGGCGGTCCGGCACTGCTCGATCTGATGGCCGGACGCGTGCCGGTGATGGTCTCGAGCCTCCCGTCAGCGGTGCCGCAAATCAAGGCCGGCAAAGTGCGGGCGCTTGCTGTGACGAGCGCCAAACGCTCGAGCGCAACGCCGGATCTGCCGACTGTCGCCGAAGCGACGGGTTTTGCGGGATACGAAGCGAGCACGTGGCAGGGTTTCGTTTTTCCCGCGGCGACACCGCGTACTATCGTTCAACGCGTCGCCGACGAGACGGTGAAGGTGCTCGCGATGAGCGACGTGCGCGAGCGTCTGCGCGATCAGGGATACGAGACGGTGGGCAGCACTCCGGAGCAATTCGGGGCTTACATCAGGAGCGAGCTCGCCAAATGGAGCAAGGTGATCAAAGGCGCAGGCATCAAGGCCGAGTAGCTCGCGCTATACGGCAGCGGGAAAGAGCTCTTCGACGGTCGGCGCTCCGGAGGCGAATCCCTGGCGTTTCAGATAAGTCGCAAGGCGCTCGATGACCATGCGATTGACCGGCGTGAGGCCGTAGGGGAGCGGATCGCCGCCGAAGAGCTCGAACTTTTCGGTCCAAGATTGCCTGCCCCATGGGACCAGCGTCGCGCCGAGCTGGCGTTCGTACGCCTGTTGTTTTGCTGCTTCGTACGCGCGGAAAACCGCGGCGGCCGCGTCAGGATATTTTTGCAGGACGTCTTCGCGTATCACCACGCAGTGCATGATCGGATAGATGCCCGTCTTCCTGTAATACGCTTCTTCCTCGCCTTGCGCATCGCGTAAGACAGGTCGCAGGCGGCGCTCCGCGGGTGCACGCGCGCTGTCCGCGAGATGCATGCCGAGCAGCGCATCTATTTTGCCGCTTTTGAGCAGTTCCTCGTGATCGGCCTCCGTCGTCTCGATTTTTGCGTCACGCGGAAACGGGAAACGCTGCTTGGCGCGCGTGACCCAGGTGATCGATTGCAGATCGACACCGTATTCCTCTTCGAGGAGTCCACGAAACCATACCGCCGCAGTCATCGAGTAATCCGGCACGCCGATGCGTTTGCCGGCAAGGTCGTCGAGGCGCGTCAAAGCACTGTCGCGATGGGTCACCGCGAGGCCATGACGAAAGACGCGCGAGGGGAAAACGGGAATGGCCGTGAGCCAGCGTTCGCCGGCCGCGCGGAGTGTGATGTAGTTCGCGAGGGAGAATTCGCAGATCTCGAAGCGGCGCGTTTCGAGCATGCCGATGAAAATCTCCTGCACGCGGCGCGTCGCTGCATAACGCAGCCGTGCACCGCCGAGGTCGCCGACGAGCGTGTGGGTGTGCTCGTAATCGCCGCCGTAAATCGTCAGCTCGGGAGTCTTGTCCGTCATGTCAGGCCTTTCTTGAAGCACGGTAATATACAGCGAACGCAGGCAATGGATAGTGGGGCACGGATGAGTCACATAACAGGAGCCGAAGCCGCGGTTCGCATGCTCGAGCTGAATGGCGTCAGGCATATCTTCGGCCTCTGCGGCGACACCAGCCTGCCGTTTTACGATGCGCTGGCGCAGCTCGAGCACGGAATGACACACGTCCTCACGCGCGACGAGCGCAGCGCGGCTTACATGGCCGACGGTTATGCGCGCGTCACGGGCAAGGTCGGCGTATGTGAAGGCCCGAGCGGCGGAGGCGCCACGTATCTGCTGCCGGGACTCGTCGAAGCGAACGAATCGTGCATCCCGGTTCTCGGCATCACCTCCGACGTGCCGGTGCTCTCGCGAGGCCGCTATCCGCTGACCGAGCTCGATCAACGCGCGCTCTATCGCCCGCTCACGAAATGGAACACCGTGTGCGATCGCGCGGAGCAGGTGCCGCATGCGTTTCGATCCGCGTTTCGCATGATGACGACCGGACGTCCAGGCGCCGCGCACATCTGCCTGCCGTACGATGTCATGAAGCAGTCGCTCGATACGGGCGAAGTGTGGGCGCAGCCCGGACACGATCGTTATCCCGCATGGCCGGGCGTGGCTGCGCCCGACGCGCTCGCGGCTGCAGCGGAAGCGATGAAGCAGGCGCGCCGTCCCGTTTTTATCTGCGGTGGCGGCGTGATCACCGCGTCTGCGAGCGCGGCACTCGAAAAGCTTGCGACGCTGCTCGATGCGCCGGTGTGCACGACCGTCAGCGGCAAAGGCAGCATCTCCGAGCGTCATCCCTTGTCTGCCGGTGTGGTCGGCAGCAACGGCGGCGTGGTGGCGACGCGCGAAGTGGTGCAGCAGGCCGACCTCGTAATCTTTATCGGGTGCCGCGCGGGCTCGACGACGACCGAGCACTGGAAATATCCGTCGCGCGATATTCCGATCGTGCACATCGACGTCGATCCGTCGGTCATCTCCGCGAATTACAAAACGGCCCACGCCCTCGTCGGCGATGCGCGTCTGACGCTCGAAGCGCTGTGCGGGCTCATGGACGTTGATGCGCCGAAGCGTGGCCGTTCCGATTTCAATGGCGAAGCGATCGTCGCCCGCGCGCGTAAAGCGAAGTTCGATGCGTTTCAGCGGCTCGCGAACGAGAACGTGCGTCCGATACGGCCGGAGCGCGTCTTGAGCGATCTGCACAAGGTGTTGCCTCGCGATGCGATCGTCGTCGCCGATCCGGGCACACCGTGTCCCTACGTCTCGGGCTATTACGAGGTGCTCGAAGCCGGCCGCACGTTCCTCACGAATCGCGCGCACGGCGCGCTCGGCTACTCGCTGCCCGCGGCGCTCGGCGCGTGGTTCGGCCGTCCGCAGGCGAAGTGCGTTTCGCTCATGGGCGACGGCAGCTTCGGATTTGCTGTCGGCGAGCTCGAAACCGTCGTGCGCTGCAAGGCGCCGCTCATGATGATCGTGTTCTCGAATTCGAGCTACGGCTGGATCAAGGCGAGCCAGAAAGCGAGTTACGGCCAGCGCTATTTTTCGGTCGACTTTGCGCGCACCGACCACGCGCGTATCGCCGAAGGCTATGGCGTGCGCTCGTGGAAAGTCGAAGACCCGCAGGCGCTCGGCGCAATTCTGCGCGAAGCGGCCGAGCACGATGGCCCGGCGCTCGTCGACGTCATCGCCCAGCCGCTGGAAGACGCTGCAGCGCCGGTGCTGCAGTGGATGGGCTGATTTTTCGCGTGAGGTCCTGATGCAATATATCGCAGTGTTTTTTTTCGCAACGCTACTCTATTCGTCTGCATTTGCCGCGACGAAGACCGCACCTTCCGATGCGGCGTACCCCAGCCGTCCCGTGCGCATGCTCGTGCCGTATCCACCGGGCGGCGGACTCGATCTGCCGGGCCGCGTGGTCGGCCAGAAGTTTGCCGACTCGACCGGCAGGCAGCTGATCCTCGACAACCGCGGCGGCGCCGGTGGTTTGATCGCGGGTGAGATCGTAGCCAATGCAACGCCCGACGGTTACACGCTGCTGCTCGCGAGCAATGGCCAGATTTCGATTGCGCCGGCGCTGTACAGCAAGCTTCCGTACCATCCGATCAAGGATTTCATTCCCGTCACGCATTTCGTCGATACGCCGATGGTGCTTTTCGCGACCACGTCCTTTCCTGCGCGCACCGTGCAGGAAGTGATCGAGCGCGCGAAAGCGCAGCCCGGGAAAATCGGCATCGCGCTCTCAGGCGTCGGCGGCGTGTCGCATCTCACGATGGAGCTTTTCAGGCAGCGCGCCGGCATCAACCTGCTCGGCGTGCCGTACAAGGGCGCGGGTGCTGCGATGGTGGACGTCGCGGCCGGCGACGTGCCGCTCATCTTCACCACCGTGTCTTCGGCGAAGCCTCTGCTCGACAGCGGACGCATACGCGCGATCGCCGTCGGCGCGAAGAAGCGCACGCGCGCGCTGCCGAATCTGCCGACGTTCGAAGAGCTGGGCCTTTCGGGCATGGACGCGCCGCTGTGGATAGGCATGGTGGCGCCGAAAGACACTCCGGACGCGATCATCAGGAAACTGCACACCGAATTCGCGAAAGCGCTCGCCGCTCCGGACGCGCAGGAGAAGCTCGCATCGCAGAGCGCCGAAGTCGTCGCCGACGGTCCGCGCGAATTCGCGCAGATGATCCGGCGCGATACCGAGCGCTGGGCAACGGTGGTGAAGACGGCGAATATCAAGATCGAGCAGTAAGCTCGTCATCCCGGACTCGGTCCGGGATCCAGTGACCTTTTAGGAGACGAAGTTGCAATCGAGAAAAGCAGTCGGCGGTAAAACCGTCTATGGCGCGCGTGTGGGCATCCTCATGCTCGACACCAAGTGGCCGCGCGTGCCGGGCGACACAGGGCACGCTGCAACCTGGCCGTTCCCGGTGCTGTACAAAGTCGTGAAAGGCGCGAGTGCGAAAGTCGTCATACACGAGCAGGGCAAAGGTCTGGGGCAGGCGTTCCTCGACGCAGCCGCGGACCTCGTGAAAGAGGGCGCTGACGGGATCACGACGACGGGCGGATTTCTCGCTATCTTCCAGGACCAGCTGGCGGCGCACGTCAAAGTGCCGGTCGCGAGCTCTTCGCTGCTGCAGATACCGCTCGTGCAGCGCTTGTTGCCGCCGGGCAAACGAGTCGGTGTGCTGTCGGTGCACGGCAATCGCATCACCGAGGCGCACTGGAAAGCCGTGGGCGCGCCGCTCGATACGCCGGTCGCCGGCACCGAGAACGGGCGCGAGTTCACGCGCGTGCTCCTGGGCGACGAAATGGACATGGATTACGCTGCGGCGGAGCAAGACGTGCTCGATGCGGGCGACGATTTGCTGAAACGCCATCCGGAAGTCGGTGCCATCGTGTGCGAGACGCACAACATGGGGCCGTACTCGCGCGCGCTCAACAACCGGCTCGGGATTCCGATTTTCGACGTCACCACGTTCGTGCGCTGGTTCCATTCGGGGCTCGAGCCGCGCGACTACGGCCATCCGGGCTCGTCGACGCTGCCCGTCTGGCGCGAGAGGTAACAATGGACGAAGTCGTCGGTCTCGCACCTTCGGGCTCGATGGGGAGCGGTTACAACCTCGAGGCGTTCAAACGCGGGGTCAGTCTCAAGCCGCACTTCATCGGTCAGGACGCGGGCTCGACCGACATGGGCCCCTACTACCACGGCACCGGCCGGACTTTTCTGCCGCTCGCAACCTACCGCTACGACCTTGCCATCATGCTGCGCGCGGCGCGCGAGCTGCGCGTGCCGCTCATCGTCGGCTCCGCGCTCACGAGCGGTGCGAATGTTTCTCTCGAGCAGGCGGTCGAGCTCATTCGCGACATTGCGCGCGAAGAGCGCTTGTCGTTTCGCATGGCCGTGATCAACGCGGAAATCGACAAGGCCGACCTCAAACGTCGCAACGCAGCATCGCCCTTGGAAAGCATCGGCCCGGGTGCGCTCACGGACGAGCTGATCGATCGCTGCGGTCCTATTGTCGCGCAAATGGGCGTCGAGCCATTCATGAAGGCGCTCGATGCAGGCGCCGACGTGATCGTCGCGGGCCGCGCATGCGACGACGTGATTTTCGCCGCAATGCCGATTATGAAGGGGTACGATCCCGGTCTCGCGCTTCACTGCGGCAAGATCCTCGAATGCGCAGGCTTGTCCGCGGTGCCGTGCGATCTCGCCGAGCCGCTGCTCGGGCGCGTGCGGCGCGACCATTTCGAAGTCGAGCCGTGCAATCCCGATCATCGCTGCACGACGGTTTCCGTCGCCGGTCACTCGCTGTACGAGCGCGGCGACCCGTGCCTGCAGCCGGGCCCGGGCGGCATGAACGATCTCACCGCGTCCGTTTTCACGCAGCTCGACGAGCGCCGCGTGAAAGTCAGCGGTAGCCGCTTCGTGCCCGACGAGACTTATCGCGTGAAGCTCGAAGGTGCCGAGCACCTCGGATTTCGCAGCGTCGTGCTGGTGGGCATCCGCGACCCGTTCATGATCCGCGCGCTCGATGGACTGTTCGAGCACGTGCGTGAGCGCGCCGAGAGCCGCTTCGGGCTCGCCGCAAAAGGCATCGCCCTCAATTTCAGCGTATATGGGCGTGACGCGGTGATGGGCAAGCTCGAAACGGCGCCGGCACTCGAACCGCACGAAGTGGCGCTGCTGATCGACGTCGTCGCGCCGGAGCAGGAGCTCGCGACCGGCGTGGTGATGTTCGTGCGCGGCACGCTCCAGCACGCAAGCTATCCCGGCATCGTCAATACCGCGGGGAACATGGCATATCCGTTTTCGCCGTTCGGCGTCCCGCTGGGACCCGCGTACCGATTCGCGGTGTATCACCTCATGCCGCTCGCCGATCCGTGCGAATGTTTTCCGATGACGATAGAAGAAGTGAAGAACTAGTGGCGGAGCACACGCAGACGCTGATCGATCTCGCCAAAGTCGTTCGCAGCAAGAACGCCGGCCCGTTCGAGCTCACTTTCGACATCATGTTCGACGACGTGGAGAAATACGAGCGCGTGAAAAAGGCAGGCGTGATCAACGCGCATCGCATTGCCGAGATCTATCGCGTGCGGCTCGACGACGTGCTCGTGTGCGCGCCTTACGATCCGGCCGTGGCATTCAAGATCACGATCCGTAGGCCGGTAGGCTCAGGCGACGTGACCGACCGCGACGTGTACGGTTGTCAGCAGCACGTCCCGCTGATGGGAATCGTCGTGCCGTAGCTTGCGTGTTGTGGTGGCTATTCAGGTTTCGCGCCCGAAGCTTTCACTACCTTTGCCCACTTGTCGGCTTCAGCTTTGATGTAAGCGCCAAACTCCTCCGGCGTGTTGCCGACCGGCTGGAGCCCTTGCGCTTCGAATTGCTGCTTCAAATGAGGTGTGCCGAGATTGGCCACGATCTGCTGATTGAGCTTCATCACGATGAGGCGCGGCGTTCCGGCCGGCGCGACGATGCCCTGCCAGAGCGAAATGTCGAAGCCACGCACGCCGGCTTCATGAACAGTGGGTAATTCCGGCAATGTTTTCGAACGCGTGAGCCGCGTCACCGCCAGCGGCCGCAGCCGCCCGGATTTGATATGCGGCAACGCCGTCGGCACTGAAGAAAAACTCAGCTGCACCTGGCCTGACAGCAGATCGACCAGCATCTGCTGGCTTCCTTTGTAAGGCACGTGCGTGATGTCGACACCCGCCATCGAAGAAAACATCGCGCCGCCCAGGTGCGTCGTAGTGCCGCTGCCTGCAGATCCGTAATTAATCTGACGGGGTCGCGCCTTCGCATAATCGATGAGGGCTTTCACCGAATCGACCGGCACACTCGGGTGCACGACTATGACATTCTCGCTCGTCGTGATCAGCGTGATCGGCGCGAAATCCTTCAGTGGATCGTAGGCAAGCCTGGGATAAAGACTGCGCGCGATCGCAAGCGTGCTCACGTTGCCAAGCATCAGCGTATAGCCATCCGCATTCGCTTTCGCGACCATGTCGCCGGCGATCGTGCCTCCCGCGCCGGGTCGATTGTCGACGATAACGGATTGCCGCCATGCGTCCGTGAGCGACTGTGCGATCGCACGGGCGACGATGTCAACGCCCGAGCCCGGCGGAAAAGGTGCAACGATGCGAATCGGTCGCGCGGGGTAGCCGTGGGTGTCGGGTGCGGGTGCGGCCGCGATTGTCGATGAGAAGGCCGCGCCTACGAGCGCGCCGGTGATCGCACCGGCGACGCGTCTTACCATCCCAATGCGTACGCCGGCCGCCTCGGGTCTGCCGCGCCTTCGAGCACGTCGTCGTCGTTCTTCCTGACGACGCACACCGCACCGGCCTGCCACGCGATGTCGGGCCACCACGCGATCTTGTGACCGCGCGCAGCGAGCGCTTCACCCGTTGCTTCCGGAATGCGCTTCTCGAGGTTGAGACGTCCCGGGTGATAGGCGTGCGGCTCCGACGACGACGGATAGCTGTAAGTCGCAAAGCGCGGCGCTTCGCACGCGGCCTGCACACTCATGTCGAATGCAGTGATGTTGAGCAGCACCTGCAGCATCGCCTGCGGCTGAATGTCGTTGCCCGGCGAGCCGAACGGCATGTAGGCCCTGCCGTTCTTCAGCGCGAGCGCAGGGCTCGGCGTGAGGCGCGGCCGCTTGCCCGGCGCGACCGAAGCCGGATGCCGGGGATCGCACCACGATTGCGAGCCGCGCGACGACGGACACAGGCCTGTGCCCGGCACCACCGGCATTGCGCACGACCCATCGCTCGGCGTCGCCGAAAAAGCGTTGCCGTGTTTGTCGATGGCTGCCACGTACGACGTATCGGCGAGCGGCGCAGGCTCGCCGTGCGCTGCCGCAGCTACTGCGGCCGATCCCTTCTCGTAACCGGCTACGCTGCCCGCCTCAGGCATCCCCGGCGCAGCATGTTCGGGATCGATCATGGCGCGGCGGCTCGCGGCATAGCGTGCCGAGAGCAGCGCGTCCATCGGCACGTCGATGAACTGCGGATCGCCGTAATAGCGCTGCCGGTCCGCGAACGCGAGCTTGAGCGCCTCGATGACGACGTGGATGTACTGCGGCGTATTGTGACCGAGCGCGTCGAGGTCGTAACCGCTCAGTATGTTGAGCGCCTGCGGCAGCACCGGCCCCTGGCACCACGGCCCGCAGGTGTAGAGATCGAGACCGCGATGCGCCGTCTTGTTCGGCACTTCGAAGCGCACGCGGTAGTTGGCGAGATCCTCGGCGCTCAGGAGGCCGTCGTTCTCGCGGTAATACTTGATGATTTTCGCGGCGATGTCGCCGCGATAGAACGCATCGCGCGCCGCCTGCAATCCCTGCTGTCGCCCGCGTTTTGCGTGCGCTTTTTCCTCGTCCACCAGGTATTGCAGCGTGCGTGCAAGATCGCTCTGGACAAAAAGGTCGCCTACCTCAGGGGGTTTCCCGCCCGGCAGGAACACTTCGCTGCTCGAAGTCCAGCGCCGATAGTCCTCCTCGTGATCCAGAATGTAATCGGCCATGAAAGCGTGCATCACGAAGCCTTCGCGCGCGAATCGGATCGCCGCAGCCGCGACGTCACCGAAG
>DATLEF010000157.1:0-43405 GCA_035525455.1 Burkholderiales bacterium
TCGTCGCGATCGACAATCAGCCGATGCGCACGTGGGAAGATGTGGTCGCGGCGGTACGCTCTCATCCCGGAAAAGGTCTCACGTTGGAGATGCGGCGGGTGAGCGGCGCGGCCGTCGTTCAACTCACGCCGCAAGCGGCAAGCGAAGGTGGGCAATCCATCGGCAGGATCGGCGCGGGTCCGAAGATGGATCCTAAAGCGGTCGCGGAGCTGACCGCGGTAGTGAGCTACGGTCCGCTCGAGAGTATCTCGAAAGCGATTTACAAGACGTGGGACACGTCGGTCTTCAGCTTGAAGATGCTCGGCAAGATGATCGTGGGCGAAGTGTCGCTCAAGAATCTGAGCGGGCCGATCACGATTGCGGATTACGCAGGACAGTCTGCGCAGATGGGTTGGGTATCGTTTTTTCTTTTCCTCGCGCTGATCAGTATCAGCCTCGGAGTACTCAACCTGCTGCCAATACCCTTATTGGATGGTGGGCATTTGATGTATTATATATTCGAGATTTTCAAAGGCAGTCCGGTCTCTGACAGAGCCATGGAAATCGGGCAGCACCTTGGCATGGCGCTGTTGTTTGTGTTAATGGCTTTCGCACTCTATAACGACATAAATCGTCTCATCAGCGGCTGATCGATGCACCTTCTCCGTGTCGGAGTTTTATCGCTGGCGCTCAGTTCCTTCCCCGCCCACGCCATCGAACCTTTCGTCATAAAAGACATTCGCGTAGAAGGTATACAGCGTACTGAGGCGGGCACCGTCTTCAGCTATCTTCCCGTCAAAGTCGGCGACACGATGACCGACGAGAGGGCCTCCCAGACCCTGCGCGCCCTGTTTGCGACGGGATTTTTCCGGGATGTCACGATCGAAGCCGACGATGGCGTGCTGGTCGTGGTCGTGCAGGAACGGCCTTCGATCGCGCAGATCGGATTCACCGGTTTGCGCGAATTCGACAAGGACACCATCCTCAAGGCAATGAGCCAGGTGGGCATTGCCGAAGGCCGTATCTTCGACAAGGGCCTGCTCGACCGCGCAGAGCAGGAGCTGAAGCGCCAATATCTCACCCGCGGCCGATACGCCGCTAACGTCAGTACCACGGTCACGCCCCTCGAGCGCAATCGCGTCGCCCTGAACTTCACGGTCGAGGAGGGCGAAGCGGCCAAAATCCGGCAGATCACGATCATCGGCAATGAGACATTCAGTGAGCGCGAGCTTCGCCGCCAGATGTTCCTGCGCACGCCCGGCATGCTCACCTGGTACAGCAAAGCCGATCAATACTCGCGCCAGAAGCTGTCGGCGGACCTGGAGACGCTGCGCTCCTATTATCTCGACCGCGGCCATCTCGAATTCAACGTCGAATCGACGCAGGTGTCGATCACGCCGGACAAGAAAGACATCTACATCACGATTTCCCTCACGGAAGGTCCGAAATATACGGTCTCGGACGTGAAAGTCGGAGGCGAGCTGCTGCTTCCCGAAGCGGAAATCCGCAAGCTCATCACGCTCAAGCCCGGCGACGTCTTTTCCCGCGCGCGCGTCGCGGAATCCACGAAACGTATCAGCGATCGCCTCGGCAACGAGGGTTACGCGTTCGCCAACGTGAACGCAACCCCGGAGCTCGACAAGCAGAACCGCCAGGCCGCTTTCACATTCTTCGTCGATCCCGGCCGCCGTGTCTATGTGAGGCGTATCAACGTCGCTGGCAATTCGCGCACGCGCGACGAAGTGATCCGGCGTGAGCTACGCCAGTTCGAAGGCGGCTGGTTTTCGTCGGAGCGCCTCGCAATGTCACGCAGCCGTATCGACAAGCTCGGCTACTTCACCGACGTCAACATCGAGACTCCGCCGGTGCAGGGTACGACCGACCAGGTCGATGTGAACGTGACCGTCACGGAAAAACCTACAGGTGCGGTCCTCCTCGGCGCCGGTTTCGGCAGCGGCGAAGGTCTGATCCTGTCGGGCTCGGTGACCCAGCAAAACATATTCGGTTCGGGCAAGCACGTATCGGTCGGATTGAACACCAGCAAGCTCAACACCACTTATGCTCTTTCTTACACTGACCCGTATTACACCGTCGATGGGCTGAGCCGCGGCTTCGATCTTTACCTGCGCGAAGTCGATGCGTCGCGCGCCGGGCTCGGCAATTACAGCACTCGCACGGCGGGGGGGGCCGTACGCTTCGGCGTGCCGGTGACCGATATCGACACGATCAACTACGGGATCGGCTACGAAAGGACGAGCATCGCGACTTTTGCCGACAGCCCGCTGGTGTACCTCGACTACGTCAATACCTTCGGCAGCAGGACCGATGCGGTCGTGGCGAGCGCAGGATGGCTGCGCGACGGCCGGGACAGCCTGATCTATCCGACCAAGGGCACGCTGCAACGGGCCAGTGTCGAAGTGGCCGTGCCCGGGCCGAGTCTCAACTATTACAAAGGTCAGTACCAGTATCAGCGTTACTTTCCGCTCACCCGCGATTACACACTCATGCTGAATGGAGAGATCGGATACGGCGCCGGCTATGGAGACACGCCCACGTTGCCGTTTTTTAAGAACTTCTATGTCGGCGGGGTCAATTCGCTGCGCGGCTTCAGGACGTTCACGGTGGGCCCGACGGACAGCCAGGGCTTCGCGCGCGGGGGCAGCAAGAAAGTGCTCGGCAATGCGGAGTTCCTCTTCCCGTTTCCCGGCCTGACGGGTGACAAAACCGTGCGCATGAGCGCGTTCGTCGATAGCGGCATGGCTGGCGAAAAATACGATTTCGCCGATGTGCGCTTTGCGTTCGGAATGGGCGTGCTCTGGGTTTCGCCTATGGGACCCCTTAAAATAAGCGTTGCGGTGCCGCTGCGAGAACAGCCGGCTGATCGCAAGCAAATATTCCAATTTACGTTCGGTGGAGCGTTTTGAGCCGCGCACTGGAGGGACGGCGGCCAACAGCGCGTAGCACGAAGGAGACGACATTGAAACATTTCTACGCGATCCTCGCTGCAGTGGCGTTGTCGTTCGGCGCCGCTCAGATTCAGGCAGCCGAGCTTAAGATCGGCTTCATCGACGCCGAGCGGATCAATCGCGAATCGGCGCCGGCGGAGCTTGCGAGCAAGCGTCTGGAAAAAGAGTTTGCGCCACGGGCGCAGGAGCTGCAGCGGCGGGAAGGACAGATCAAAACCCTGCAGGGTCAGGTCGAGAAAGACGCCATGACCATGAGCGAGAGCGACCGGCGCGCCAAGGAGCAGGAACTTTCGCGCATGACGCTCGATTTCCAGCGCCTGCAGCGCTCGTATAGCGAGGATTTGAATCTGCGCCGCAACCAGGAGCTCCAGTCCCTGTTCGAACGCGCCAATCGCGTGATCAAAGCGATTGCCGAGTCGGAGAAGTTCGATCTCATCCTGCAGGAAGCGGTTTATCGCAGCCCGCGTCTCGATATCACGGAGCGCGTGCTCAAAGCGCTCGCGTCCGAAAAATAGGCGCTGCTCGCGGAGCGCCCGATTCGCGCTCATGAACAGCAGCCCGCCCAGCTACAGCCTGCGTGAGATCGCCGAGCGTTTCGGCGGGGAGATCGTCGGGGACCCGGAAACGCGCGTAAGCAGCGTCGCGACGCTGCAAAGTGCGGGCGCCGGCACCATCTCTTTTCTCGCAAACGAACGCTATCTGCGCCAGGTTTCCACGACGAGCGCTGCAGCCGTGATCGTGGCGCCGTCGGCGCGGGAAGCGACGCAAGTACCGCGCATCGTGCACGCGAATCCTTATCTGTATTTCGCCCGCGTGTCTGCGCTGCTCAAGCCGCCGCGCGGCGTGGTGCCCGGTATCCATCCGACGGCCGCCATCGATCCGGGTGCGCAGGTGGACATCGAGGTCGAGGTCGGCGCCCACGCAGTGATTGCAAACGGCGCCGTCGTCGGTCGCGGAACGTCGATCGGCGCCGGCACGGTGCTCGGCGAAGACACGCATGTCGGCCGCGATTGCCGGCTGCACGCCGGCGTGACGATTTACCACGGCTGCATACTGGGCGATCGCGTAATCGTGCATTCCGGGAGCGTGATAGGCGCCGACGGGTTTGGCATTGCCGACGCGGGCGATCATTGGGTGAAGGTGCCGCAGGTCGGCCGCGTGCACATCGGATGCGATGTCGAGATCGGGGCAAATACGACTATCGATCGGGGCGCGATCGACGACACGGTCATCGAGGAAGGCGTCAAGCTCGACAACCAGATCCAGATCGGTCACAACGTGCGGATCGGCGCGCATACCGCGATTGCCGCGTGCACGGGTATCTCCGGGAGTGTCCGCATCGGCCGCTACTGCCGCATCGGCGGGGCAGTCGGGATCGCCGGTCACGTCAATATTGCCGATCGGGTGGAGATTTCCGGCCATACTTCGATCACCAAGTCGATCGACAAGGCAGGCGTCTACAGCGGCGTCTATCCCTTCGAGCCGAATCGTGAGTGGCGCCGCAACGCCGTGCAGCTGCGTCATCTGCATGAGCTCGCGGGCCGCATTGCCGCTCTCGAGCACGGGCTTGCCGAGTTTTTAAGGAGCAGATCTTGAACAATTTGGATATACGCCAGGTTCTCGAGTACCTGCCCCACCGCTATCCATTTCTGATGATCGACCGCGTCCTCTCTTCGACGCCGGGCAAGAACATCGTCGCTCTGAAGAACGTCACGATGAACGAGCCGTATTTTCCCGGTCATTTTCCACACCACCCGGTCATGCCGGGCGTGCTGATCATCGAAGCATTGGCGCAGGCGGCGGCGATCCTCACTTTCACGACGGAGGGACACAAGACCGACGAGCGCATGGTCTATTACTTTGTGGGCATCGACAACGCGCGATTCAAAAGACCGGTGACTCCGGGTGATGCACTGCACCTCGATGTGACACTCGTGCGTCACATGCGCGGATTGTGGAAGTTCCATGGAATTGCGCGTGTCGACGACGCCCTCGCGGCGGAGGCCGACCTGCTGTGCACTGTGCGCGCGCTGGATGAACAGAACGGGAGCTAAAGCTGTACGTTTGTCACCGATCGCCGCCATGCCAGCGCGCATACATCCGACTGCGATAATCGATGCGGCAGCGGCGCTCGCCGATGACGTCGAGATCGGACCGTATGCAGTCATCGGGCCGCATGTCGAGATCGGCGCAGGGTCTCGTGTCGGCGCACATACGGTAATAACCGGCCACACCCGCATCGGCAAACACAACGTGATTTCTCACTTCGCCTCGGTGGGCGAAGCGCCGCAGGACAAGAAATACGGCGGCGAGCCGACCCGCCTCGAAATCGGCGACAACAATACGATACGCGAGTTCTGTACGCTCAACCGCGGGACGGTGCAGGACGCCGGCGTAACGCGCATCGGCAACGACAACTGGATCATGGCCTACGTGCACATCGCGCACGATTGCCAGATCGCGAGCCATACGATTTTCGCCAATAACGCGCAGCTCGCGGGCCACGTGCATGTTGGCGATTACGCGATACTCGGCGGATTCACGGTGGTGCATCAATTCTGCCGCATCGGCGCGCACAGCATCACCGGCCTGAGCACGGTCGTCCTGCAGGACGTTCCGCCCTACGTGAAAGTGTCTGCCAATCCCGCGCGGCCCTTCGGAGTGAATAACGAGGGACTGCGCCGCCGCGGCTTCGGGGCGGACTCGCTCGCCGCGCTCAAGCGCGCTTACAGGACGCTCTATCGCGAAGGTCTCACGCTCGACGAAGCAAAGGCTGCGCTCGCACGCGAGGCGCCCGCATGTGCGGAGGTCCGTGTGCTGCTCGACTTCGTGTCCGAACCGGGTCGCGGGCTCATCCGCTAATCCAGGTTCGCACGAGCAATGGCGAAAGCGGGGCAGCGCCCGATAGTCGTGGGTATCGTCGCCGGCGAAGCATCCGGAGACCAGCTGGGGGCGCATCTCATGCGCGCACTTTCTGCCCGGCACGCGGGCTTGCACTTCGTCGGCATCGGCGGGCCGAAAATGGAAGCTGCCGGCGCCGAAGTGCTGTTCCCGATGGAAAAGCTGGCGGTGCGCGGCTACGTCGAAGTGCTGCGCCATTACTGGGAGATCGTCGGCATACGTCGGCGCCTGCGCAGCCATTTCCTGCGTCATCCTCCGGCTCTGTTCATAGGCGTCGATGCCCCGGATTTCAATCTCGACCTCGAGCTCGATCTCAAGCGGGCAGGGATCCCGACCGTTCAATACGTTGCGCCGGCGATCTGGGCGTGGCGGCGCGAGCGCGTGAAGAAAGTGAAGCGCGCCGTGTCACTGCTGCTCACGCTGTTCCCATTCGAGGCGCGGCTCTACGAGCAGGCGGGCGTCCCGGTGCGCTACGTCGGTCATCCGCTCGCGGACATGCTGGCAGATCTGCCGCCGATGGCTGACGTGCGCGAGGAGCTGAAGATTCCCGTATCGCTGCCTGTCGTCGCGATGCTGCCCGGCAGCCGTGTGAGCGAGCTCGAGCATATGGCCGAGGTTTTCGTACGCACTGCCGTGAAGCTCACGGAGCAGCTTCCCAAGACGCGATTTCTCGTTCCGTTCGCCAGCCGCGCGACCAAAGACCTGTTCGAGGCGGCGCTCTATCGCGTGCAGCCAGCGGAGCTCGATCTCACGATGATGACCGGCCATTCGCTGGAAGCGATGGCCGCCGCCGATGCTGTGCTCGTCGCATCAGGTACCGCGACGCTCGAAGCGGCGCTGTTGAAGCGTCCCATGGTCATCACTTACAAGATGCCCCGTGTATCGTGGTGGCTGCTTCGACGGCGTGCCTATCTTCCGTATGTCGGCATGCCGAACATACTCGCCGGCGAGCTTCTGGTGCCGGAGATTTTGCAGGACGCCGCAACGCCAGAACGGCTTGCGGAGGCGTTACTCACGCTCATGCGCGACGACACGGCGCGTCTGAAGCTCGACGCGCGCTTCGAAGGGATACGCCGTGCACTCAGGCAGAACACGGACGAAAAAGCTGCGGCAGCGATCATGCCGCTGCTCGCGCGCGCACGCGGCGGCGCATCGTGAGCTCCGCGATGAGCGCCTCGAGCGCAGCCTTTTCCCGCTCAGGGAGGACAAGTGGGGCGCGGCTCGCACATACGCTCTCCAGTGCCTGATAGTAGTGTTCGTCCCGCTCGGCTTGCGAGATGAGGCGCGCCAGAGCGCGCTCGTTTCCAACGGCATAGTACCCGGGGTAGGCGGCGCCCAGCATTCCCACATTGCCGCCGATGCGCGAGGCGATGACCGGCACTCCGGCCGCGAGGGCCTCGCATATGACGTTAGCCCCGCCTTCCATCAGTGAGCTCACGATCATGAGCCGGCTTCGCGCAAGAATCTGCAGCGCGCGCCAGCGCGGCACCTCTTCCAGCCAGCGGTAGCGCGGCTCCCGCTTCATCCAGGCGCGCGCTTCTCTTGCCATCCCCTTGCTCAGGGCGCCGCCGACATGGGTCACCCGCGCCCGGCTCGAGGCCGGGAGAAAGCCAAGCGCCGCTGCGGCCCGAAACGGATCCTTTTCCGTGCGCAGATGTCCGCTCACGACGATTTCATAGAACGATGCGAGAGGCTGCACGCGCTGAATCGAGCGCGCCGACTGGTAAATCACGCGTGTCTTCGAGCGCATGGTCGAGGCGAGCTCTTTCAGCGCTCTGTCCTGCAGCACGACCAGCCGCGTCGCGAGTCCGAGCGAGCGCTGCGCGCTGTGGTCGAACTGTATATCCCGATACAAATCGGTGCCCGTCAGCACCACTACGAGCGGGCGTTCCGGGAAAGTCTTTGCGTAGCGTGCGATGGAATCGGCGCTGCGCCGCGCGTGCAGCGCGATCATCAGCTCCGAACGGCCGCCGCTCCATTCCTGCTCGATCTCGACGCGATGTCCGAGCTCACGAAGCATGCGTGCCCAGCGCGTTGCGGTGTTGCGGTTGCCGCTCCGCGCGTGCGCGGCCGCAGGTGTGATGAGCGAAATTCTCATGGTTCCAGGACGCGAGCTAAACTACGATGCATCAAACACTATACCAAAGCGCTCGCGTGATGATTTCCCTGCACCCGCCAGCGGAGATGCTGCGGCAGATGCTGCTCGACGCACGTTCGCGCACACTCACGCTTGCGACGGACCTCCAGGCTTCACAGCTTCTCGGCCCGCGAATGAGCATCGTGAACCCGCCGCTATGGGAGCTCGGCCATCTGGCCTGGTTTCAGGAGCACTGGTGTCTGCGGCAGGAAAAGGGCGGTACGGTGCACGATACTTCGATCATGCTCAACGCCGACCGCCTTTATGACTCTGCCGCTGTGCCGCACGAGGTCCGCTGGGATCTGCCGTTGCCGCGCCTTGAAGAGACCCTCGGCTATCTTCAGTCAGTGCTCGAGCGGGTTCTCGAGCGTGTCGCAACCGAACTCGACGCGGACCTCGCCTATTTCGTACAGCTCGCAGCGTTCCACGAAGAGATGCACTGCGAGGCGCTGACCTACACACGCCAGACGCTGGAGTACTCTGCACCCGCGACGGCGCATCGTGCGCAGCCAGAGATGAGTGAGGAAAGGAGCTCGGGCGACGCGCAAATCGCCGGTGGGGAATTCCTGCTCGGCGCAGACTCTCACGACGGGTTTGTCTTCGACAACGAAAAGTGGGCGCATCCGGTGACGCTACGGCCCTTCAGGATGGCGCGCAGCGCGACGACCAATGAGCAGTACCGCGCGTTCGTCGAGGACCAGGGCTACGGGCGCCGCGACCTCTGGTGCACGAACGGCTGGCAGTGGCGGCAATCGGTGGCGGCAGAGCACCCGGTGTACTGGCGCAAGCAGGACGGCGACTGGTATGCCCGGCGCTACGATGTTTGGGAGCCCATCCAGCCCGACGAGCCCGTCATGCACGTCAACTGGTTCGAGGCGAATGCCTACTGCAGGTGGGCCGGGCGGCGACTTCCTTCCGAAACCGAATGGGAATACGCAGCTGCGACCGAACGAACCGGTGCAGTTACGAAACGGCGCTACCCGTGGGGTGATACACCGCCCCGGGACGTGCATGCAAATCTCTTCGGCGTCAGCGGCGTGTGCGTCGACGTTGCTGCACTCCCGCACGGGGACAGCGCGTGGGGCTGCCGCCAGATGATCGGTAACGTCTGGGAGTGGACGGCCGACGCGTTTGGACCCTACCCGGGGTTCGTCGCGGACCCGTACAAGGAATATTCGCAACCGTGGTTCGGAGATCACAAGGTATTGCGCGGCGGCTCGTTCGCAACGCGTGCCGCTCTCATACGCAACACCTGGCGCAACTTCTACACTCCGGACAGGCGCGACGTATTCGCCGGCTTTCGCACGTGCGCATGAGTGAAGCGCGCATGCGCCAGATTACATCGGCCGACAACCCGCACTTTCGCGCGCTGCTGAAGCTGCACCAATCATCACGCGAGCGGCGCAAAGCAGGCTTGTCGCTGCTCGACGGGGCGCATCTTATTTCGGCCTATCTCGACCACGTTGGCGCTCCGGAGGAGGTAATAGTGAGCCGCTCCGGCCTGGAAGAGGGCGAGATTGCCGTGCTGCTGGAGCGCCCCGGGGTGCCGCAGGCGATGATGCTCAGCGATGCGCTCTTTCGGCAACTCTCGTCGGTAGCGACGCCTACCGGCATCATTGGGGCAGTGAAGACGCCGGCAGCACGGCCCATACCCGACACGCCGGCCGCGTGCGTGATGCTCGAAGACCTGCAGGACCCGGGTAACCTCGGCTCGATATTGCGTTCGGCCGCAGCGGCCGGTGTCGAAGAGGTCTACCTCTCGCGCACCACGGTTCATGCTTGGTCGCCGCGCGTCCTGCGCGCGGGGATGGGCGCGCATTTCGTCGTGCGTATTTTCGAAGGTGTCGACCTTGCTGCGCTCGCCTGCCGTTTTCCCGGAAAAGTGTACGCAGCCGCGCACGATGCGAGCCTTCCGCTGTACTCCGCGGATTTGCGCGGCCGTGTTGCCCTTGTCTTCGGAAACGAGGGCGCGGGCATCACGCGGGCCTTGCGCGAGGCGGCCCATGCGACCCTCGCGATCCCCATGCCGGGGAAAGCGGAGTCGCTCAACGTCGCGGCAGCTGCGGCCGTGTGTCTGTTCGAGCGCGTCAGGCAAATAAGCGCTGTGGCCGGCGCTGTTGCGGGCAGGCAGTCGCGCTAGAGCAAAGCATTCCGATTCGTCGCCGGCGTTGCTCAATAGATACGGCGCACCAGCTTCGACTCGTGCAATATGGTCGTCGCGAGCTCCTCCACCGATTTGCTGGTGGCATCGAGATAAGGAATACCTTCCTGCCTCATGAGCGCCTCGGCCTGCCGTACTTCGTACTCGCAATTGGCGAGTGTTGCGTACTTGCTGCCGGGCCGCCGTTCGTTACGGATCTGCTGCAGCCGCTCGGGCCGGATGGTGAGGCCACGCAACCGCGCGCGCAGCGGGCGCACCTGACCGGGCAGCTGCATCGTGCCGAAATCCTCCGGGACCAGAGGGTAATTCGCGGCGCGTATTCCGAACTGCATCGCCATGTACAGGCACGTCGGCGTTTTGCCCGAGCGGGACACACCGACCAGTATGATGTCCGCGTCCGAAAGATCGCGCGTCGCAACGCCGTCGTCATGGCCTAGAGCGTAGTTGACGGCGTCGATCCGATGATAGTAGTTCACCAGGTCGTGCACGCTGTGGCTGCGCCCGATCGCGTGAGACGCGGTTTCGCCGAGCTCTTTCTCGAGGGGTGAAATAAAAATCTCGAAGCAATCGAGGAACAACGCGTTTGCGGCACCTACGATAGCCGCAATTTCGGTGTTCACCAGAGTGCTGATGACGATCGGGCGCACACCTGCGCTCGCCGCGGTCTCGTTGATGCGAATCACGATCTCGCGTGCTTTGTCTGCCGTATCGACGAAAGGCAGCGTCACTTCCTGGAAGCGCACGCCTTCGAACTGCGTGAGCAGACTGTGACCCAGCATCTCGGCGGTGATTCCGGTGCGATCCGAAATAAAAAAGGCAGCGCGTTCCTGAAGGGCCACGGCAGACACCGATTGATAAGAAGCTTCCGGTAAAATAGCGCCTTTTACCCGCACGGACAAATCGCCGGTGATTCGATGACCCATTCTCTCGTCCTTGATCTTGCCGAAGTGCGCATGAACGACGTCGCAAACGTCGGCGGCAAGAGCGCTTCGCTTGGCGAGATGATCAGCCAGCTCGGCGCGGCGGGTGTACGCGTGCCGGGCGGATTCGCGACCACCGCGTCTGCATATCGCGATTTTCTTTCGGCAGGCGCATTGAACGAGCACATCGCGCGGCGCCTGTCGGGCCTCGATACCAATGACGTGAAAGCATTGAGTGCGGCCGGCCAGGAGATACGCAGCTGGATAATGAGTCAACCGTTTCCACCGAAGCTCGAAGATGCAATCCGCGCGGCCTACGGGAAAGTCGTCGTGCAATCCGCAGCCGACATGTCATTTGCCGTACGTTCCTCCGCGACGGCTGAAGATCTTCCGGACGCATCCTTTGCCGGCCAGCAGGAAACGTTTCTGAACGTTCAGGGCGCGGACAACGTCCTCGCGGCAATCAGGCATGTTTACGCGTCGCTCTACAACGATAGAGCGATCTCGTACCGCGTGCACCAGGGCTATGTCCACAGCGACGTAGCGCTGTCGGCGGCGGTGCAGCGCATGGTGCGCAGCGATCTCGCCTCGAGCGGCGTCATGTTCAGCCTCGACACCGAGTCCGGTTTCGACCAGGTCGTATTCATCACCTCTGCGTATGGGTTGGGCGAGACGGTAGTGCAGGGACAGGTCAATCCAGACGAGTTCTACGTCTATAAACGCGCGCTCGATTCCGGTCGGCCGGCGATTTTGCGGCGTGGCCTGGGCTCGAAAGCGGTGAAAATGATTTACACAGAGTCGCGGGAAGCGGGTCGCTCTGTGAAGACGATCGAGGTGCCGGAGACCGAGCGGCGCCGCTTTTCGATCGCGGACGCCGAAGTCGAAGAGCTCGCGCGTTTCGCGATGATCATCGAGCGCCACTATGGCCGCCCGATGGATATCGAGTGGGCCAAAGACGGCGGCGACGGGCAGCTGTACGTGTTGCAGGCGCGGCCGGAGACGGTCAAGGCAAGCGAACGGGTCGATACGCTTCGGCGCTATCGTCTGAAAGAGCGTTCCGAAGTGCTCGCAACGGGACGTGCGATCGGTCAGCGCATCGGAAGCGGTCTGGTGCGGTTCGTAAAGAGCGCAACGGAAATGGACACCGTGCGCGAAGGCGACGTGCTGGTCACGGACATGACCGATCCGGACTGGGAGCCGGTCATGAAGCGAGCGGCCGCGATCGTGACGAACCGCGGCGGGCGCACGTGCCACGCGGCGATCATCGCGCGCGAGCTCGGCATTCCGGCGGTGGTCGGGTGTGGCGATGCCACGCAGGTGCTCAAACATGGCAAGCCGGTCACGGTCTCGTGTGCCGAAGGCGATACCGGCTTCGTCTATCGCGGCGTGCTCGAAACCGAGGTCATCGACCTTTCGCTGGCAAAAATGCCGAAACCGCCCGTGAAAATCACGATGAACGTGGGCAACCCCGAGCTCGCGTTCGAATTTCAGCGCCTGCCGAACGAAGGTGTGGGCCTCGCGCGCCTCGAATTCATTATCGCCCGCATGATCGGCGTACATCCGAAAGCAGTCCTGGCCTACCCGGATCTCTCGGCCGATCTGAAAGTCGCCGTCGAAGAACACAGCGCGGGTTACTCGAGCCCAGTGGCTTTTTACGTGGAGAAGCTGGTGGAAGGGATCGGCACATTGGGCGCGGCCTTCTGGCCCAAACCCGTGATCGTCCGGCTCTCGGACTTCAAGTCGAACGAGTATTCGAGTCTCACGGGGGGCGGGCGCTACGAGCCGCGTGAAGAAAATCCGATGCTGGGCTTCCGCGGCGCCTCGCGTTACCTCTCGTCTTCGTTCCGTGAATGCTTCGAGCTCGAGTGCAGGGCACTCAGGAAAGTCCGGGACGACATGGGACTCACCAACATCGAAATCATGGTGCCTTTTGTCCGCACGGTCGACGAAGCGCGCAAAGTGCTGGACCTTCTCGCAGCGAACGGTCTGAAACGCGGCGATAATGGGTTACGCGTGATCATGATGTGCGAAATCCCTTCCAACGCAGTGCTTGCCGACCAGTTTCTCGAGCACTTCGACGGTTTTTCCATCGGCTCGAACGATATGACGCAAATGACGCTCGCGCTCGATCGCGACTCCGGAGGGAGCATTGCGGAAGCGTTCGACGAGCGCGATCCGGCGGTCAAGCACATGTTGCACCTTGCAATCGCAGCGTGCCGGAAAGCCGGCAAGTATGTCGGGATCTGCGGGCAGGGCCCGTCCGACCATCCGGATCTCGCGAAGTGGCTGATGGAGGAGGGCATCGAAAGCCTCTCGCTCAATCCAGACAGCGTGGTCGAGACCTGGCTGTATCTCGCGCGCGAGGCCGCCGCGAAGTAAAACCTACGCCGCTCCTTCGCTTCGCTACGGGCGCAAGAGCGGTGCTTATGCGCGTTTCGGCGCGGAAACTTCTACGTCGCTCCTTCGCTTCGCTCCGGGCGCAAGACCCGTGCTTATGCGCCTTGCGGCGCTACATACTATTCGTTGGACGCCGGGGTGCGTTGGGCTATAAAATGCGCAAACGGTTAGCTGATTATGTGATGACCAAATTCGTCTTTGTCACTGGTGGTGTAGTTTCCTCCCTTGGCAAAGGCATCGCTGCCGCCTCCCTCGCTTCCATCCTCGAATCGCGCGGTATCACCATCTCCATGGTGAAGCTGGATCCGTATCTCAACGTGGATCCGGGCACCATGAGCCCTTTTCAGCACGGCGAAGTCTTCGTAACCGAGGACGGCGCTGAAACCGACCTCGATCTTGGCCACTACGAGCGCTTCGTCCACGCCAAGATGAGCAAGCGCAACAATTTCACCACCGGCCAGATCTACGAAAGCGTCATTCGCAAGGAGCGGCGCGGCGATTACCTCGGCGGCACAGTGCAGGTGATCCCCCATATCACCGACGAAATCAAACAGTTCATCCGCCGCGGGGCCGGCGACGCCGAAATCGCGCTGGTCGAGATCGGCGGCACGGTGGGCGACATCGAGTCGCTGCCTTTTCTGGAAGCGATCCGGCAGATGGCGATCGAAGTGGGGCGCGACAACGCCTGCTTCATACACCTCACGCTGGTGCCGTATATCGCCTCCGCCGGCGAGATCAAGACGAAACCGACGCAACACTCGGTGAAAGAGCTGCGCGAGATCGGAATCCAGCCCGACGTGCTCTTGTGCCGTGCCGATAGGCCGCTGCCGGACGACGAGCGGCGCAAAATCGCCCTGTTCACGAACGTCGCCGTCGAAGCCGTGATTTCCGCGGTGGACGTGGACACGATTTACAAGATTCCGGCGATGCTGCATGCGCAGAAGCTCGACGAGATCGTTTGCCGCAAGCTCGGCCTGGCCCTGCCGCCTGCCGATCTGGGCACCTGGGACAAGCTCGTTTACGCGCTCGAACATCCGGGGCGCACTGTGAAGATCGCGCTCGTCGGTAAATACGTAGATCTGACCGAATCGTACAAATCGTTATCCGAAGCACTGATACACGCCGGCATACACACCGGCGCCAGGATCAAGATTCACTATATCGACTCGGAAAGCATCGAGAAGGACGGCACGGCGGGCCTCGAGCGCATGGACGCGATCCTCGTCCCGGGCGGATTCGGCAAGCGCGGCGTCGAGGGCAAAATCGAGGCGATACGCTATGCGCGCGAAAATCGGGTGCCCTACCTGGGGATTTGCCTGGGCATGCAGCTCGCCGTAATCGAGTACGCGCGCCATATGGCCAATCTGGCCGGCGCACACAGCACCGAGTTCGACCCCGAAACCCCGCATCCCGTGATCGCGCTGATCACGGAGTGGCAGGACAGAGACGGCCGCGTGGAGCGGCGCGACGTGCAGTCGGACCTGGGTGGGACGATGCGCCTGGGCGGGCAGGAATGCGCGCTCGAAACCGGAACGCTCGCGAGCGGCATTTACGGCTCGGAGCGGATCGTCGAGCGGCATCGCCACCGCTATGAAGTCAACGACCATTATCTGCCGCGCCTGAGACAGACCGGGCTCAAGGTGAGCGGATTATCCTCGCGCGAAGGCTTGTGCGAAATGATCGAGCTGCCCAATCACCCGTGGTTCGTCGGCTGCCAGTTCCACCCCGAATTCACGTCGACGCCGCGCGCGGGTCATCCCCTGTTCAACGCGTTCGTGCGCGCCGCGCTTGAAAACGCGGTGGCGCAGCCGCCGCAGGCGAGCACGCCCGAGCGCCTGCAGAACATCGCGTGATGAAGCTGTGCGGCTTCGAAGTCGGACTCGATCGGCCTCTCTTTTTGATAGCGGGCCCCTGCGTAGTCGAGTCGCGCCAGCTTGCATTCGATACCGCGGGCGAGCTGAAAGAGATCACGTCCGCGCTCGGCATTCCTTTCATCTACAAATCGTCGTACGACAAGGCAAACCGCAGCTCGATCAAATCGTTCCGCGGTCTCGGCATGGAGAACGGGCTGGAAATCCTGAGCGATGTGCGGCGCGAGCTCGGTATCCCGGTGCTCACCGATGTTCACGAAATCGATGAGATCGATGCCGCAGCGGCGGCAGTGGACGTCCTGCAAACGCCGGCATTCCTGTGCCGCCAGACTGATTTCATCTGCGCCGTCGCGGCCGCGGGCAAACCGGTCAATATCAAAAAAGGACAATTCCTCGCGCCGGGCGACATGAAGAACGTCGTCGAAAAAGCGCGCGACGCTGCCTGCCGCAGCCACCCTGGTGACGCACATGCCGGCGAGCAGCTGATGGTGTGCGAGCGTGGAGCGTCATTCGGTTATAACAATCTGGTCTCGGACATGCGTTCGCTTGCGATCATGCGCGACACGGGCTGCCCGGTGGTGTTCGACGCAACGCACTCGGTTCAGCTCCCGGGCGGGCGCGGCACATCGAGCGGGGGCCAGCGCGAATTCGTGCCGGTGCTTGCGCGTGCGGCCGTTGCGAGCGGCATCGCGGGCATTTTCATGGAGACGCATCCCAATCCAGAAAAGGCGCTCTCGGATGGGCCCAACGCGTGGCCGCTACAGCACATGAAAGCGCTGCTCGAGACGCTGAGAGCGCTCGATCAGGTGGTCAAGCGGGCTGGCTTTGCCGAGGGGCTCGTGTCGGCCACTTCAACCGAGAAGGCCCGGACGACATGAGCGCGATCGTCGACGTTATCGCGAGGGAAATCCTCGATTCGCGCGGCAATCCGACGGTCGAAGCCGACGTATTGCTAGAGTCGGGCGTTCTGGGCCGCGCGGCAGTGCCTTCCGGCGCGTCGACGGGCAGCCGCGAGGCGATGGAGCTCCGCGATGGCGACAAGCAGCGTTACGGGGGCAAAGGCGTGCTGCAGGCGGTCGGGCACGTGAACACCGAGATCTGCGAAGCGATCATCGGCGTCGATGCGACCGAGCAGAGCTTCGTCGACAAGACGCTGATCGATCTCGACGGCACGGACAACAAATCACGCCTCGGTGCAAACGCCATACTCGCCGTTTCCATGGCGGTCGCAAAAGCGGCTGCCGAGGAATCGGGTCTGCCGCTGCACCGGTACCTGGGCGGCGCGGGCGTCATGGCCATGCCAGTGCCGATGATGAACGTGATCAACGGCGGCGTGCATGCCAACAACGGCCTCGAGATGCAGGAATTCATGATCCTGCCTCTCAGCATGAGCTCCTTCCACGAAGCGCTGCGCTGCGGCGCTGAAGTGTTTCAAACGCTCAAGAAAATACTTCAAGACCGCGGTCTGTCGACTTCGGTCGGAGACGAAGGCGGCTTTGCGCCGCGCCTTGCGAACCACGAGGCCGCCATTAAGCTCATCATCGAGGCGATCGAGGGCGCGGGTTACCGGCCGGGCGAAGACGTCGGTCTCGGACTGGATTGCGCAAGCACGGAATTTTATGACGGCGGTGTCTACACGCTGCGTTCCGAGGGCAGCAGCATGAAGGCGCCCGAGTTCGTCGATTACCTTGCGGGCTGGGTAGACAAATATCCGATCCTCACTATCGAAGACGGGATGGCGGAAGACGACTGGGATGGATGGAAGCTGCTTACCCAGCGCCTTGGCAAGAAAGTGCAGCTGGTCGGCGACGATCTGCTGGTGACGAATACACGCTATCTGAAGCGCGCGATCGAGCAGGGCGTGGCCAACTCGATATTGATCAAAGTCAATCAGATCGGCACGCTCACTGAAACTTTCGCGGCGATCGAGATGGCCAAGCGTGCACGCTATACCGCAGTAATCTCGCATCGCTCCGGAGAAACGGAGGACACGACGATCGCCGACATCGCCGTAGCCACGAACGCAATGCAGATCAAGACGGGATCGCTGGCCCGCTCGGACCGGCTCGCGAAGTACAACCAGCTGCTGCGCATCGAGGAAGATCTGGGCGACACCGCCGTCTATCCCGGGCGCGATGCTTTTTACCAGCTGCGCTGACTGTGAGGACGTGAGTCGATGAAGTGGCTCACCATCGTGCTCCTGGCGCTTCTCGGATTGATTCAGTACCCGCTGTGGCTCGGCAAAGGCGGATGGCTGCGCGTGTGGGACGTGGACCGGCAGATTGCAGCGCAGCGCGAAATGAACGCGAAGTTGAAAGTCCGCAACGGCGCGCTCGATGCCGAGGTGCGCGATCTGAAGCAAGGCCTCGAAGCCATCGAAGAACGCGCGCGCAGCGAGCTGGGCATGATACGGCAGGACGAAATCTTCTTTCAGGTCCTCGAAGACAGCTCCCGCGCCGGGCAAAAAACGCGATGACCGCAGTGGTGCTCGACGGTGCCGCGATGGCGCGCGAAATTCTGTCGCTGTTGCGGCAACGCGTTGAAGCGCTCGTGCGGCGGGGCGTCCAGCCGGGTCTCGCCACGGTGCTTGTCGGCGATCATCCGGCGTCGCGCGTATACGTCCGCAACAAGATACGCGCGTGCGAAGGCTCTGGGATTCATAGCGAAGTACACGAGCTCCCGGCAGATTGCAGTCAAGTGATGTTGCTGGAGAAAGTCGACGCGCTCAACCGCAGCAGCGCGATCCACGGCATCATCGTGCAGCTCCCGCTGCCGCGCGCGATCGATGCGACGCGCGTGCTGCAGTCGATCGCGATCGAAAAAGACGTCGACGGCTTCAACTGGAGCAATCTCGGCGCACTCATGGAGGGGCAGCCCCGGCTCGCACCTTGCACGCCGCTGGCGGTCATGAGCATCCTCGAACGTGCCGGCATCCCCATCGAAGGACGTCACGCCGTCGTCATCGGCCGCAGCAGCCTGGTGGGCAAACCCGTCGCGCTCATGCTGATCGCGCGCGGGGCAACCGTGACGGTTTGCAATTCGAAGACGCGCGATCTCGCCCACTACACCCGCGCGGCCGACATCCTCGTTGCTGCAGCCGGCCGCGCGCAGCTCGTGACAGGCGATATGGTGAGCGCAGGTGCCGTAGTGGTAGACGTGGGTATCAACCGTCTGCCCGACGGAAAGCTCGTGGGCGATGTCGATTACGAAGCGGTACGCGCGGTCGCAGGCGCGATCAGTCCTGTGCCCGGCGGTGTCGGACCGATGACCGTCGCGATGCTTGCTGCGAATACGGTACTTGCCGCGGAGCGTATCGCGGGTGCCGCGGGCTAGTCTCTAAACCTCCTCTACTTATCGCACCGCGCGTTTCACCGGCTCGCGAGGGGGCGTATAACGATAGCGCGCCGCGGCCTAAGTCGGGCTGCAACCCATTGCTATAATTACGACTTTTTTCCCATCCGTGTCTGAAACACCTATCCCGGTAGCCGCGTCGGGTCTTTCGTTCGGCGACCTCTACGAGCACGAAGGCCTGAAGCGCGTCGACGCGCTCTTCCTCGAGCATCTCGCCGCGGCGGCTCCTGTGCTCCTCGGCGAGCTCACGCGCGCTCGCGACAATCCGGGCGCGCTTCCGGCCAGGCAGGAGTCCGAGCTCCTGATCGCGCTGGCGCCGCATGTCGATACGTATGTCGGGTGGCTCTTTGGCATCGAGCGCGAAGTCGCTGCGCTCGCCGCGCGGCATCACGAGCTCAACCCGCTGTATGGCGTGAAGCGCAATTTCGTTCAGCGCAAGGCCATGCACAAAGTGAAAGCGGAAGACGCTGAGCGTCTGGACGGCGCGGCGCTCGAACGCGAGCTCGAGAGGCTGCTCGGCGAACCGCTGACCGAGCTTTCCTTCGCACAGCATGTCACGCGCTGGCAGCAGGACGAGGCGGGCAATCGCGCGGGTCTGGAGCTTGCGCTTCAGTACGCGGCGTGGGCCGCGCTCAGCGTTGCCGGCAAGCGAAAACATGAAAAAGGTGTGCTTTTCAAGGCACCGCACAAGCTCGATCCGCAGCGCCTGGTGCCGACGGTGATCGACGAGAGCGCGGGTTATCCGGCCCACCGGCTGCCCGACGAGAAGCTGCGCCGGCGCCTGGGTTTCAGCCTGACCGATGCGGGAACGGACCTCACCGGCGCGCTCGATGAGGCGCATTACTGCATCTGGTGTCACGAGCAGGACAAGGATTCGTGCTCCAAAGGACTGCGCGAAAAAGGCGCGACGGGACGCGGCGAAGCGTCTTTCAAGAAGAGCGTCTTCGGCGTGACACTCGCCGGCTGCCCGCTCGACGAGAAAATCTCGGAATTCCACAAGGTCAAAACGCAGGGGCACGCGATCGGCGCGCTCGCGATCATCGCTGTCGATAACCCGATGTGCGCAGCGACGGGACACCGTATCTGCAACGACTGCATGAAGTCGTGCATTTACCAGAAGCAGGAGCCTGTCGACATACCCCAGGCGGAGACGCGCACGTTGAAAGACGTGCTGGCGCTGCCATGGGGTTTCGAAATCTATGGCCTCCTGACGCGCTGGAATCCACTGAACCTGCGCATGCCTTACCCGCAGGCGCCCACCGGCAAGCGCGTGCTGATCGCAGGCATGGGACCGGCGGGATTTTCTCTCGCCCATTACCTGCTGAACGATGGCCATACGGTCGTTGGCATAGATGGCCTCAAGATCGAGCCGCTGGCCCCGGAGATTTCCGGCGTCGCCGCTTTGGGCGGGCGCGTGCCGTTCAGGCCGATACGCGATGTGGCCGAGCTCGGCGAGCCGCTCGATTCGCGCGTCATGGCCGGTTTCGGCGGTGTGGCCGAGTACGGCATCACCGTGCGCTGGGACAAGAACTTTCTCAAGATCGTGCGCCTGCTCATCGAGCGCCGCAGCCGTTTCGCGCTGATCGGGGGCGTGCGCTTCGGCGGCACGCTCAGCGCGGAAGATGCGTTTGAACTCGGCTTCGACCACGTCGCGCTTGCGATCGGCGCCGGCCGCCCGACGGTCCTCGACATGCCCAATGGGCTCGCACGAGGTGTTCGCACCGCATCGGATTTTCTGATGGCGCTGCAGCTGACCGGGGCTGCCAAAACGGATGCGCTTGCAAATATGCAGGTTCGATTGCCCGTGGTAGTCATAGGAGGAGGCCTTACCGCAATCGATACCGCAACCGAAGCGCTCGCGTACTACCCGGTCCAGGTCGAGAAGTTCCTCCAGCGCTACGAGCGCCTGGCGCGCGAGCACGGCGAGGCGGCTGCGACCATCACCTGGTCCGACGAAGAGCGCCAGACAGCCGATGAGTTTCTGGCGCACGCACGAGCCATCCGCGCGGAGCGTGCTGCTGCCGTACGCGATCAGCGTGCACCACGGATCGTGGAGCTCTTGAAATCGTGGGGCGGGGTCACGATCGCCTATCGCAAGCGGCTTATCGACAGCCCTTCGTACACGCTCAATCACGAAGAAGTGCAGAAAGCGCTCGAGGAAGGCATTACGTTCGCCGAAGGGCTCACGCCGCGCGGCGTCGAAGTCGACCGATTCGGGCACGCGCAGGTGCTGAAAACGAGCGTTCAGACGCGCGCCGATGACGGCAGCTGGACCGCGAGCGGGGAAGCCGACCTTCCGGCGCGCACGATATTGGTTGCCGCGGGCACGCATCCCAACACGGTGTTGGCGCGCGAAGACAGCGCGCATTTTGCGCTGGATGGGCGTTACTTTCAGGCCGTAGACGAAGCCGGTCATCCTGTGCGGCCTGAAAAATCGATTGCGAAACCGAATGAGGTGCGCGTGCTGCTGTCGCGGCGCCCCGACGGCCGCTGCATGAGCTACTTCGGTGACGTGCACCCGTCATTCTTCGGCAACGTCGTGAAGGCGATCGGCTCGGCAAAGCAGGGTTATCCGATCGTGACCCGCGTCCTGCAGGGAGTCGAGCCGGGCTCAGGCGATCCCGATGCGGTGTTTCTCGGCCAGCTGAACGATCTCCTGCGTGCGACGGTGCATAGAGTCGAGCGCCTGACGCCGCTCATTGTCGAAGTCGTCGTGCGCGCACCGCTTGCAGCGCGGCGTTTCCGTCCGGGACAGTTTTACCGGCTGCAGAATTTCGAATCGCGGTCCGCGTACGCCGAAGGCACGCGCCTCACGATGGAGGGTCTCGCGCTGACCGGCGCGTGGGTCGACCGCGAGCAAGGTCTCATTTCGACCATCGTGCTCGAAATGGGAGGATCGTCGGATTTATGCGCGGTGCTCGAGCCCGGCGAGCCCGTCGTGTTGATGGGGCCGACTGGAACGCCGACCGAAATTCCATCGAATGAGACGGTGGTGCTCGCAGGCGGCGGCCTGGGTAACGCGGTGCTGTTTTCGATCGGGCAGGCGATGAGGGCTGCCGGCAACCGCGTGCTTTATTTCGCCGCATACAAGCACATGAATGATCGCTACAAGATCGGCGAGATCGAAGCCGCGTCAGATGTGGTCGTGTGGTGCTGCGACGAAGAACCCGGCTTCAGCCCCGATCGCCCGCAGGACAAGACTTTCGTGGGCAATGTCGTGCAGGCGATGCAGGCCTACGCGAGCGGCGATCTCGGCGAACAGCCGATCGCGTTCAGCGACGCCGACCGCATTATCGCCATCGGCTCGGACCGCATGATGGCCGCAGTTGCGCGTGCGCGACACGAGGCACTGAAGCCTCATCTGAAGCCGCATCACTTCGCGATCGGATCGATCAACTCGCCGATGCAATGCATGATGAAAGAGATCTGTGCGCAGTGTCTGCAGCCGCACGTCGATCCGCAGACCGGCAAGACCAGCTACGTGTTCTCGTGTTTCAACCAGGACCAGCCGCTCGACAGCGTCGACTGGGGGGCGCTCGACGCGCGGCTCCGGCAAAACAGGGTGCAGGAAAAACTGACGGCCGAGTGGATCGACCACTGCCTGACTGCACTGGGCGCGCGCGAGATGCAGCGTATCTAGTATGTTAGAACCGCACCGTTCCGGTGAGCGGCGGCCCTCGCAGAGGCGGCCGACGCGAACGTTACATTCCGGCGCCAATTAGTATTCACATCCGATCCTGCGAGGGTCGCAGTAGAACGTCAACCTAACCGCGGGCCTCGCAGAGGCGGCCGTCGCGAGCGTAACGTTCCAGCGCCAATTAGTATTCACATCGAGTATTCACATCCAATCCTGCGAGGGTCAGGATGGAGCGTTAACGTCTCCCCGCTTCGCGCAGCACATCCGCAATGGTGCCGACGAGCTCGTCGATCTGCTCTTTGCTGATGATAAGCGGCGGCGAGAGCGCAATGATATCGGCCGTGGTGCGTACGAGCACGCCTTTCTCGAAGCAGCGCAGGAACGCTTCGAACGCGCGCGCCGTCGGTTTTCCCGCCATCGGTTCGAGCTCGATGCCCGCCACCAGGCCGAGATTGCGGACGTCGATCACGTGCGGCAGCTCGCGCAAAGAGTGCACGGCCTGCTCGAAATACGGCGCGAGCTCGCGCGCTCGATCAAACAACGCCTCTTCTTCGAAGAGTTCCAGAGTCGCGAGCGCGGCCGCGCACGCGAGCGGGTGCCCGGAGTAGGTATAGCCGTGGAAAAGCTCGATCGTGTTCTCGGGCGCCGCAGCCATCATGTCTTCGTAGATGTGCTTGCGCACCGCGACAGCGCCCATCGGTACCGCGGCGTTGGTCAGACCTTTCGCGAGGCAGATGATGTCGGGGACAACGCCGAACAGCGTTGTCGCGAACGAGGCTCCCAGCCGGCCAAAGCCGGTGATGACTTCGTCGAATATGAGCAGGATGCCGTGTTTGTCGCAGATTGCACGCAATCGCTCGAGGTAGCCCTGCGGCGGAATGAGCACACCCGCCGAGCCCGCCATGGGCTCGACGATCACGGCGGCGATGTTCGATGCGTCATGCAAGGCAACGATACGGTTTTCGAGCTCGTCTGCGAGATGAGCGCCCCACGCCGGCTGCCCGCGCGAGAACGAATTCTCGGAGAGGTTGTGCGTGTGGGCCAGATGATCGACGTTCGAAACAAGGCTGCCGAAAGTCTTGCGGTTCGCCGGTATGCCGCCGACGGAAATGCCGCCGAAGTTGGCACCGTGATAGCCGCGCTCGCGGCCGATCAGCCAGCGCCGCGTGCCTTCGCCGCGCGCGCGATGATACGCAAGCGCGATTTTCAGCGCAGTGTCGACAGACTCCGATCCGGAGTTCGTAAAAAAGCTGTAGTCGAGATCGCCGGGCAGCATCGCCTTCAGGCGCTCCGCGACCTTGAACGGCCCCGGGTGGCCCATCTGGAATCCAGGGCTGTAATCCAGCTCGCCGGCCTGGCGCCGTATGGCTTCGGTGATCTGCGGTCTGCAGTGACCTGCATTCGAGCACCACAGCCCCGAGGTGCCGTCGAGTATCTTGCGCCCGTCGTCCGCGACGAAGTGCATATCACGCGCGGACACGAGCACGCGAGGCGTCTTCTTGAACTGACGGTTCGCCGTGAACGGCATCCAGAATGGGTCGAGCGCGTAGTCTCTGGCAGTCATGGCATTGGGGGGGAAGCGCGAAAGCCCTATTGTGCCAGCCGCACGTCATGGCGGCCACTGAATACGCGACGAAAAAGGCGCCGCAGGCTGAAGCGCTCCGCTGCCGGGCGCCGAGCGCTACGGTGTAATATTCGCAGCACCCCGGCAATCATGCAGGGCGTCAGCGAAAAATCCATGAACCGATCGATCGTTTGCCTTACTTTCGATTTCGACGCGATGTCGGGCTGGATTGCGCGCGGCATGGCCACGCCCGGACCGATCTCGAGAGGCGAGTTCGGGCCCGACGTCGGCGCGCCGCGCATACTCGAGCTGCTGCAGCGATACGGGATCGTGAGCTCGTGGTACGTGCCGGGCCATACGCTTGAGACGTATCCTGACGTATGTCGCCGGGTCGCCGACGCAGGCCATGAAATCGGGCATCACGGATGGACTCACCGGCCGCCGGCCACGCTCAGCCGCGAAGAGGAAGAAGAAGAGCTCGTGCGTGCGAACGAAGCCATCCGGAAGCTGACGGGCCGTAACGCGCGCGGCTATCGGTCCCCTTCGTGGGATTTAAGCCCCCACTCGGTGGATCTGCTGCTGAAGCACGGCTTCGTCTACGACAGCAGCATGATGGGCGACGACTACATTCCTTACCGCGTGCGCAGAGGTGACGTTATTACCCTCGAGCAGCCGGCAGTGTTGGGGCCTGCGACGCGACTCATCGAAATGCCGATCAGCTGGACGCTCGATGATTATCCGCATTTCGAATTCATCCGCACGCCCACCTGGGTCCTTCCGGGCAACATGAATGCGAGCGGCGTGCTCGGCAACTGGATCGACGACTTTCTGTATCTCAATGAAAACCTCGAATGGGGCGTCATCACCTACACGTTCCATCCTTTTGTGATCGGCCGCGGCCATCGCATGGTCATACTGGACAAGCTCATTCGGACGCTGAAAGAGCGCGGCGCGGTATTCATGAGTCTCGAAGACGCCGCCGCCGAATACGAGCGCCGCTCGCCCGTGGCCGGCTGAAGTCGCCGAGCTACAAGTTCGCGCTTCCCGATCGTTAATCGCGAGCCCCAGAGAATCACGCGCGTGGTCACGTTAGAAAACGTCTCGAAGAGCTACGCAAAGCGCGTCGCGCTTCAGCCGGTCAGTCTCGAGTTCGTGCCCGGTGAAACGAGCGTCCTCATCGGACCCAGCGGCTGCGGCAAGTCCACGCTGCTGCGCATGGTCGTCGGGCTCATCCACCCCGACTCGGGACGGGTGCTGGTCAATGGCGAAGTGCTCGCCGCGTCCAACGTGGAACATCTCAGGCACGCGATGGGCTACGTCATACAGGACGGCGGACTCTTTCCTCACCTGACTGCCGCGGACAACGTCACGCTGCTCGGGCGCCACCTCGGCATGGACGCAGGGCGCATGGGTGAGCAGGTTAAGAGCCTGGCCGAGCTCGTGAGCATTCCGGCCGACGCGCTCAATCGCTATCCACAGCAACTTTCAGGCGGCCAGCGCCAGCGCATCGCACTCATGCGCGCGCTCATGATGGATCCGCCGCTGCTCCTCCTCGATGAGCCGCTGGGTGCGCTGGACCCCGTCACGCGCTATCAGCTGCAGGACGATCTGAAATCGATTTTTCAGCGCCTGGGTAAAACGGTCATCCTCGTGACGCACGACATGGCCGAAGCGGCTCACTTCGGCTCGGACATCGTCATGATGCGCGAAGGCCGCGTCGTACAGCGCGGCGCATTCGACGATTTTCTATCCGCTCCAGCCGAACCTTATGTGGCCCAATTCGTGCGCGCGCAGCGCGTGGCGGGTATCACGGCGCGGCCATGATGAAAATTCTCGCGCTGTTGTGTCTGCTGCCGGCGCTGTGCGCGGCGCAAACGATCAACGTGGGATCCAAGCGTTTCACGGAGTCTTACATCCTCGGCGAGATCCTCACTCAGACGGTGCAGCATTCCGGCGAAGCGGCTGCCACGCACCAGCAGGGGTTGGGGAATACCGCCATCGTTTTTTCGGCGTTGAAAAGCGGCGCGGTCGATCTCTACCCCGACTACACGGGAACGATTGCGTTCGAGCTCCTGGGACTGAAGCGCGCGCCCGATCTTGCCGAGTTGCGGCGCATGCTGAATGCGTACGGTCTCGGCGTGGGGAATACGCTCGGCTTCAACAATACGTATGCGCTCGCCATACCGGAAAAACGCGGAACGGCCCTCGGGATCGTGCGCATCTCGGACCTTGCGCGCACGCCTGATCTGAAGCTCGGGTTGTCGCAGGAGTTCCTGAGCCGGAAGGACGGCTGGCAGGCGCTGAAGGCCGCATATGCGTTGCCGCACGCGCCCCGGGGACTCGACCACGGGCTTGCGTACGAAGCCCTGGCGGCGGGGCAGGTGGACCTGATCGACGTCTATTCAACCGATGCGAAGCTCGGCCGCTACGGCCTGCGCCTGCTGGAAGACGATCGGGGATTCTTTCCGGCCTATGAAGCTGTCGTGCTGTACAGGCTCGACCTGCCGCAGCGGTATCCGCGCTCGTGGGCTGCGGTCCAGGCGCTCGAAGGACGCATCGACGCCGCGCGCATGGCGGCGATGAACGCGGCAGTCGAGCTCGAAAGCAAACGCTTCAGCGAGGTGGCTCGGGAATTCCTTTCCGCAGCGCCTGCTAGCGCGGACAACGCCCACGCAAGCACCCGCCCGTCATTCCTCTCGGTGCTGTTCGGTCCCGACCTGGGACGCCTGACGCTCCAGCACCTGTTCCTCGTGCTCGGCTCGCTGGCGCCCGCCGTGGCGGTCGGCCTGCCGCTCGGCATCTGGGCCGCGCGATCGCGCCGCGCCGCACACGCCATCATGGCCATCGTCGGCGTTTTACAGACCATCCCGGCGCTGGCGCTGCTCGCTTTCCTGATCACGGTGATGGGCACGATCGGCAGTGCTCCGGCGATCGTGGCGCTGTTTCTTTACGGACTCCTCCCGATCGTGCGCAACACCGCCACAGGGCTGATCGAGCTGCCGCTGTCGCTCAGGGAATCGGCGAGCGCGCTCGGCCTGCCGGAATCCGCGCGGTTGCGCCGGATCGAGCTCCCGCTTGCGAGCGGCAGCATACTTGCCGGCATCAAGACTTCGGCCGTGATCGCTGTGGGTACGGCCACGATCGCCGCATTCATAGGCGCCGGCGGCTACGGCGAGCGGATCGTCTCCGGTCTCGCCGTTAATGATCACGTCATTCTGCTGGCGGGGGCGGTTCCCGCGGCGGTGCTGGCGTTGCTGATGCAAGGCATTTTCGAGGTCCTGGAGCGCTGGCTGGTGCCTCGGGGATTGAGGCTGGGGAGCGAGTCACCGCAGGCGGGATAGGCGTGCGCGTGCACGGCAGCGCACGAAAGTTCCGGTATCGGCCACCGTGGGAGTGAACTTAATCGGGCGCGCTTGGTCATTGCAGTAACGATCGCCTAGTGCCACTGACGTTCCAGCGTCCAGGGCCGGCCCGGTATACTGTCGCCTTTGTCCGACCGGTATTGCGGCTCGACTTGGATAATAAAATTAAGGTCAGGGACGGAATCGATGAGCGATCGCGAGATCGATCAGCAGCTGGTCGAGCGTGCGCAACGTGGCGACAAGCACGCTTTCGAGTTGCTGGTCAGCAAGTATCAAAGGAAGCTCGCACGCCTGCTGTCTCGGTTCATACGTGATTCGACCGAAGTCGAGGACGTGACCCAGGAGGCTTTCATCAAGGCCTACCGGGCCTTGCCGACCTTCAGGGGCGACAGCGCGTTTTATACATGGCTTTATCGCATAGGCATCAACACCGCGAAGAATTATCTGGTGGCGATGGGCAGGCGCGCGCCCACGACCACCGATATCGACAGCGAGGATGCCGAAGGTTTTGAGGACGGTGAGCATCTGCGCGACCTGAATACGCCGGAAAACCAGATGATGAGCAAGCAGGTCGCCGAAACGGTGAACCAAACACTCGAAGAGCTGCCAGAGGAGTTACGCACCGCGATCACGCTGCGTGAAATTGAAGGTCTGAGCTATGAGGACATCGCGAGCATCATGAATTGTCCCATCGGCACAGTGCGATCCCGGATATTCCGCGCCCGTGAGGCGATCGCGGACAGGCTGAGACCGTTGCTCGGCACAAGCAAGGACAGGAGATGGTAGCGATGGACGATATATCCGCTCTGATGGACGGCGAGCTCGACTCCCATCAGGCGCAACGGGGTATGGCTCGCCTGAAAGACGATTCCGAGCTGCGCGAGCGCTGGGACCTGTTTCACCTGATCGGCGATGCCATGCGGCACGAGCAGCTGCTGTCGCGTGGTTTCAACGACGGGCTCGCGAAACGTCTCCAGGAAGAACCGACCGTGCTCGCCCCGCGCCGCTCCACGACCAAGGCACGACGCGTTACGACCTACGCGCTCTCGGCGGCCGCGTCACTTTCCGCAGCCGCCCTCGTAGCATGGGTCGCGGTCACGCCGAACGGGCCGGCTTCGCTGCAGGCGGTCGCGCCGGCTTCGAATGCCGGACCGGTGCAGGCGACTGCCGCGCTTGCCAGCATACCGAGCGACGGGCGCATGAACGAATATCTGCTCGCTCACCAGGGCTTCTCACCCAGCACCGCACTGCAAGGCCTCGCACCCTACATCCGCAGCGTGAGCGCAACCCGCCCCGAAGGGCGCTGAACGCATGCGCATCGGCATCGTCGTGCTGCTGGGCCTGGCCGGCGCCGCCCATGGTGCCGCTCATGGTGCAGATATCGGCGGGCAGGGCGAAGCATTCACGTGGCTGAAGAAAATGGCGAGCGCATCCCGCCAGCAGAATTACAGCGGCACGATCGTCTATCAGCACGGCAACCATGTTGAAACTTCGCGAGTCGTCCACTTCGTCAATGCGGCCGGAGGCGAATTCGAAAAGCTGGAAGCGCTCGATGGTCCGCCGCGCGAAGTCATTCGCAGCAACGATCAGGTCATCTGCTATCTTCCAAGCGTGAAGACGGTCCTCATCGAGGAACGCGCTCGCAATATCCGCAACTTCCCGGCGCTCGTTCCGGAATCGATCAACGGCATCAACGAGAGCTATCAGCTGCGCAAGGAAGACGTGGACCGGGTAGCCGGGTACGACTGCCAGTGGATCGCCCTCGCACCGCGTGACAACCTGCGTTATGGACGCCGCTTCTGCGCAGAGCTCGCCTCGGGACTGCCTCTGCGCGCGCACACGATGAACGAGAAAGGCGAAGCGGTCGAATCGTTTGCCTTTACGCAGCTCGCACTGGGCGGCGCCTTCAGCCGCGAACGCGTGAAATCCAAATATGCGGACAAGAGCCGATCCCAGAACTGGCGTATCGACCGCTCCGGATTGAATCCAGCGCCATCGACGCCGGCCGATACAGGCTGGGTGCTGACGTCACAGCTGCCCGGATTCAAGAAGCTCATGGAAGCGAAGCGTTCGCTCGGCGGCCGCAGCGGCACCATATCCCAGATCGTGCTCTCGGACGGTCTCGCGGCGGTATCCATATTCATCGAGCCGATGCCGCGCGCCCATCCGGCGCAGCTGCTGAGCCACCAGGGCGCGGTCAATATTTATAAACGGCCGTATGGCAATCACATCGTCACGGTATTGGGCGAGGCGCCCGCAGCCACCATCATGCAAATCGCCAATTCCGTCGAATTGAGGCCGGTCACCGCCACGTTACAATAAGGTACGTTGCTTCCTGCTGCGCAGGGCATTCGGGACGCGCTTATGCGGCTCGCGCCGCTACGTACATCTGACGTGCTTCCTGCTTCGCAGGTTAAAAAAACAGGGTCACAAGAAAGATCTCTATGCTGAAACGGTACGTTCTCACTTTTGTCCTGCTGTTGCCTCTGCAGATTTTTGCGCAGCTGCCTGACTTCACCGACCTCGTCGAGAAATACGGCGGGGCAGTCGTCAACATCAGCACAACGCAAACGGCCAAAAGTCCGCTCGCCGGACGCGGCGGTCCGAACATTCCGGAGGACGACCCGCTCTTCGAGTTTTTCCGGCGCTTCATGCCGAATCCGGGCCAGGGCGCGCCGCGGGAATTCCAGTCCCAGTCGCTCGGCTCGGGCTTCATCATGAGCGCGGATGGTTACGTTCTGACCAACGCCCACGTGGTGGAAGCGGCGGACGAAATCACCGTGAAGCTGACCGACAAGCGCGAGCTCAAGGCAAAAGTCATCGGCGCCGACAAGCGCACCGACATCGCGCTCCTCAAGATCGAAGCGAGTGGCCTCCCGTTCGTGCGCTTCGGAGACCCGAATCGTCTGCGCGTCGGCGAGTGGGTGGTTGCGATCGGGTCGCCTTTCGGCTTCGAGAACAGCGTCACCGCGGGGATCGTAAGCGCGAAAGGACGTTCGCTTCCGCAGGAGAACTTCGTACCTTTCATCCAGACCGACGTCGCTGTGAATCCCGGGAATTCCGGGGGCCCTTTATTTAATTTGCGCGGCGAGGTCGTCGGCATCAATTCCGCGATTTACAGCCGCACGGGCGGATTCATGGGCCTGTCGTTCGCAATACCGATCGACGTAGCGAATGAAATCGTCCAGCAGCTCAAATCGACAGGGCGCGTCATCCGTGGACGCATCGGCGTCGTGATCCAGCCGGTCACGCGCGAGCTCGCCGACGGCTTCGGATTGCCGAAAGCGATCGGTGCGCTCGTGAACTCGGTCGAAAAGGGCGGTCCCGCTGAAAAAGCCGGTGTCGAGCCGGGTGACGTGATACTGCGCTTTGACGGCAAAGTTGTGAATTCGTCGGAGGACCTGCCGCGCGTCGTCGGTGCAACCAAGCCCGGCACGCGGGTTCCCATGCAGATCTGGCGCAGCAAGGCTCCGCGCGACGTGCAGGTGATGGTCGCGGAGCTGCCGGACGATCGCGCGGCTCCGCAAAAACGCGGCGCAAAACCACCCGCTGCCGCGCCCGGCGTCTTTGGCATGACGCTCAGCGAACTCACCGATGCGCAACGCAAGGAGCTGAAAGTGGAAGGCGGCGTGCTGGTGGGTGAGGTTCAGGGCGCCGCGGCACGCGCGGGTATTCGGCGCGGCGATGTCATCCTCGGCGTCAACAACCAGGACGTTAAGTCGGTCGAGCATTTCCGCGAGCTCATGACCCAGGTGGAGAAAGGGCGCATCGTGGCGCTCCTGGTGCGCCGCGGCGGGAATTCGCTCTATATTCCGTTCAGGGCCGATGGCAACTGACCGGCCGACTCTTACGGTCTACAGCCGGAACGACTGTCATTTGTGTGACGACTTGATCGGGGGCCTGCGGATATTGCAAGCCCGTTTTCCGTTCAACCTCACCATCGTCGATATCGATCGCGATGCGGCGCTGCACGCGCGCTACGGCGAGGACGTGCCGGTGCTGCTGCACGGAGCCAGGGAGCTCTGCCGCCACGCGCTCAACAGCACGCTCGTTACTGATTATCTGAGCAAAATCGGCTAGAATCCACGGCTTCGTCTGTAGGCAAGGGCACCCTGAGGTGCCCTTTTCTATGCAGCACATCCGCAACTTCTCCATCATCGCGCACATCGATCACGGCAAATCGACGCTTGCCGACCGCATCATCCAGACCTGCGGCGGGCTTACCGATCGCGAGATGGAAGCCCAGGTCCTCGATTCGATGGACCTCGAGCGCGAGCGCGGTATCACGATCAAGGCCCAGACGGCAGCGCTCAATTACAAGGCGCGGGACGGACGCATGTTCCAGCTCAATCTCATCGACACACCCGGGCACGTCGATTTTTCGTACGAGGTGTCGCGCTCGCTTGCGGCATGCGAGGGCGCGGTGCTCGTGGTGGACGCATCGCAGGGGGTCGAAGCGCAGACGGTCGCCAATTGCTACACGGCAATCGAGCAGGGGGTCGAGGTCGTCCCCGCGCTCAACAAGATGGACCTGCCCCAGGCCGACCCGGTGCGGGTCATCGCCGAGATCGAGGACATCATCGGGATTCCGGCGCAGGACGCGATCAAAGTGAGCGCGAAGACCGGTGAAGGCGTGACCGATGTCCTCGAGGCCATCATCGTGCGCATTCCGCCGCCCAAAGGGGATCCGGATAGGCCGCTCAAAGCTTTGATCATCGATTCATGGTTCGACAACTACGTTGGCGTCGTCATGCTCGTACGGGTCGTCGACGGTACGCTGCATCCCAAGGACCGGATTCAGTTCATGTCGACTGGCTCGGGCTATCTGTGTGAACAGGTGGGGGTCTTCACGCCCAAGTCGCGTCCCAAGCCGGAGCTCTCGGCAGGCGAGGTGGGCTTCGTCATCGCAGGCATCAAGGAGCTCAAGGCGGCGCGAGTCGGCGATACGCTGACCCGCGCTGACGCGCCTGCAACCGAGGCGCTGCCCGGGTTCAAAGAGATCAAGCCGCAAGTCTTCGCAGGCCTCTATCCGGTCGATTCGAGCGATTACGATGCGCTTCGCGATGCTTTGGAAAAGCTCCATCTGAACGACGCGTCGCTGCGCTACGAGCCGGAATCGTCCCAGGCGCTCGGATTCGGCTTCCGCTGCGGCTTCCTCGGATTGCTCCACATGGACATCGTCCAGGAGCGCCTCGAGCGTGAGTACGGCATGTCGCTCATCACCACTGCCCCGACCGTTGTCTATCAGGTGGCCATGAACGACGGGACGACGATCGAGATCGAGAACCCGTCAAGACTGCCGGACCAGGCGCGAATCGCGGAAGTCAGAGAGCCCATTATCAAGGGTTCGATCCTCGTTCCGCAGGAGTACGTAGGCGCGGTGATTACGCTGTGCACGCAAAAGCGCGGCACGCAGAAGAATATGCAGTACATGGGACGACAGGTCATGCTCACGTATGAGCTTCCCCTGAATGAAGTCGTCATGGATTTCTTCGACCGCCTGAAATCGGTATCGCGCGGCTACGCATCGCTCGACTACGATTTCCTCGAATATCGTGCCGGCGACCTCGTGAAGCTCGACATTCTCATCAACGGAGATAAGGTCGATGCCCTCTCGCTCATCGTGCACCGCGAGAACGCGCAGTATCGCGGCCGCGAAATCGTATCTAAGATGCGCTCCCTCCTGCCGCGCCAAATGTTCGATATCGCGGTGCAGGCGGCGATCGGCGCGCACATCATTGCGCGCGAGACCGTCAAAGCATTGCGCAAAAACGTGCTTGCGAAGTGCTACGGCGGCGATATTACGCGCAAGAAGAAATTGCTGGAAAAGCAGAAAGAGGGCAAGAAGCGCATGAAACAAGTCGGGAACGTTGAAATTCCGCAGGAGGCATTTCTGGCGATATTACAGGTGGAGAAATAACCTGAGCCGCAGACCGAAGACGCCGTCACGGCACTACACCGACGGCTTGTGGCTTAGCGCTGACGAGAAGAAAAAATGAATTTCGCCCTCATCATGTTCCTGTTGCTGGTCATCACCGGCGCAGTCGCGCTGCTGGACCGCTTCGTACTCGCGAAACGCCGCGCGCAAGGCGAGCGAGAGCCGTGGTGGGTTGAATATCCGAAGAGCTTTTTCCCCGTCATACTCGTCGTGTTCCTGCTGCGGTCTTTTCTCGTGGAGCCGTTCAAAATCCCCTCCGGCTCGATGCTCCCGACACTGCTCGTCGGCGACTTCATCCTCGTCAATAAATACACGTACGGCATTCGGCTGCCGGTGATCAACGTTAAAATCGTCAACGTGAACACGCCCCGGCGAGGCGAGGTCATGGTGTTTCGCTATCCCGTGAACCCATCGCTCGACTACATCAAGCGCGTGGTGGGCTTACCCGGCGACGAAGTGGTCTATCGCAACAAGCGGCTCTCGGTGAACGGACGCGAGATGCCCATGCAGCGGGAGGGCGATTACAACTACGTCGAAGGCGGTCTCAATTTCGTCTCGGCACAGCGCTATGTCGAAGAGCTCGGCGATCACCGCCATGCAGTGCTCGTACAGCCGGATGCGCCGGCGTTTCACGTGGCCGGTGTTCGCAGTACCGTTCCGTTTCGTGAAAATTGCGCCTACAATGACGAGGGCTTTTCATGCAGGGTTCCGCCCGGTCACTACTTCATGATGGGCGACAACCGTGACAGCAGCGACGACAGCCGCTACTGGGGCTTCGTGCCCGAAGCGAACATCGTCGGCAAAGCGTTCCTGATTTGGTGGAATTTCGAGGAATTGAAGCGCATCGGCCGCACGATCGAATAAAAAAGGGAGAGCTATGAAAAAGCAGAAAGGTGTTTCGCTGTCCGGTTTGGTCATAGTGCTGTTCCTGCTCGCGGTTCTCGCGCTGCTCGGCTTCAAACTGGTGCCTGTCCTGATTGAGTACCAGACGGTGAAGAAACAGTTTAAGAGCATCGCTGAAGATCCGAGCCTCAAGGGTGCGACGCGCGCGACAGTGCAGCGCGCGTTCGTCAATCGCGCGATCGTCGACAACATCCAGAACGTCAAAGCCGAGGATCTCGACATCCAGAAGGAAGGCGATGGCTGGGTCGTGACCGCGGAGTACGCGGTAAAAGTGCCGTTGTTCGGGAACGTTGCAGCCTGTCTCGATTTTCATCCGTCTTCGAAATAATGGGCGCGGCACCTATCGATGGACCTGGACGGCTTTAGCCGCTCTCTCGGATATCGCTTCACCGACCCACAACTGCTGCTGAGGGCGCTCACTCACCGCAGCTACGGCGCCGCGCACAACGAACGACTCGAGTTTCTCGGCGACAGCGTGCTGAATTGCGCGATCGCTCTCGAGCTTTACCAAAAATTTCCGAATCTGACCGAAGGCGAGCTTTCGAGGCTCCGGGCGAGTCTCGTCTCGCAGCCCTCGCTCGCGCTCGTCGCTGCCGCAGCCCGCTTCGGGATGCATTTGCGTCTGGGCGAGGGCGAGGTGAAGAGCGGCGGGGCGCAAAGGCCGTCGATGCTCGCCGACGCGGTAGAGGCAGTCATCGGTGCCGCTTTCCTCGATGGCGGCTTTGATGCGGCCCACCGCATCGTCGTCGTGCTGTTCGGTGACCCTTTGCGCGACATCGATCCCGCCACGGCCGGCAAGGACGCGAAGACGATTTTGCAGGAATTGCTGCAAAGCCGCCGGTTGGCATTGCCGCGCTATTCGGTCGTCGCCACTCGCGGAGAAGCGCACGAGCAGGTTTTCGAAGTGGAGTGCGAAATCGGCGAGCTCGGCATACGCACGCGCGGGGAAGGCACCAGCCGCCGTGCCGCCGAGCAGTGCGCCGCGCAAGCGGCGTACACCGAGGCGGCTCGCGCATGACGGCGCCGCATCGCGCAGGGCTGGTCGCGATCGTCGGACGTCCCAACGTAGGCAAATCGACGCTGCTCAATCACTTCGTCGGCCAGAAAATAAGCATCACCTCGCGCAAGCCGCAGACGACGCGGCATCGCATCACAGGCATATTGACGCGGCCCGACGCGCAGCTCGTATTCGTCGATACGCCCGGTTTTCAGACTCAATACCGCAGCGTGCTTACGCGGCTGATGAACCGCACCGTGCGCCAGGCGCTGGAAGAGGTCGACGTGGTGCTGTGCGTCGTGGAAGCCGGAAAGTTCGACGAGCGCGACGAGGCGCTGGTCAAGCTCCTGCCGCAAAAGGTGCCGGTGGTCCTGGCGCTGAACAAGACGGACCGCATCAAGGATAAACGCGCGCTGTTCCCGTTCACCAAGAGCGTGAGCGAGCGTCATGCGTTCGCAGCCATCGTGCCCGTGTCAGCAGAGCGCGGCACGCAGATTCCCGAGCTCGTCGACGAAATGGCGCACCGGCTGCCCGAAGCGCCGCGTATCTACGACGAGGATGAAGTCACCACGCTACCGGAGCGTTTTCTTGCGGCAGAGCTCGTGCGCGAGAAACTCTTCAGGCTGCTGGGCGAGGAGCTTCCGTACGCGGCAGCCGTCGAGATCGAGCGTTTCGAGACCGAAGGGAACCTGCGCCGCATTTACGTCGGCATACTCGTCGACAGGCCCAATCAGAAGGCGATCATCATCGGCAAGGATGGAGAAAAGCTGAAGGCGATCGGCACGCAGGCACGCAAGGACATGGAGCGGATGTTCGGCGGCAAAGTGTTTCTCGAGCTGTGGGTCCGTGTCCGCAGCGGCTGGGCCGACGACGAAGCGACACTCAGGCGGATGGGCATCGAATGAGCGCCGCCGCTTTCACCCGTCTCGATGCGCAGCCGGCTTTCGTGCTGCACGGCTACCCGTTCAAGGAAACGAGCCTGGTCGTCGAGCTCTTCACGCGCGACTTCGGGCGGATCGGGGTCGTGGCCCGCGGCGCGCGGCGCCCTAAATCCTCATTGCGCGGCGTTCTCCTCGCCTTTCAACCCCTGCTCGTGTCATGGTCGGGGAAAGGCGAGCTCTATACGCTGCTGGGCGCGGAGTGGCAGGGCGGCTACCAGCCGCTGAAAGGGCTCGCGCTGGTATGCGGCTTCTATCTGAACGAGCTCATCCTGAAGCTCGTGCAGCGGCACGACGCGCACGAACGCCTCTTCGATACGTACATGGCGACGCTGCAGGACCTGCTCACCGGCGCCGACCCGGGCGGTACGCTGCGCGCTTTCGAAAAAAATCTGTTGCGCGAGCTGGGCTACGCGATCACCCTCGACCGCGACGTCGAGAATGGGCAACCGATTGCGGCGGAACGGCGCTATACCTATATCGTCGAGCGCGGGCCCGTCACTGCCGCGCCGGAAATGGCGGCAAACGGGGTAGAATTGCTCGGCCAGACTCTGCTCGATATGCAGTCCGATGATTATTCCAACGCAGTGACGCAGCAGCAGAGCAAAGCGTTGATGCGCACTCTCATCACTCACTATCTTGGCGATCAGGTACTGCATACGCGTCAGCTGTTGCGCGACCTGCACGAGCTATAGGCACCGAGTGATGAGCCCGCCATGACCCGGCTCAGCGTAAATCTGAACAAGATCGCGCTGCTGCGCAATTCGCGCGCGCTCGGGATCCCCAGCGTGATCGGATGCGCCCGAATCGCGATCGAAGCGGGGGCCCAGGGTATTACGGTGCATCCCCGGCCCGATGCGCGCCACATCCGCAGCGACGACGTGCGCGAGCTTGCTGCCCTTCTGAAAGCATACCCCGATGTCGAATTCAACATCGAGGGCAATCCTTTCGAAAACGCGCTCGACCTGGTGCGCGAGACTCGCCCGCACCAGTTCACGCTCGTCCCCGATGCGCCCGGTGCCTACACGTCCGATCACGGCTGGAATCTTCCGCACGACTCGGAGCGGCTGCGCGAGGTGATTCCCGCGGTGAAAGGGCTCGGTGTGCGCGTGAGTCTGTTCATGGATCCCTCACTGGAGGCCATCAGAGCCGCGGCGAAGACAGGCGCCGATCGTGTCGAGCTCTACACCGAGCCGTACGCACGTGCCTTCGGAACCCGCGACGAACCGGCAGAGCTGAAACGGTACGCCGCCGCGGCCCGTGCGGCGCTCGACGCCGGGCTCGCTGTCAATGCAGGCCACGATCTGAATCAACAGAATCTGCCGTCTTTTCTGTCTGCCGTACCGGATGTCGCTGAAGTGTCGATCGGGCATGCACTGATTGCGGATGCCCTGGAAGACGGCCTCGCGCGCACGGTGAAGGCCTATCTGGCGGCGCTCGGGCGGCGCGCTTGATCTACGGCATCGGCATCGATGTCGTGGAGCCGCAGCGCATCGCAAGGCTGATCGACAAGTACGGCGAACGCTTTGCGCGCCGCGTGCTGACGCCGCAGGAGTGGGGCGCCTTCGAGCGGACGATCCGACCGGTTCTTTTTCTTGCGAACCGCTTCGCAGCGAAAGAGGCTTTCTCCAAAGCCATGGGCACCGGATTTCGCTACCCCGTCACGCTCCAATGCATCAGCGTTGTGCAAAACAAGCTGGGTAAGCCGGGGCTTGCTTTTCATCCCCGGCTGGAGGCGCTGGTAAAGAGCGTCGGGATCGTCGGTCATCATCTGACGATCAGCGACGAAAAAAGCCGTGCGTGCGCATGCGTCGTTCTGGAAGGGCGATCAAATGGCTCCAGCTAAAGCGATTCCGCTCGGCCCGGTGGTGATCGATGTCGCCGCGACGGTACTCACGCCCGATGATCGCGAGCGCCTCCTGCATCCCCTCACGGGCGGCGTGATTCTGTTCGCGCGCAATTACGAGTCCCCCGAGCAACTGCGTGCGCTCACGTCCGACATTCACGGCTTGCGTGAACCTGCGCTGGTCATTGCGGTAGATCACGAGGGCGGACGGGTCCAGCGCTTTCGCGACGGCTTCACGGTGTTGCCGCCGATGCGCGCTCTGGGCATCGAGTGGGACCGCAATGCGCAGGAGGCACGGCATCTGGCGCACGAGCTGGGATTTGTGCTTGCCGTGGAGCTTCGCGCGCACGGAGTCGATTTGAGCTTTGCCCCTGTGCTCGATGTCGATCACGGCAACAGCAGTGTCATCGGAGATCGCGCATTCCATCGTCTGCCGCAGGCGGTGGCCGAGCTCACGCTGTCCGTGATGCAGGGAATGAAGCAGGCCGGAATGAGCGCCGTGGGTAAACACTTTCCCGGGCACGGCCATGTGCGCGCGGATTCGCATCTCGAGCTCCCCGTCGACGAGCGGCGTTACAGCGACATCGAACAGAGCGACCTGGTGCCGTTCGCACGCCTGATCCGCGGCGGGCTGCCGGCGATCATGCCGGCGCACGTCGTATATTCCGCAGTGGATGACCGGCCGGCCGGATTTTCGAAGGTGTGGCTGAAACGTATTCTGCGCGACGAGCTGGGCTTCGACGGCCTCATCTTCAGCGATGACCTGAGCATGGAAGGCGCGCGCGCATTCGGCGATATCGGGACCCGCACCCAGGCCGCTTTCGACGCGGGTTGCGACATGGTTCTCGTATGCAACGATCCCGCAGCGGTCGATGATCTGTACGCGCAGCTCAAACGCACCATGCCTGCGGTCGCTCTCGCGCGTCTGGCGCGCCTGCACGGAAGGCCGGCCGCGGATTCGATGGAGAGGCTGCGCGAAAACGCACAGTACGTGCAGAGCCTGCACGCGATCGCCGGGCTGGGAAGCACGAGCGGCGAGCTGCCACTCGGGTGAGCACGCATCACGCACACGCTCACGAGCCGGGGCGCGTCGCCTATCTGCCGGCGCTCTGGATCACGCTTGGTTTTGCGGTCGTCGAGCTCGCTGGCGGGCTCTGGTCAAACTCGCTTGCGCTCGCGAGCGACGCCGGCCACATGTTCTCGGATGCACTCGCGCTCGGACTTGCGGCTGTCGCAGCCTGGCTCGCGCGCCGTCCGCCGGGCCTCAAGCATTCGTACGGCCTTGCGCGCGCGGAGGTGATCGGAGCAAGCCTGAACGGGTTGCTCATGCTGGGAATCATCGTCGTGCTCGCGGTCCAGGCGGTCCAGCGCCTGCTCGAGCCGCGTCCGGTGATGGCGGGCGCAGTAATTATCATCGCGACGATAGGGCTTGCGGTTAACGCTGCTGTCGCTTTCGTCCTGAGCCGCGGACACCGCGACTTGAACGTGCGCGGAGCCCTGGTGCACGTGCTGGGCGACCTCCTGAGCTCCCTGGCTGCAGTCATTGCGGGCGCAGTCATTTATGCGACCGGGTGGCTCCTGATCGATCCCATACTGTCGATCGTGATCGCGGTCCTGATACTCGCCACGACGCTGCGACTTTTGCGCGACACGCTGCACGTGCTGATGGAAGGGGTGCCTTCAGCCGTGAGCCTTGCGGAGATCGGCTCCGCACTCGCTTCAGTCGCCGGCGTGAGCGCCGTTCATGATCTCCATGTGTGGAGCATCGGCAGCGCGCACGCCGCGCTTTCGGCGCACGTCGAAATCGAGCGCCTCGACGAGTGGCCGAACATATTGCGCGCATCCCGGAAGCTGCTTGCGGATCGATTTCACGTCGACCATGTAACGCTGCAGCCCGAGCTCTCGCTGCGGCTCCCGAAAGAGGCGCCGGTCACGATCTGGCCCCGGGGACAGAAGCCTCCGTGAGCCGGAAAGCCGGGGGTGAGCCGCCTCTCGCCGCGTTTTCCCTGGAGTGCCGCGCGTGTCCACGGCTCGCAAAGCACTTGGCACAGGTACGTGCCGTTCGTCCGGACTTTCACGCCAGACCCGTCGCGCCCTTCGGAGACCCGGCCCCGCGCGTGATGATCGTCGGACTCGCGCCGGGCATGCACGGTGCGAACCGCACCGGCCGCCCATTTACGGGCGATCACGCAGGCATACTTCTGTACGAGACGCTGCACCGCTACGGCTACGCGAGTCAGGCGCAAGCCGTCGATGTCGGGGATGGACTCGAGCTCAAAGGCTGCCGCATCACCAACGCCGTCAAATGCCTGCCTCCGGAAAACAAGCCGCAACCGGACGAGATCCGCCGCTGCAACGCGTATCTGGGCCGCGAGCTCGAGCGCCTGCCGCAATCTGCCGCGATACTCGCACTCGGGACGATTGCGCATCAGGCGGTGCTGATGGCGTACGGACTAAAGCGCAGCGCCTATCCTTTTTCGCACGGCGCGCAACATGCGCTTCATGGCGGACGCATGCTGTTCGATAGCTATCACTGCAGCCGCTATAATACGCAGACCAGGCGCTTAACCGGTCGCATGTTCAGAGACGTTTTCGAATCGATCTCCATGCACCTGAACCAGCGCTAAGGCCCGCGCTTCCCGCTGCGTCACGCGCCAGTCTTTCTACACATGCCCGACCCTGCTGAAATCGTCGCCGGTCTACCGCATCTGCCCGGTGTGTACCGCATGCTGAACGCGGCAGGCGAGGTGCTGTACGTCGGTAAGGCGCTGGATTTGCGCAAGCGCGTCGCGTCCTATTTTCAGAAAACGGCCGGACAATCGCCGCGCACGCAGATCATGGTCGGACAGGTGGCGGGCGTGGAGACGACAGTGACGCGCTCCGAAGGCGAGGCGTTGCTACTCGAAAACAACCTGATCAAGGCGCTCACGCCGCGCTATAACATTCTTTTTCGTGACGACAAGTCCTATCCGTATCTCGTCGTCAGCGGACATGCGTTTCCACGACTGGGATTTCACCGCGGCGCGCTCGATACGCGACACCGGTATTACGGACCGTTCCCCGGTGCGGGTGCAGTACGCGAGAGCATACAACTCATGCAGAAAGTGTTTCGCATCCGAACGTGCGAAGACACAGTGTTCAGCAACCGCTCGCGGCCCTGTCTGCTGCATCAGATCAGGCGCTGCACGGCCCCCTGCGTCGGGCTCGTGAGCACCGAAGCCTATGCGCAGGACGTGGAGAGCGCGGAGCTTTTCCTGTCGGGCAAGGAAGACGAAGTCATGCAACGCCTCGAAGGGCGCATGCACTCTGCGGCGGAGCGTACGGACTACGAAGAGGCGGCCGTGCTGCGTGACCAGGTCACGGCGCTGCGCCGGGTGCGGGAGAAACAGTTCGTGGAGGATGACTCGGGCAGGGACGCCGACGTCGTCGCATGCGGCCGCATAGGCGGCGTCACCTGCGTGAATCTGGTGATGATACGCGGCGGCCATCACCTGGGTGACAAGAATTTCTTTCCGCGCAATGCCGAAGAGTGGAGCGAGAACGAAGTCCTCGAAGCGTTTCTCGCGCAGCATTACTTGCGCCACGCCATTCCCCGGCAGATCATCGTCGGCGCGCGTTTCGACACGCAGGCTTTCGAGGAGGCGCTCAGTACGCAGGCCGGCCACAAAGTGCACATCAACATGAATGCGACCGGTGCGCGGCGCGTGTGGCTCGAGATGGCATTGAAGAACGCTCAGCTGGGCGCCGAGCAGGCAGTGAGCTCCCACTCGACGCAGGAAGCGCGGCTCGCGGCGCTGCAGAAAGCCCTCGATCTCGGAGAATCGCTGCAGCGTATCGAGTGCTTCGACGTCAGTCATACGATGGGCGAAGCGACCGTGGCGTCGTGCGTCGTGTACGAGAAATCAGCGATGCAGAAAAGCGAGTACCGCCGTTACAACATGCGCAATGTCGAGCCGGGGGACGACTACGGCGCGATGCGCGAAGTGCTTTCGCGGCGTTATGGCAAAATCGTTGCGGAGGAGGGCAAGCTCCCCGACCTCGTGCTGATCGACGGCGGAAAAGGTCAGCTCGGCGTCGCTGTTGACGTGCTTGGCGAGCTCGGCCTGAGCGGCGTTCCACTCGCGGCGGTAGCCAAAGGTGAGGAGCGCAAACCCGGCCTCGAGCAGCTGTTTTTCCCAGGCCGCGCCGAGCCGCTGGTGTTGGGTCCCGAGCATCCGGCGCTGCACCTGGTGCAGCAGATACGCGACGAAGCGCATCGCTTCGCCATTACCGGTCATCGTGCCCGGCGTGCAAAGGCGCGTTCCACTTCGCCGCTCGAATCGATTTCGGGCATCGGCGCGACCCGCAGGCAGCGGCTGCTGTCGCGCTTCGGCGGTTTGCGCGGGCTGCTCGCCGCCAGCATCGACGACCTCGCGCAAGTCGACGGCATCAGCCGCTCGCTCGCCGAGAAGATCTACCAGGAGCTGCACTGAATGCCTCTCAACGTTCCGAACCTGCTGACTTGGCTGCGCATCGTGCTGATCCCGCTTTTCGTCGGCATCTTTTACTTCGAGAAAAGCTGGGTGTCGGTTCCGAATCAGAACCTCGTGGCCACCGTCGTTTTTACCGCGGCGGCCGTGACCGACTGGCTAGACGGGTGGCTTGCGCGCAGGCTCAACCAGACCTCCGCATTCGGCGCGTTCCTCGATCCCGTCGCCGACAAGCTGATGGTCGCCGCGGCGCTGATCATCCTCGTTCAGCTCTCGCGCGTGGACGCGATCATTGCGCTCGTCATCATCGGGCGGGAAATCGCGATATCGGCGCTGCGCGAATGGATGGCAAACATAGGGCAGGCGCGCAGCGTCGCCGTCTCGATGCTTGGAAAAATAAAGACGGTCTCGCAGATGGTCGCGATTCCGCTGCTCTTGTATCACGATACGCTCGGCACCTTCGATCCCCAGCAATGGGGCACGTGGCTCATTTACGTGGCCGCGGTGCTGACCCTCGTATCCATGGGCTGGTATCTGAAGGTCTCACTTCCGCTTGCATGGAAGCAGTGAAAAAACAACGAGCCTCGGCCTAGGCGGAGCGACGGCGGCTATCGCACGCGCGGTCGGTTGCCGCGAAATCGGGGTTTACGTATAATTCAACGCCTTACGCGGGAGTAGCTCAGTTGGTAGAGCGCAACCTTGCCAAGGTTGAGGTCGAGAGTTCGAGACTCTTCTCCCGCTCCAGATTCGATAAGACGGCTTGTGTGCAAGGCGTTTTAGTGAAGGCGAACCTTTAGTTGCGCCGGAAATAAAACGCCCAAGCTACAAGCCGTTTTACGTTCAAGTCCACCGGCGGGGTGGCAGAGTGGTTATGCAGCGGCCTGCAAAGCCGTGGACGCCGGTTCGATTCCGACCCCCGCCTCCAGCGCACTTCCTTGTTGCGAATTTGGTGTCGAGCGGCTTACATCGGGTATATTCACCCGCAAAGCCGAGCGGCGTGCACGCATTTCAGGTGGGCGCGAGGACGAGAAGCGCAACGCGAATCGTCCCGTATCAAAGCCGCCGAAT
>DATLEF010000128.1:0-2536 GCA_035525455.1 Burkholderiales bacterium
CGGTCAACTTCGCGAAAGTCGCGGAGTCGCTGGGCTGCGTCGGCTTCCGCGCGGAGAAACCCGCGGACATCAAAGGCGCGCTTGAGAAAGCACTCGCCTCCGGGCGGCCGGCGGTCGTCGACGTCGTCAGCGATCGCGCGGCGCGCGCGCAGCGCGGCTGGGTGCCGCAGACGGTCAGCGGAGAATGATGTTCGCAATACGAGTCGTGCGTCGTTCGAGCTGCGGCGGCGCCACACATGACGGCAACCGCGGCACCATCTTTCGTCCTTCGTAAACGGTGGTATGCTCGCACGCGTTAAAGTACGCACTCAAAAAACACTTCGAGGAGAGACGTTCGTGACAACCGCAAAATCAAGTTTCCGCGCACTCGCTGCAGCCGCCACCTGCGTATTGGCGTGTTCGGTAATTCCTGCACATGCGCAGCAATATCCCGTGAAGCCCGTGCGCGTCATCGTGCCTTTCGCCCCTGGCGGCGGCAGCGATATCACGGCGCGGTCATTTTCACACAAGCTTTCGGAGTATCTCGGCCAGCAGTTCATCGTGGACAACCGCGGGGGCGCCGGCGGCCTGATCGGCATGGAGCTGACGGCCAAGGCGCCGCCCGATGGCTATGTGATCATGATGATGTCGGCAAGCTTCTCGGCCACTTCCGCGATGCAGAAGCCCGCGTTCGATCCGATCAACAGCATCATTCCGGTCGCCGAGTTCGGTTACACGCCTTTTGTCCTGACCATACACCCCTCGCTGCCGGCGAAGACGACCAAGGAGCTCATCGGGCTCGCGCGCACGACGAAAGGCGGCTTGAGCTACGCCGGGACCGGGACAGGGGGTGCTACGCACCTGGCCACCGAGCTGTTCTCGATGATGGCGAAAATCAAAATGGTCGCCATACAGTACAAGAGCACCGGGGCTGCCATGGCCGATCTCCTGTCGGGGCAGGTACCCGTGATCGTGGGTAGTCTCCTGCCGGTCACGCCGCATCTCGCTTCCGGTAGGTTGCGGGCGCTGGCGGTGACGACACCGAAACGCTGGCACACATTGCCCAACGTGCCGACCGTAGCAGAGACGGTCCCCGGATACGATGTCGTGCTTTGGTTCGGCACGATGGCGCCGCGCGGCACACCTCAGCCCGTCATCGACAGGCTGAACGCGGGGATCAACAAGGCGCTGCAGTCCGACGACATCAAGAAGACATTGTCGACCGACGGTATGATCGGCAGCGGCGGCACGCCTCAGCAGTTCGGCGAGCGCATCCGCAAGGATTACGAGCGCTGGGTGCGCGTCGTGAAAGAAACGGGCATCAAAGTCGAGTAACAGACCTCAGGCGTTTTGCTCGCTCACCGCGGCGAGCAGGTCCTTCACGTCGACCGGCTTCACGAGGTGGGCCGCGATGCCGACTTCGCGGCTGCGTGCACGATCGTGGTCCAGCCCGTAACCCGTAGGACTCCACGCAGCCTTCGCCGAGGCGGCCCATGCCGTAGCTCAGCTTGCGCAGCGCGCCTATGGGCGGGAAGTTCACGTCCACCGCCTGACATTTTCTTGTCGACCGGATGAGCGATCCTCATGCGGTTTTGCCGCAATGCGGTAACAGTCTTGCTTTGGATGTCCCCCGTCCGCACTCATGCGGCTCACGGGAGAAACGCGGCATGGCATCGAAACTCATTGCGCTCGCACTGCAGGGCGGCGGTTCGCACGGCGCCTATACGTGGGGCGTGCTCGACCGGTTGTTGCAGGAACGTGCGCTCGAAATCGAAGCGTTGAGCGGCGCCAGCGCGGGCGCGATCAATGCCGCGGTGCTCGCGTATGGCTATATCGAAGGCGGACGCGAAGGCGCGCGCGCAGCGTTACGCCGGTTCTGGGAAGCGGTCGGCGAGAAAATGAACGTCGCCGGCGGACCGGCGCTCTCAGATCCCGCTTCGCAGGCATATCTTTCACTCACGCGGTACTTTTCGCCGTACCAGCTGAACCCGCTCAACGTGAACCCGCTGCGCGACATACTTGCCGAACAGATCGATTTCGAGCGCTTGCGCGCGGCGTCGCGCATCAAGCTCTTCATTTCGACGACGCGTGTGCGCGACGGCTCGCTCAGACTTTTCACTCAGGACGATGTCACGCTCGACGCGCTGCTCGCATCCGCGTGCCTGCCTTCGATCCACCACACGGTCGAGATCGACGGCGAGCCTTACTGGGACGGCGCGCTCACTGCGAACCCGCCCATCAGCACGCTCGTTTATCAATGCCGGGCGCGCGATATCCTGGTGGTGGTTCTGGATCCGGCCCGTGAGGAAGCCGCGCCCACCAGTGCAGAGGCGATCGGTGAACGGCTGAAACAGCTCAACTTCAGCTCGAGCCTGTCGACCGAGCTGCATTCGATTGCACTTGCGAGCGCACACGCCAGGCGCGCGCGCTTTTCCTTCGGCGGGCTCGAATGGCGGTTGCGGCGCTTGAATCTGCACGTGATGGAGCCTGCGAGCGAGCTCGTGAACCTCGATCCGCACACGCGATTCAATGTCGATATGAAGTTCATGAGCGGGCT
>DATLEF010000029.1:0-5204 GCA_035525455.1 Burkholderiales bacterium
CACGCGCACGAGATCGTAAAAGACCGCTCGGCCGCTTTCGGTCTTCAGATCGATGACGACGCTTTTCTTGTTGCGGTTGAACGTGAGGAAAAGCCCGCTCACGCCGCGGTACGGCGCAACCGACGGATTGCGGCCGAGATCGCCTTCCGGCGATTCGATCTTGATCACTTCCGCGCCGAGATCGGACAGCACCTGCCCGCCGTAGGTCCCGGCGATGATCTGCCCGAGTTCGAGTATGCGAACGCCCGCGAGCGGCTCGGTCACAACCCGAGCCCGCGGGCAATGATGTTGCGCTGAATCTCGGACGTGCCGGCGCCGATCACCGCCAGACGGGAGTCGCGAAAGAACCGCTGCATCGGATATTCCATGCAGTAGCCGTAGCCGCCGAGGATCTGCAGACCCATGTCGGACACGCTCTTGTACGCTTCGCCGGTGTAAAGCTTGAGCACGGCCGCGTCGTGCCGCGTCGCCTGCCCCTGCTGCATGAGCCATGCAAATCGATATACCAGCATGCGCGAGACGTCGAGCATGACTTTCATGTCGGCGAGCTTGTGCGAGATCGCCTGGAACTTGCCGATCGGGCGGCCGAACTGCTGCCGCGTCTTCGCGTACTCGAGCGCATAGTCGAACGCCGCCGTCGCCGCGCCGGTACGCGCCGCGGCGAGACACAGGCGCTCGTACCACAGGTAGGCATCGACCGCCTGCCAGCCGCGATCGACCTCGCCGAGTACCATCGACGCCGGCACTGTCACATCGGCGTAGAACACCTGTGTCGTCTTGATGGCGCGCTGGCCGAGCGTCTCGATCTTGCGCACGTCGATGCCCGGCAGCTTCGTATCGACGAGGAAACAGGTAATGCCTTGCTGCTTTTTCTCTCCACTCGAAGTGCGCGTGACGAGCAGGCAGTAATCGCTGATGTCCATGCCCGACGTGAACACTTTCTGCCCGTTGATGATGTAGTCGCCGCCACTCCTCACTGCGCGCGTGGTGATCGACGCGGCATCGGAGCCGGCTTCAGGCTCGGTCAGGCCGAAGCAGAACGAAAGCTCGCCGCTCGCAACACGCGGCAGCAGCATGTCTTTCTGCTCGCGGCTGCCGTGCTGCATGACCGCATAGCCGCCGTAGGTCAGCGTGCGGAACACCCACATCCCGAGCTCTTCGAAATGGCGGCCGACCTCCTCGAGCATGATCGCGAGCTCCACCGCGCTCGCATCGGTGCCGCCGTATTCAGCAGGAAGGATCAACCCGAACCAGCCTTGCTTCGCCAGCGCGTCGTACGCTGCGCGCGGCGGCGTGCCTTCGTTATCGCAACGCTCGGCATACTCCGGCGGGCACACATCGTCCAGCAGCTCGCGTAAATGGCCGCGCAGCGTGTCCTGCTCGGGCGTGAATGAAAAATCCATCGCTATGCGTCCAGCTTTGCGAGCTCGAGCACGCGCTTGGCGCGCCCGTACATCGCGTAATCGACGAGCTTGCCGTCGACCGTAATCGCCGCGGCCTTGCCGGTCTTCTCGACGGCTTCGAATTCCTGCACCACGCGCGTGTAGTACGCGACTTCCTCCTTGGAGACGGCGTAGGCTTGGCGCACCGGCGCGATCTGCTTCGGATGGATGACCGTCCTGCCGACGTAGCCGAGCCGCGCCGAGACACGGGAATCGCGCACGAGCGCGTCCTCGTCGCTCAGATCGCTGAAGACGCCGTCGAGCGGATACGCCTTTCCCGCAGCGCGCGTGTCGAGCAGCACTTTCGAGCGCGCATACATGAGCTCGGGCCCTTCGCTCGACCAGCCCGAGCCGAGATCGGTCTGCAGGTCGCCGTCCTGCGCCGTCCCGATGCACGTTGTCGCCACACGCGGCGAAGCATTCGCCATTTCGAAACAGCGATACACACCCAGCGCGCTTTCGATCATCGGAATGATTTCGACGGTGCCGCGCTCGAGCCCCTGCTTTCGTTCCAGCGCGTCAAGCAACGCCGCGGTGCGCTCGATCTCTTCGATGCTCTCGGCTTTCGACAGGAATATTGCACCGAGCCCGACTCGCACGACCGCTGCGAGATCGTCCTCGAGGAGACCCGTCGCGGCTGCGTTCACGCGCACGGTGACGAAAGGCCCGGCCCCGGCAGCTGCGCCGCGATCGATGGCCTGCGCCACCAGCACGCGCGCTTCTACCTTCGCCGCGAGCGGAACCGAATCCTCGAGATCGAATATGACCGCGTCCGCGCCGCTTTCGAACGCTTTCTCCATCACGCGCTTGTTGTTGCCTGGCGCGAAGAGCGCCGTCCGCAATGCTTTCACCACCTTCTCCCGCGGTCCCTACTCACCGCTGATTTTCGCGTCCCGGATGACCTTTGCCCACTTCGCGACTTCCAACTGAAAATATTTGCTGAACGCTTCTTCGCTTCCGCCCAGCGGATCCATTCCGATGCCCGCCAGGCGCTGACGCGTATCGGATTGCTGAAGCGCGCGATTCACTTCGTGGTTTATTTTGACGATCACGGCATGCGGTGTCTTCGTCGGCGCGAAAAGTGCGTACCACGCTTCGAATTCGTAGCGCGGCACGCCCGCTTCGGCGATCGTGGGCACGTCGGGCGCGAGCGTCGAGCGTTTTGCACCGGTCACCCCCAGCGCGCGTATCTTCGCGTTCTTTACGTGCGGCAGCATGGTCGAGATGCCGAGCACGCCCAGGTCGACTTCGCCGCTCAGGATTCCGGTCATTGCCGGGCCGATGCCTTTGTATTGCACTGTCACGAGCTTGATGCCCGCCATGCTCGAAAGCAGCTCGGTTGCCATATGCGAGGCGCCGCCCGGCCCTGCCGAACCATATGTGAGCTGGCCGGGCTTGCTGCGCGCGAGCTGCAGGAATTCGCGAACCGATTTCGCCGGAACGGAAGCATACACGCCCAGCATCGAAGGCTGCGTGGCGACCGGCACGATCGGAACGAGATCGCGCGCGGCATCGAATGGGAGCTTCCGCAGCTCGCCCGCGTACGCGATGCCGAGGCTTTGCACGAGCAGCGTATAACCGTCGGGCGGCGCTTTCGCGACGAGGGCGGTGCCGAGCGTGTTGGCCCCGCCCGGCCGGTTGTCCGGGATTACGGTCTGCGACCAGCTTTCGGTGAGCTTCTGAGCAACGAGCCGGCCGATGATATCGATGCCGCCGCCGGGCGGCGAAGCGATGATCAGCCTGATGGGCTTGCTCGGATAATCTTCAGCGCCGGCGGGCCGCTTGTCCTGCGCGTGAACGCTGAGCGTCGCAAAAATGTACAGGCCCACCGCTGCGAGCAGCGCACATGCGTGAGCCAATCTTGTTGCCCTCCTCCTCACGTGAGCGAGAATATCACGCATATTCGGAAGGTCCGTACGCCCTCCGCTGCACCGATACGCGTTTGACCCTGCTTCAATCGATCTTGATCTTCGCCGCGGCGATCGTCTTTTTCCACTGCTCGTGTTCGGCGCGCATGAACTTCGCCAGCGCATCAGGCGTGCCGGGTGCCGGCTCGGCGCCTTCGCGCGCAAGGCGCTGCGCAACTTCCTTGTCCTGCAGGATGCGCACGACTTCGCCGTTCAGCTTCGCAATGATAGTTTTCGGAAGCGCAGCAGGTCCGAAGAGTCCATACCACGTCACATACTGAAATCCAGGCACTCCGGACTCGGCGACCGTCGGGATGTCAGGCGCTGCGGGCGAGCGCTTCGCACTGCCGACCGCGATGCCTTTGAGCTTTCCCGCCCTCACATGCTGCAGCACCGACGGCATGCTGTTGAACATGAGCGACACGTGTCCCGCCAGCACGTCGGTGATTGCCGGCGCCGTACCCTTATAGGGAATGTGGACCATATCGATACCGGTCATGAACTTCAGCATCTCGACGCCGAGATGGTTGGGACTGCCCGGACCGACCGATGCGTAGTTGATCTGACCGGGCTTAGCCTTCGCGAGCTTCACGAGCTCACTCACCGAATTGGCAGGCACCGACGGATGCAGCACGAGTATCTGTGGATTGATCACCACGAGACTGATCGGCGCGAGATCGGTGAAGACGTTGTAGGGCAGCTTCGTGCCGAGCGCCGGCGCGATCGACATGCTGCCGCCGGTCGCGAAGAGCAGCGTATAGCCGTCCGGCGCGGCGCGCACCGCCGCTTCGACACCGATCACGCCTCCCGCGCTCGGACGGTTGTCGACGATCACCTGCTGGCCCCACGCTTCCGTCATTTTCTGACCGATCGCGCGGGCGACCAAGTCGGTGGGACCGCCGGGCGGGAAATGCACGATCATGCGGATCGGTTTGACCGGATACGGTTGCGCAACCGCAGTCGCAGCGGACACCACGAGCGCGGCGAGACAACACCGAACGATCTTTTGCATCATTCTCCTCTCCGGAATTCCTGAGTACACGATGCCTGCGAGGTTAGCACGGACGCATTCAGGCCTCGTCAACACACCGCTGCCGTGCGCGTTTATACTCCATGCCCTTGCAGCCCCATGAACCACCTCTGCAAGCAATAACGAGGAGAGAAAATTGATCGTGTTCGACATCCGATTCATCAGCGCGTGCTGTGCCGCCGCGCTTCTTGCTTCGCCGCTACAGGCGGCACAAACCGACGCAGCAACCGGCTATCCCAGCAAACCCATCCGTTTCATCGTTCCGTTCGCGGCCGGCGCCGGCACCGACACGACAGCGCGCACGATCGGACAGAAGCTCGGCGAAAAATGGGGGACCCAGGTCGTCGTCGATAACCGCACCGGCGCGGGCGGCGCGATCGGCGTGGATTACACGGCGAAAGCGAATCCGGACGGCTACACGATCTGTCTCATCTCGGCGTCGACTTCGGTGAACTCGGCGACGAACCCGAGCCTGCCGTACGACCTCGAGAAAGACCTACAGGGCGTCTCCCAGGCGACGTCGCTTTTCTACGTGCTCTACATTCATCCCTCGCTGCCGGTCAAAACGGTGAAGGAATTGATCGCGCATGCGAAAGCGAACCCCGGCAAGTTGAATTTCGGCACGTCGGGGACCGGTACGCTGCAGCACTTTGCCGGCGAGCTCTTCAACCACCAGGCGGGCATCAACATCGTCCACGTGCCGTATAAAGGCACCGCTGCGGTCATTCCCGCGATGCTCTCGGGTGAAGTCCAGGTCGGATACGGCTCGCTCATCGGCACGCGCCCGCAGATGCAGGCGAATCGCCTGCGGGGCATCGCCATCAC
>DATLEF010000042.1:0-8414 GCA_035525455.1 Burkholderiales bacterium
AGGTGTTGCGTATTTTCTCTTCGCGGCGGTGCCGCTGTTTCTGGTCTACGCAGCCACGATGATCGACCCGCCCATGGTCGCGTCGCTCATCGAGAAGGATGCGCAGTTGATCCTGCCCACGCTGGTCATGAAGCATCTGCCCCTGCCCGCACAGATCATTTTTTACGGCGCGCTGCTCTCGGTGATCATGAGCACTGCGAGTGGCACATTGCTCGCGCCTTCCGTGACGATCGCCGAAAACGTGCTGCGGGAGCAGTTTCCGCGTTTGAGCGACGACGGCTTTCTGTGGATGACACGCGCGGTCGTCGTCTGCTTCGCCGTGCTCGTTACGATCTATTCGATTCTGAGCGACGCCAGTATCCACAAGATGGTGGAAAACGCCTACAAGGTGACCCTGGTCGCTGCGTTCGTGCCCCTCGCAGCCGGCGTGTACTGGTCGAAGGCCACGACTCAAGGCGCGCTCGCGGCGGCACTCGGTGGGCTTGTCACGTGGCTGAGCATGGAGCTCGCGTGGCCTGGTGCCGCAGTGCCACCGCAGTTTGCGGGATTCCTCGCAGCCGTGGCCGGCATGGTGATCGGCTCGCTGGCGCCCCAGCGTTACGGCGCATCGCACAACACCGCGGAAAGCGCCGCCGCATAAGCTTTGTTCAAAGCCGTTTTATTCGCGCTCCTCGCTGCGAACGCGGCGTCCTTTGCGTTTGCGGGAAGCGCCAGCAAGGCGCTGGATGCATGCGCGTGGTTACTGCTGCTCGTTCTGTTCGAGGCCGAAACGCGCTTTGCCGTTCCACTCGCGCGCGGCGGGCGCAGGCTTGCGCTGCGCGCGCTGCGCCTTGCTGCGGCCGCTGGGGTGATTGCCGCGACGGTCGGCTACATTTTCGAAAACAACGCGCTCGACGCGGCAAACAGCCTACTGTGGATTGCGATGGTCGTATTGCTCGAGGTCGAGGTGCGCCGGCCGCATCTTGCACAGCGCGCGCAGCGCACGCTCTCCGTCATCGCACTGAGCCTCTATGCGGGACTCGCCTTGCTGGTATTCATGTGGGCATGGCGCGGGGATTGGTTCGACGCGTACGACGCGCTGCTCTGGCTTTTCGCATTTGCGACGCTGGAGCTCGGCGTTCGGGCAAAAGCGCCAATAGCGGCAGACGCTATGGCGCGCTGAATGCTTCGCGCAGGCACCCGATGAGTCGCTCGAGCTCCGAATCGGGAAGATCGTCTATGCCGCCCGCGCCTTCGCGTCCTCCACCGGTTGCAAAGCGTTCGCACAGCGCGCCCGCGCCGTGCGGGCGCTCGAGCGGCGCCCGGACGCTGACGCTGTAGCCTTTCGCTTTCGTCACCAGCACCGCGTGTGCGCGCTTCGGATGTGCCTGCGCGAGGCGATTACCGAAGAGTCCGTTGATGCGCCGGCTCCACGCGGCGTCCGGCAGAATGAAAACCGCCAGCTGATCGCCTTGCGTACACGGATCGATCTCGTTTGCCCGATAGAGGTCCTCCGCGTAGGCGCTGCGCAGCACGTTGAACACCGGCTCGTCGAAAATGAAATGGCGCGGATCGCGATAACGCTCGAGCGTCCGATACAGGTCGGCTGGATGGTAGTGCAGATCATCCACCGTCTCGCCATACGCGTTGTAGTTCAGGCACTCACCAAGCTCGTGCAAACGTGCGCGCTCGGTGAGATCCAGATGCAGCGGCTGAGCCGCTGCGATGGCCGACTGCACGAGATTGTCGCCGAAGGCCGCGACTACGGCCCACATGCGATGCCGCCCACCCAGGTAACGATCGACGATGAGGCTCGTGCATATGTCAGGCGCCGTGTCGACGTGCGCTTCGAGCGCGGGATGCTGTGGGATCTCACCGGGTGCGTGATGGTCGAAGTAGCGCACGCGCGCGCCGCTTTCGAGCGCCCGCTTGAGCGCAGCCGCATTGCGCTTCATTGAAACGTCGAGCACGGTGAGCGTGTCGCCCGCACGCGCGTCGATGCGGTCGAGCAGACGGATGTCGCGCTTCACACCGGTCACGAGCTCCGCCGCGCACGGAGTTTCGAGACGCAGTTGGTGCAGCGCGCACAGGCCATCTGCGTCGCCGTTGAAAATGTCGTACGATTTGGTCATGGAATCCGCAGATCAACAACGCGCAGCGCGCGCGCCGCGCGGGCTGCTTGCGCGTGTGCTCGCGATAGCTTACTTCGTGGTCATCGCCTATGCCAGCTTGCAGCCATTCCGCGGCTGGTGGGTGCCGCCGGAAGAAATCCGCCTGTTTCTGACCGCGCCGTGGCCGAGGTATATCACGCTCGAGGACGTCGTGGTGAACATCGCGGCCTACGTGCCGCTCGGCTTTCTGCTCGCGCGCGCCTGCATGCGAAGCTACGGCATCCGCCGCGCGGTGTTCGTCGCGGCGGCGCTTGCGTCCCTCACCAGCGTTGCGATGGAGACCGTGCAGATGTTCATGCCGGCGCGCATCGCGTCCAATGTCGACGTGTTGACCAACTCGCTCGGCGGATTGCTCGGCGCGCTCGCGGCCCCGATGTTTGCGCCGACACAGAGTCTCGGCATCCGCCTCGCACGCGCGCGCGAGCAATGGTTCGTATACGGACCGAGCGCTGATGTAGGTCTCGTGCTCGTGTGCCTCTGGCTCGTGACGCAGCTGCATCCGGCGGCACAGCTTTTCGGCACCGGCAACCTGCGCGACACCTTCGATCTGCCGGTGTGGTTTTTTCACCAGCCGCAGCTCCTGCTTTCCGCTGAAGCCGCGGTGGTGGGCTTGAACCTGCTGGGAGTGGGCCTCATCATCGTCGCCCTCACGCGGGAAACGCAGCCGCGCGGCGCCGTGACTGCCGCCGTGCTCGGCGCGGGCATTGCGGCCAAAGCGCTGACCGCACTTGCGCTGAGCAAGACGGCTGCTCCATGGGCATGGATTACTCCGGGCGTGATGCTTGGCGTGCTGGTCGGCGGCGTGGTGCTCTATGGCCTGACCCACGTGGGGCGACGCGCGCAATGGGTCGCCGCATGCGTGAGCTTCGCAGCAGGCATCGCAATCATCAACGTAGGACCCGAAAACCCGTACCAGACCCTTCCCCCGCAGCTCATCGCCGGCGGGGCAACCCATTTTCTGAGCTTTTCGGGGATCGTGCGCGCGCTCTCGGAGCTGTGGCCGTTTCTGGCTCTGGTCTATGCGGCGGCCGTGGCTGGAAAGCGCCCCAGCGCATAGCCGCCGCCCCTTCCGCGAAACGGTTTGCGCGCGCCGACGGCGAGGTCATCTATAATGTCGGCTGTGGACTACTACAAACACCATATATTTTTCTGCTGTAACCAGCGCGAAAACGGCGCGCGCTGCTGCAACGACAGCGGCGCCACGGCCGTGCGCGATTATGCGAAAAGCCGCGTGAAAGAGCTCAAGCTTTCCGGGCCTGGCAAAGTTCGCGTCAACATGGCCGGGTGCCTGGACCGGTGCGACGAAGGACCGGTGATCGTCGTCTATCCGGAAGGCGTCTGGTACACCTACGTCGACCGCGAAGACGTGGACGAGATCATCAGCGAGCACCTGCAGAACGGTCGCATCGTCGAGCGTTTGCGGTTGCCGGAGACTGAATCGTAGAGGTTGAATCGCAAGATTACGCCTTGCGAATTCCGACGATCGGCGATTTACCCTGTACGACTCACGGTCCATCACTGACGTTCGCTTGATCCATGGCCGAATTGCAGATCCGGCCCATGCCGGCGGCGAGTCTCGAACGTCTGATGCTCGAAGGGCCTGCCGGAGCCATCGAAACCGACCTGAACGATCCCGGTGCGGCTCGCCGCGGCGTCGCGCTCATCGCGCATCCGAATCCGGTTCAGGGCGGCACCAAGGACAACAAGGTCGTCACCACGCTTGCGAAGGCCTTCTACCATCTCGGCTACGCCGCGGTGCGTCCGAATTTTCGCGGCGTGGGCAGAAGTGAAGGCGCATACGATTCAGGACTGGGCGAAACCGAGGATCTTCTGACGGTCGCCGAGTATCTGCGTAAGCGTTACGCCAATCCCGCCTTTATCCTGGCGGGTTTTTCTTTTGGCAGCTTCGTGCAGACACGCGTTGCGAAACGCTTCGACGCACAGCGCCTGGTGCTGGTGGGGCCTGCGGTGAATCGCTTCCCTGCCGAAACGGTACCCGCGGACACGCTCGTCGTGCACGGCGAGCACGACGACGTCGTGCCGCTGCAGGCGGTCCTCGACTGGGCGCGCCCGCAGCATCTGCCGATCGTCGTCGTTCCCGGCGGCGAGCACTTCTTTCACGGACGCTTGAATCTCCTCGCCCAAATCGTCGTGCAGAACTGCCGCTGACGATGGTGCACCTCAGCGTGAAGGGCTTGCGAAAATCGTACGACGGCACTGAAGTGGTGGCAGGCATCGATCTCGATCTCGAGCCCGGCGTCTGTTTCGGGCTGCTCGGCCCGAACGGCGCCGGAAAGACGACCACGCTGCGGCTGTGTCTCGGGCTCACCGACCCCGACGCGGGCGAGATCACGATGCTCGACTTGCCGGTCCCGCAGCGGGCGCGCGAAGCGCGCCGGCGCGTGGGCGTAGTGCCGCAAGTCGATAATCTCGATCCCGATTTCACGGTGCGCGAGAATCTCGTCGTTTACGGCCGCTATTTCGGCTTGCGCGAGCGCGAGCTCGAAACGCGCATTCCGTCGCTGCTGGAATTCGCAGGACTCTCAGCGCGGGGGGAATCGCGTATCCAGACGCTCTCGGGCGGCATGAAAAGGCGTCTGACGCTCGCGCGCGCGCTGGTGAACGATCCGCAGCTCATCTTCCTCGACGAGCCGACCACGGGTCTCGATCCTCAGGCGCGCCATGTGATCTGGGAACGGCTGCGAAGCTTGACGAACGAAGGCCGGACGATCCTGCTCACCACGCATTTCATGGATGAAGCCGAGCGCCTTTGCCACCGCGTCGCGATAATCGACCACGGCCGCAAGATAGCCGAAGGCGAGCCGCGCGACCTGATCGCGCAGTACATCGAGCCGCAGGTCGTCGAAGTCTACGGAGATGGCGCCGAGAGCTGGGCGGAGCGGATCGGGCGCAAAGCGTCCGAGCGCTTCGAGAAAACAGGAGAGACCATATTTTGCTATGCGCACGATGCCGACGAAATCGTACACTCGCTAGACGGTGCGCCGGGCTTGCGCTACCTGCACCGGCCGGCGAACCTGGAAGACGTATTTCTGAAGCTCACCGGCCGCGAGCTGCGCGATTGAAGTCACGGCCGTGAAAAGCAGCGGTATCACGCTCCCGCGCCTGAGCCTGCGCTTCGTACACGTCTGGCGCCGCAACCGGCTCGTATGGCGCAAGCTCGCGATACCGTCGATGCTCGGCAATCTCGCGGATCCGATGCTTTACATGCTCGGGCTCGGTTACGGGCTGGGCGCAATGCTGCCCGAGGTCGGCGGGCTGCCGTACATCACTTTTCTCGCCGCGGGCACCGTGTGCTCGAGCACGATGATGAGCGCGTCGTTCGAATCGATGTACTCGAGCTTCTCCCGCATGCACGTCCAGCGCACCTGGGACGCCATCATCAACGCTCCGGTGTTGCTGGAAGACGTCGTGCTCGGTGAAGTCGTGTGGGCGGCAAGCAAAGCATTCCTGTCCGGCACGGCCGTCTTCCTCGTCGCGGCGGCGCTCGGCCTCACCTCTTCGCCGCTGGCCCTGTGGGTGCTTCCTCTCGTCTTTCTCACGGGGCTCGTATTCGGCAGCCTCGGTCTGGTGATGACTTCGCTTTCGCCGAGCTATGACTTCTTCATGTACTACTTCACGCTGGCTATCACACCGATGATGCTCGCTTCAGGCGTATTTTTTCCAGTGGATCGTCTGCCGGACTGGCTGCAGGCGGCAGCCGGCGCGCTGCCGCTCACGCACGCCGTTGCGCTCGCCCGGCCCCTGATGACGGGCACGGTGCCATCATCGGCAATGCTGCATGTGCTTGTGCTGTGCGCGTACGCCGTCGTGAGTCTGTACATCGCGCTTGTGCTCGCGCGCCGCAGGCTGCTCAAATAGCGCACCCGATGCGTGTCATGTCCGCGACCTGGTGTCTCACGCTTCTGCTTTTATCGGCCACATCGGCCGGCGCTGCAGAAAACGCAGCGGCGCGTATCATCGTGCAGCACGCCCCGCTCGCCGGCTTCGCCTATTACGACGGTAACGCCGCGTGGAATGCGATGAAGACAGGCGATCGGCTGACGCTCGCGCGCGAGCCCGGAAATCCGCACGACACCAACGCCGTCAGGATCGAATGGCAGGGCCGCATGCTCGGGTACGTGCCGCGCAAGGACAATGCGGACATCGCGCGCCAGCTGGATCATGGCGCACGCATCGAGGCACGCGTGACCGAGCTGCGTCGCGCCGCAAACGGACGCCACCGCGTCTCGTACGAGATCTACGTACCGCTGCGGTAGCGATTATTTGTAGCGGCGCGAGCCGCCTAAGCGATGTCCTTAATGCCCTGCAGAGCAGCGGAGCTGCGAGGCAGGAAGCAACGTAGACCTTTATGTCCCAGACGTTTTTCGCCAGCTGTCCGCGCGGCCTCGAGTCGATACTTAACGACGAGCTCGAGGCACTCGGCGCGAGCGACTCCGCAGTCGTCGACGGCGGAGTGCGCTTCAGCGGCGAGCTCGAGCTTTGCTACCGCGTCAATCTGGAAAGCCGCATCGCGAGCCGCGTGCTGTGGCAGGTCGCGACCGGATCCTACGCCTCCGAGCAGGACATCTACGCTGCGGTGCGCGCGCTGCCGTGGCACGAATGGTTCCCGGTTGAGCGCACGATACGCGTCGATGTAGCGGGCATCCGTGCGGCGGTGAAGAGCCTGGATTTCGTCACCCTGCGCGTGAAGGACGCAGTTTGTGATGCCTTCCGCGCCGCGACCGGGGTGAGGCCGAGCGTCGACACGCGGGATCCCGGTGCGCGCATACATGCTTTCCTGTTCGAGTCCGAGTTCACGCTCTACCTCGACACGTCCGGGGAGCCTTTATTCAAACGCGGCTATCGAAAAGCGGCCGGCGAGGCCCCGCTACGTGAGAATCTCGCAGCCGGCATATTGCGGCTCGCACGATGGCAACCGGGCACGCCGCTACTCGATCCGATGTGCGGCAGCGGCACGTTTCTGTGCGAAGCAGCGATGATCGCGCTCGATCGTGCGCCGGGGCTTACGCGCAGTTTTGGTTTCGAAAAGCTCGCGAGCTTCGACGCACCCGCATGGAACAAGCTTAGAGACGCGGCGCGCGCGCGCCTGCGTGCGGCGCAGGCGCTCGCGATCTGCGGCAGCGACCGCTATGGCGATACGCTCAAGCTCGCGCGTGAAAACCTCGCCGCACTGGACGTCGAACATGCAGTCGTCTTGAAACAAGCCGACGTGCTCGAAATGAGGCCGCCCGCCCCGTCGGGCGTGCTGGTCATGAACCCGCCTTACGGTGTGCGGCTGCAGGACCAGCACACCCTCGCAGCGCTGTACCCTCAGCTCGGTGATGCACTGAAGAAAAAATATGCCGGCTGGATTGCCTACATCTTCACCGCGGACCTGCGCCTGCCGAAGCTGATCGGCCTGTCGCCGTCGCGCCGCACGCCGCTTTACAACGGGGCGCTCGAATGCCGCTTGTTCGAATTCAAGATCGTGGCCGGCAGCATGCGCAGGAAGAGCGCGAGCGACGACCCGTCTCCACGCGCGTAAGTCGCCTCCCAAACGGCTCGCGGCGCATTCCGTTTACGGCCAAAAGGCCTAGCCTGCATCCGTCAACGCCGTCATGAAAGGTGACGTTGTCTGCAATGCGCTTCACGAAGAAGACGCAAACGACAACGGACAAATTCACTTCAGACGGAGGGCAACATGGACAGGGAACAGGCAGTGAAGATCTTGAATGCGCTCGCGAACGGCGTGCATCCGGCAACCGGTGAAGTGTTTGCCGCGGACAGTCCTTATCAGCATCCGGATACCGTACGCGCGTTGTTCGAAGCGGTGCGTGCCATGGAAAGCGGCCGTCCAGCGCCAGCGCCAGGCGAAGAGCGCAAGAGCGGCGACATGCCGGCAAACACATTCGTGCGCTGGACGCCGGAGGAGGAAGAGCGGCTCGCCGCAGCCTTCGACGCAGGGAGGACTTCAGCGGAGCTCGCGAAGCTACACAACCGCTCGCGCGCCGCGATCGAGGCACGGCTGCTGAAGCTCGGCAAGATCGACGTCTCGGCTCTGACGGTGCAGTTGCGCTATCTGCCGAAGAATGCAGACGGCGCTCATGCCTAAAGCTACGTCGCGAACATGAGGCGCGCAAGATCGAGTAGGACTGCGGGCCGAAGGAAGAGTGGTTACGGAGAGAAACCTTGGTTTCTCTCTGTTCGTTCACCGAGCCGCAGCGGCGGGCGTAGCCCGCAATGCTTCTTGCTGCGGCAGGTAAC